>NZ_JBFTKP010000016.1:0-148337 GCF_056396005.1 Allobosea sp. 05T439 | reverse complement strand
TGGCCGGCCTCCCAGTCGGCGGTGATGATCGGGGACGAGGTCAGGTACCAGCCGCCGTGGAAATTGTAGTTCACGAAGGGCTGCAGCGTCATCGCGTTGACCGCGCTGCGGTTGCTCTTGCCCGCGAAGGACCAGACATTGTTGACGAGAACGCCGACGACCCAGGGGCCTTCGATGGCCAGGGCGACGAAAGCCGGACCCGCCGAGTACTTGCCGGCGGTCAGGGTCTTGTCGGTGCCGGTCGGGAATACGAAGGTCGGCCCGATGCCCCAGATGATGCCGTGCGTCGGCTGCTTCGGCGAGAAGAAGAAGCTCGGGTTGATGTCGCCGAGGCCGAACTCGCGGTCACCATTCACCGTCAGGGCCGGTTGCGAGATCACCGGCGTGATCCAGCGCGTGATCAGGTTCCAGTCCTTGTTCAGCGTGATCGGGATCACGGGCTGGATGTTGAGGACATTCTGCAGCTGCCTATGCGGCCCGACATTGAAGTTGAAGTTGTTCTGAAAGGGCAGGCTGATCATGTCGGCAACGGGGTTCTGCGCCGCCTTGGCCAGATCGGCCGTGCTGTTCGTCGAAGCCTCCGCCAGCGCTCCTCCCGAACACGACAAGGTCGCGAAGAGTGTCAGTCTGGCTAAGCTGAACAACGTCCTCGCGCTCACGGCCGGAAATTCCTTCATCGACAATAAAGCTGCCGACGGCCAAAACCGGTTTCCCGTTTGCCCGCGGCACTTATACTGTGCGACAAAACAGCAATCGGATTTCGAGACCACTCATTTTGCGCCAACTTTACGGTATTCCGGAGTGTCCAGCGCGTGTCTGAAATCCCCGTCATCTCCAGCCATATCCTGCACGGCCTGCCAGCATTCCTGCGGCATGAACTCGGGGAGAGGGCGCTTCTGCGGGCGAACCGTGCGGCAGGCTTCGATATCGAGCTGACCGAGGGCCGCAATTGCTTCATCCCGCATGCCGCAGTGCTCGGCTTCGTGAATGCCGCCGCGAGAGTCGCCGGCGAGCCCAATCTCGGGTTCCTGATCGCCCCGATGATGAACGCCGGCAACTATGGCTGTTTCGGGCGCTATATCCTGGGAGCCGAGACGCTCGGCCACTCCATCGAGCGGGCGATTGCGGCCCTTGGCTATCACAGCACCCACGACCGGATGTCGCTCGCGATCACCGGCGACGAGGCGCGCTACAGCTATGTCTTTGCGCTCGCCGGCCACGCTGGCTACGAGATGATCGCCGGTGCGGCGGCCGGCGTTCTGCTCAGCGTCATCAGGGCCTATTTGCCGTTCGACTGGCGGCCGCTGCGCATCGAGCTCAATATCGAGAGGCCGCGCCAAACCGGCCTGTTCGAAGATCTCTTCCACTGCCCGGTCCTGTTCAACGCGCCGGCCGTGACGATCGTCATCGAACGCCATCTCTTGTCGGCTGCTCCGAACCGCGGGTCATGGCCCATTGTCACCATCGAGGACGTGGCGCGAGACCGGCCCGGCGGAGCGCCACACGATCTGCTCGACGTCGTCATGGCACAGGTCCGGGCCCAGGTTCTCACCGGCAGCGTCTCCATCGATCGGGCTGCGCGACCGATGGGGACCAGCGTCCGGACGTTGCAGCGCGAGCTGAACCGGGCCGGCACCGATTTCCGCAGCCTGGCAAACGCGGCACGGCTCCAGCGCGCGACCGAATTGCTTCGGCACATGAACGGCTCGATCACCCGTGTTGCGGCGGAGATGGGCTATTCCTCTCCCGCCAATTTCGCGCGCGCCTTCCAGAAGGCGACCGGCCGCACACCCCGGGAGTTTCGCTCGGACATGTAGTCGCGCACCGTTCCGCAGTACCCCGCAGCTCTGCGATCCGCACCGGCTGTAGGACGGGTTCTCGGAGCGTCATCGCCCTCAACCTGCTCGTTCGAAGGTGATCATGTTCTGCAGGGGGTCGGCAGATGTCAGCCTGACCCGGATCCTATCGCCCGGCTTGCTGTCCTGCCCGCGAACCCGCGCGACCACCGGCAGCTCGCAGAGCTGGATGCGCAGGCCGTGCTCATCCGCGTCGGTCACGACCGCCTCGAACGCGGTTCCTTCGCTGCCCTGGAGCATAAGAGCTTCGGCCAGATCGATGACGTCCCGGTCCACTTGACCGTCGCGCGCATCGGCCCGCGCCATCACCGCAGGCAGTTGTTCGAATGCGGCCGATACCGCTGGCGGAACCGGCTGGCCGTTCGCCACCGCCAGGGCGGCGCGCACCACATAGCGATCGGCGAGACGGCGCAGCGGTGCCGTGGCATGCGCATAGGTCGCCGCCATCGGCGCATGCCACGGCACGATGCCTTCGCGATAGGGAACATAGCTCGCGCCGCCGCTAGCCCTCCGCACCGCCAGCATGAAGGCCGCGTGGCTGCTGTCGGCGGGATTCAGCGTCTTCTCGAACTGGACGAGCGTCTCCATCTCCGGCCATGACAGGCCCAGGGCGCGCGCGGTCTGGCGCAGGCGCTGGACGGCCTTCTGATCCGGTTCCTGCATGACCCTGAACAGGCCGGTCCGGGCTGTCAGGAGTGCCGCCGCGATCGCGATATTGCTGGCCAGGGACAGGGTGGCGTTCTGCTCCTCGGCGCGCAGGCGCGGGCGGAAGATCAATTGGTAGCGGCCGTCGCCGAGAGCATCGACCTCCTGTTCAGGTGGGTCCACGCGCGCTGCGCCGCGCCGGCTCTCGGCAGCCTCGATGCGGCGGGCCAGTTCATCGAAATCGGGCGGCAGATCAGACGCGCCGACCCTGTCATAGGCGAGCTTGGCGGTGCTGCGGATGACAGCCCGCTCTGCATTATCGAGATGGACATTGCCATCGGTGTCGATCCGGGTGGTGAAGATCACCGCCGGCCGAGGTCCGGTGGGCAGGAGGCTCGCGGCGCCCTCGGCGAGAACCGGCGGATACAGCCCGACCTTGCCGTCCGGCAGATAGAGCGTCGTGCCGCGCTGCCACGCTTCCCGGTCGACCGCGTCGCCATCGTCGACGAACCAGGCGACATCGGCGATGGCGTAATGCAGCAAAAGGTCGTTGCCGCTGCGCTCGATCGTGAAGGCCTGGTCGAGATCCGTCGATGTCGCGGGGTCGAGCGTGACGAAAGGCCGGTCCGTGCGGTCGACATGCGCGGTCGGCGCGCGATGGGCAGCAGTTTCCGCCGCTGCAAGAACCGCGGGCGGAAACTGCTCCGGCACGCCGAATTGGCGGCGTATCGCCGCCATTCCACCGATCAGCGCATTGGTGGAATCAATGAGGGTCTTCATCCTCGCGAGACCTCTGCCCGTTGTTGAGCTGCTGCGAAGCAGCCCGCGCGAAGGTTCGCGAACTGCTATAGTTGCAACCGTTTGGGCATCACATGCAACGATAGCGATCGGTCATGTMGAGCGATGCGCCTCAGACTGGATCGGGGCGCACTTCGCTTCCCGCAGACGTGGGACGCAATTTGCTCGACTCGAGATAGGCACGCCGGTGGGATCGACGATCGACCTGCGCCTCGCGAATAGCCTGTTTCCAGTGTCACGCCCGCGTGCCCGCTAACTCAGGTTGTTGCCCCAGATCATGATCGACAGCGAGAAGGTGATGAGGCCGATGACCGCCAGGATGAACGCGCGACGACGGGTCCCTGCCTCGCTGTGGTTCAGGCCGGTCAGCAGTGTTGCAAGCGTCCAGAGGCCCGTGAATGCCAGAAGCACCAAGGTGTAAACTGGGCCGGAGAGGTCATAACCGCCCCCTCCGATCGATGGATGTTCCGAAGGGCCGGGGCTGAGGCTCCAAACCAGAACGCCCACGACCACGGCGAAGACGGTAATCCACACGTAGAACCCCTTGCCTTTCAATCAGCCCTCCTCAGGCTTCCGACGGTCCGAAAGTGGATCGCGCGCGTTTTTGTTTGGGCAGCTTTCCCAGATACGGACGGTGGCCGCATAGCCTCGGAATGACAGAAGCTGGCGCGTCTCACGTCGCAAATGCTTGGCGACACGGACGGCGTGTGGCTGCGCGGCGATTCCTGCATCTTGGTAGCATCGACCTTTGGCAGGAGGCCACTCGCGCGCGCTGGCCGCGTCTTCAGCCGTCCCTATCGAAATCGATCAGCTGCCCATCGGCTGCAAACTCGGCATCGAACTTGATCCCGTCGGCAAGGCGGCCTTCGATCTTGATGCGTCCGCCTCGCTCGAACTCAATCCTTTCGAGCGTAGCACCGGCCGGCCAGGACGGGTTTTGCAGCACCGGGGCCGGAACCAGCGAGCGGATCTGGTCAATGGGAAAGAGGCCGCGCCCCCGCGCTTCGATTTCATCGATTTCCCCGTTMTGCTCCAGTTCGACCTTGATGCGAGCGCCGCCGGGCAGGGTGCCGTAGACATATCTGCCATAGGCGATGTGCGGCTTCGGGCGGGTCTGAATGTCGGTCAAGCCGAGCTCCACAATCGACCGCGGGAGATCCTGGGCGGCAAGCAGGCCGGGCCAGGCGAAGCTTGCCGCAAGGGCCGTGGCTACGAAGATGCGCTTCATCACTTCCATTCCTCTCCGCTGTCGGTCGCGCAGCAGGCCGGCTGTCGACGTCGCGACACTCCGCCGAGATTGTCAGAGTTGGGCCGGAAGCAGAAGTCGTCCTAACCGACGGGGGGTGACCCGCTGAGCGGCTCCAGTATCTGGCGGCACCGGTGCCGGAGGCCGCCGCTGCCGCCGATGACGGTCCCTATTGCTGGGACAGAATCCACTTCACCAGACCTTCGGCCTCCTCGGGCGAGACGCCAGGTTGAGGCGGCATCGGCATCTGACCCCAATTGCCGCCGCCGCCCTTCACGATCTTCTCGCTCAAGGTCTTGAGCGCGGCTTCGTCCTTGGCATAGCGCTCGGCAACGGCCTTGTAGGCTGGACCGATCATCTTGCGTTCGATCGAATGGCAGGCGACGCAGTTCTTGCTCCTGGCCAGTTCGGGGCTTGCGAAAGCGGGCGAGGATGCCAGAAGCGCGACGAAAGCGGCTGCGGCGAGGTGGCGAAAGTCAACCATGGACCAGGCTTCCCATCATGCGCGATCCGGATCGGTCGGTATCGCGGAACAGTGGTCGAAACGAAGCGGATAGCACCAACGCAAGGATCATCATCGGCTCTCCGGTCGGGGCGGCCAGGCACGCGATGATCTGCGGGACATGCGCTGAAACGCAAGCGCTGCCGGAGCCGGCACTTGTCCGCCGCCAGGCGAGAAGCCCAAGCTCCATCTGTCCGTATCGTCTCGTGCTGGTCGGTGTCCGAAGCGGTTGCGAATGCTGATCGCGTCAGGTCTGCGGGCGCGGCCAGGCCGAGCCCGCAGACGGAAGGTCGGCCGCGCCGCCGCTGCGGCAGGCGCGGCTGCCCATCAGGCTCAGTTGGGCTTGAGCTGGTAGACGTCGCCCTGGTCGGTGGCCACGTACATGCTGCCGTCAGGCGCCTGCACGACGGAGCGGAAGCGTCCGGCCGGCATCGGCAGGGACACCGTGCTGCGCGTGGCGGACGCGCCATCGGGCGTGATGTTGAGCACGTCGAGGCGGTTGCCGACCGGCGTTCCGTGGATGCCGATGCCCATGAAGGTCACGACCATCCGGCCGTTCCAGTCCTTCCATTGCGGGCCGTTCAGGAATACGCATGACGACATGCCCTGCGAAAGCGTGTCGTTGTTCCAGGCCGGCTTCATCGCGTTGGGATAGGTCTTGGTGTCGGTCATCGGCATGAAGGCCGAGCGCTCCTTCGGATCCACTGCGCCCATCTGGTTCGGCGAGTATCCGCAATAATTGTCGGGGCAGTCGGCGCGCCCGGCGATGTTCGGGCGCGGATCCCAGCCCGCGTTGCCGCCGGCGGTTAGCGCCGTCACCTCGTCGCTATGCCAGGGGCCGTTCTCCGCCGTGTAGGGCTGGTTGGTGCCGGGCCGGAAGCAGATGCCCTGCGGATTGCGGTGGCCGTAGGTGAAGACGCGCGTATCGAAGCCCTGTGGCGGGTTGTTGCCGGGCGCGGCCTTGCCGTCCCGGTCGATGCGCAGCACTTTGCCCCCAATGCGGGTCGGGCCCTGCGGCACCTCGCCATTATGGGTGTCGCCCGTCGTCACGTAGAGGAAGCCGTCCGCGGGGCCAAAGCGCAGGCGTCCGCCATTATGCGCGCCGGCATCGCCGAAGGGATGGTTGCTCGGCGCCGCCTTGTAGGCGATGTCGGTGACGATATCCTGCCGGTTCGAGACCTTGGTCAGATCGGGGCTGACCACGAGCCGCAGCACCCGATTGGTTCCCGGAGCGGTGATGTTCGACGCCGAGGACACGTAGATGAAGCGGTTGCTGGCGAAGTCGGGGTCGATCGCCACGCCGCTCATGCCGGCCTGGCCGCTGCAGAAGAGGTCGGACGCGGTCTCGGGGTAGTTCTTGGAATCCTTGATGCCGAGCAGGGCGTTGATCTTGCCGGAGGGGAGCCGGACCGAGAGCCCACCGCATTTCTCGGTGAAGAACATCGTGCCGTCGGGCAGGAAGGCCATGTCCCAGGTCAGCTCGCGCCCGGACATCACCGTGGTGCTGGTGAGCCCGGGCGTTCCGCCGGGGCTTTGGGCCGTCGCCGCCCCGGATAGGGCGAATGAGGCCAGTAACGTATAAGGCAACACGAAGCGAATACGTCGAGTCATCGATGTCTCCTCCGAGTTATTGTGCATCCCTGTAAAGGCCAGCGATCCGCCGGATCCTGGGCCGAAAGCATTGTTCGACAAGTCGATTGTTATGCGAGCGTCCAATGTCGTGCAACATCGTTTCGCGTCGAGGTGGTGCGTCGATTCCGTGGCAGGGACGCTGGGGCAGTTCTAAACTTGATTGGCTGACGTGAGGGTCAATATTGACGATGATGAAAAGGTTTACGCAAGAGGATAGGCCGCCGGATGCCGTGCGATATGCCGTTATCCGAGGGCGCCCCCCAATTGCATGCCGCGATGACGATAGGTGAATTGATGATTGCTGAGTCGCGGTTCGCTCTGAGTGCCGACGGTCTCGAAAATGGGCAGATATAGACTGGAGAATTTCCAGATTAGTCTCGGCCATATCCGGGAGCTACTTTGCGAGGCTCGCCAGCCAGGGGCCGGATCGCCGGGAACGGTGGCCCGGGCCCGGTACGCCCCGGTCCCAATCTCGGCCAGCTCGCATGGTGGCGAGGCGCAGCATCCGCCGTTCGCGTCGCAATACGCGTCCTTCGGCGGGGTGGCTTTCGGGACGACGGAGGATTTCTCGAGCGCGCGTGACCGGTGTCCCGATCTGGAGTAGCCGGCTCGCCATCCCGTTCAGGAGAAAGCTCCAGCATCGCGCGTCGCCGATCTTCGGGTGCCGCCTGTCCTCTTCTGGAAACCTCGTCTTTCCAACGCGATAGAGGAGGGGGATGAATCTCAATCTGAGGGCGAGGGCAGGGTCTGGCGCCGACCTGTCAACTCCCGACCAAGGCGGCCAACGGGAATCTCGCGCCATCTGAGCCACCGCTTGGCACTTGCAACAGCTCAGTTTGACAAGCGAGGTCCCTGTGCCGGCATGGAGGTGAGCGTGCCGACAATCCGGTCTGTGCCCGCGCCTGCCGCGCAGAGCGCGTTGGCGGTCTCGCCGAAATCGACGAGATCATGGTGGCGGGCATCCGTGGCGCGCTCCAGCGGGATCAGCCAGGCCGCATGGCCGCGGCGCGTGAGGCTTTCGAAATAGAGCTTCTGGGAGGAGAACGGCACATTCGTCTCGCGCGGGTCACCGATCACGAAGAGGCGACGCACGGGATCGGTCGGCACCTTGTCGAGCGCGGCCGAGGGGTCGAAACGCTCCGATCTCTGCCCCGGCCTCACGAGGCCGCGTGCTTCCAGATAGGCGCGATAGGCGGCTGCGCCGGAGGAGATCACCGCACAGCGCAGATCGTCGCGCTGCGCCAGCATCTCCGCGACGAGCGTGCCGCCACCGCTATGCCCGCCGAGCGCCCATGACTGGATGTGATACTGCGCCTTGAGACCGTCGAGCGCAGCCGAAATGAGCTGCGCTTCGATGGGGCGGCCGCGCATCGTGTAGTGCTTGCCGGCGCTTCCATAGGTTCCGGGCCGCCCCAGGAAGATCGATGGGATGCCGAAGCGGGCCGAAAGCCTCTGCTGCAGCGCGACCATCTCCGTCGGGCCGAAGCCGCCTTGCCGCTTGTCCGCATTCGCCCCCTTCGGTCCCAGCACGTCGCCGTTCAGCCAGATCGCGGCGACGGGGATCGTGCCGGAGCCAGGTTTCAGCCCGGCCGCATAATATCGCAGGCATGTCGCCTGGGTTTCGAGCCAGATCGCGGTATTCTTGGCTTCCAGCGCCGCGCACTCGGTCCGGCTGATCCTGATGCCATCGACCACGGCGATCGGGTCGAAATTCGCCCGCTCCGGGATGGATTGAGCGGAGGCCGGCGCCGGTCCTGGCGCCGCGGCAAATGTCAGCGTCAGCAGGCCGAGGCGGCTTGAAGCTCCTATACTGCGCATCCTCGTCTCCAAACGCGTTGCCGCCGAACCGGTACAGGCGCGGCCGATCCATGGACAGGGCATGATTGGCTCATTTCGCGGGCGGAGGCGAACGCCATCCCGCCCCGCGGGCGAAGCGGCGACATCTGACGACATTTCGGCGCGCATCGGGCAAGATGGCGCCCCTGCCACCGGAGGGTTGGCCGATGACGCGACGGGATTTCGTCCTCTTGCTCGCTGGCGCAGGGCTGACCTGGCCGCTCGGATCGCGTGCGCAGCAGCCCAAGGCCGTCCATCTCGGCTGGCTCACCATGGGACGGGTCGCCGAAGTCAGCCCGTTTCTCGACGCATTGCGTGCCGGGCTTGCCGCCCTGGGCTATGTCGAGGGCCGCAATCTCACGATGACGGCGCGCTATGCCGATGGCGACAGTGACCGGGTCGTGGCCTTGGCGGACGAACTGGCCGCCATGCCGGTGAATGTGATCGTCACCCATGGTCCGGCGACGAGCCTGCTTCAGAAGGTCAGCGCCGTCGTCCCGGTGATCTATGTGTTCAGCGCCGACCCTGTTCTGGCCGGGCTCGCCGAGAGCCTTGCCAGGCCCGCACGCAAGATGACCGGAATCACCTTGATGTCGGTCGAGCTGAACGGCAAACGCTTGGAAATGCTGCGGGAAGTGATGCCGCAGATCAATCGTGTCGCGATCATCGCAAGTCCGACGCATGCCGGAGAGGAGCTGGAGCGAAGCAATTCGATCGAGATGGCTGAGAAGCTCGGCATTGCGATCCAATATTTTTCCACCCCGGGTCCCGACGCGCTCCGTCTGGCCTATGCCGGCCTGGCCGCCGACCCGCCGCAGGCGATCGTGGTCTTTCCCGATCCGATCACCTTCACGAACCGCCGGCAGATCGTCGATGTCGCGAACGCACACCGCATTCCCGTCGTCTCGGCCTGGGCCGATTTTGCGGAGGCCGGCGCCTTGTACACATACGGACCGAAGCTCGCTGAATCCTATCGGCGGGTCGCCTATTACGTGGACCGCATCCTGAAGGGAACGAAGCCGGCGGAACTGCCGATCGAGCGCCCGACCGTGTTCGAATTCGTGCTCAATCTGAAGACGGCGAGGGCGCTCGGCATCGAGGTCAAGCCAGCTCTGATCGAACGCGCCGATCGCGTGATCGAATAGCGCGCCGGCTCCGGTCGCCTGCGCCGGCGAAACCGGCATCGTGGGCGCGGCCCTTCAGGAGTGACGGCGGCCGGCCCAGCCGGCGAGCCGGGCCAGGAAGGCGTCGGCGGCGTCGAGCTGCGCGGGCGCGATCCACTCGTCGGGCTGGTGCGCCTGCGCGATCGAGCCGGGCCCGCACACCACCGCGGAGATGCCGGCGGCCTGGAAGAAACCGGCCTCCGTGCCGAAGGGCATCGCGAAGGGCGGGCCGATGCCGCCGAGCGCGGCGGCGACAGCGAGCGCCGGCTCGTCGCCGGCGCTCGCCAGAGGCGGAACATGGACATGCCTTCGCGTCGACTGGCGGATGTCGGGCGGCGTTGCGCGGGCGAGATAGGCGGCGACCAGCCGTTCGGTCTCCTCGGCATCCTCAGGCGTGACCGGCCGGAATTCCCAGAACAGCTCGCAGGCGGAGGGCACGATGTTGATCGCCGAGCCGCCCTCGATCCGGCCGAGATTGACGGTCGTGCGGTCTATTGCCCCGGCGCGGTGCCCGACCGCCCTGAGGAAGCCGGCGAAATCGGCCGCGGGATAGATCGCGCTCGCCCCCGCGCTCGGATCGCTCGAATGCGCGGCCTTGCCCTCGAAACGGGTACGGAACCCGAGAAAGCCGCGATGGCGGTCGCCGAGCCGCATCAGGGTCGGCTCGCCGATGATGGCGAGCTCCGGCATCTCCTCATGGGCGAGCAGATCGGCGATCAGGTCGGGCACGCCGAGACAGCCGACCTCCTCGTCATAGGACAGCGCGATATGGATCGGCCGCGCGAGATCGGTGGCCGCGAAACTCTCCGCCGCGGCAAGGCAGGCCGCGATGAAACCCTTCATGTCGGCGGCGCCGCGGCCATGGAGCCTGCCGTCGCGCTCGCTCAGCCGAAAGGGGTCGGAGGACCAGCTCTGGTCGTCGACCGGAACCGTGTCGGTATGCCCGGAGAGGACGACGCCGCCCGGCGCGCGGGGGCCGAAGCTCGCGAGGATATTGGCCTTGCCGCGACCCTCGTCATGGCTCAACCGGACACGGGCGCCGATGCCGTCGAGGCGGTCGGCGACGCGCTCGACGAGCGCCAGGTTCGAGCGGCTCGATGTCGTGTCGAAACCGACCAGTTCCGCGAGCAGGGCGATCGTCGCAGTCATCGCCGTTCACGCCACCTGCTCGTGATCGGCGAAATCCTCCTGCGCAAACACGGTCATGATCTGGCTTCTCCGGGGCGTCGGGATACGGACGGGCGGCCGCCAGCGGCGGCGAGGCCGAAGCCGCCGAGGATCAAGGCCGCGCCAACGAGATGGAACGGCTGCACGGGCTCGCCGAGCAGCAGGAAGGCGAGGGCGGCGGTGAACAGGGCGACGAGATGGAAGGAGGCGCCGGTCACGCTCGGCCCCAGCGCACCGACGCAGCGATTCCAGATGATGAAGGCGAGCAGCGAGGCGAAGACGCCGATATAGAGCACCGCCGCGATCGGGCCGGGCGATATCGGGATCGTCGCGCCCTGGGCGAGCTCCCAGATCCAGAACGGCAGCAGCACCAGGAGCCCCGCCGCCATCGTCGCGGCCAGGAAGAGGAGCGGGTCGAGATCGGCCGGGCGGCGGCGCAGCAGCACCGAATAGACCGCGTAATTGGCGACCGCGATTAGAACCAGCGGCTCGCCGCCGGTGAGGCTCAAGCCCGACAGCGTCGAAGGCGCACCGCGCGCGACGATCCAGCTCACGCCGACGAAGGAGATGGCGATGCCGGCCAGCGTGCGGGCCGAGACACGCTCGACGCCGAGCATGAAGGCAGCGAGCGGCACCATCAGCGGCAGGGTCGAGTTCAGGAAGGCGACGCTCGCGGCCGGTGCACTTTGCAGGGCGAGATAGCCCAGCGCATTGTAGCCGGCGATGCCGAAGGCGCCGCAGGCGAAGACGAGGCCACGCGCGCGGATGAGCGCCTGCCGCTGCGCACGAAGCGTGCCGAGAACGAAGGGCAGCAGGCAGGCGAGCGCTACGAGCCAGCGGCCGACCGCCAGCGAGACAGGCGGAAAGGATCCTGCGAGCGCCCGGCCGAGCACGAGATTGCCGGCCCAGAACAGCGGCGGCAGAGGCAGGAGCAGCAAGGGCTGCGACCAGAGACGCTGGAAGAGATACATCGCGAGCGCCTTACGCGACGCCGGCGAGGCCGATGCGCAGCCGGCGGTTATGCCGGCCCTTGTTGTCGATCTTCAGGATGCTGATCGGCGGCGAGGCCCCGGTCGACGCGAGATGCGTGCCGCCGCAGGCCTGCCGGTCGAGCCCGACGATCTCGACGATGCGGACCTGCCCGTCCGCCGTCGGCGGCGGGGCGACAGAGCGCGAGCGGATCAGGCCGGGCTCCGCGAAGGCCGCGGCTTCCGCGACATGGCTTTGCCGCACCGGAAAATCCCGCCGGATCAGATCGTTGACCGTGCCTTCGATGGCGCGCAGGCGCTCGTTATCCGCCTCGGGCAAGTCGAAATCGATGCGCGCCGTGCCGTCCTCGTTCATCTGCACCCCGGTGACGAGCGCGCCATTGAAATCCTGGAAGACGACGGCATTCACGATATGCAGATCGGTGTGCAGCGCCCGCATCAGCTGCCGGAACGGCCCGTCGACCCTCGCTTCCACGGGCGCCGCCGGCAGTTCGAGCGGTTCCGCCAGCATGTGCCAGAGCCGGCCGCCCTCGTTTTCGAAACCCGCGATCGCGACTTCGCCGCCAGTCCAGGCGAGCGTGCCGCGATCGGGCAATTGGCCGCCGCCGCCGGGATAGAACGGGCTTTCTGAAAGCGCGACCCGGCCTGGCCGTGTCTCTACGACCTCCGTCGCCAGCGTCAGGACATCGGGATGATCGAGGCAGTAATAGCGGGACATGAAACTCACCTTGCGGGCAGCCCCGACGAGGGGCTTGCCTGCAGGCGAGAGTGGCGCGGCGCGGCGCGTGTCTATTGGCGAAAATTGAGAGCGCGATCAGATCGCCCGTGTGCAGCGGCTCTGCCGAAGGCCGCAATCCACGTTTCCTGCCGATGCTTCAGCCGGACGCGGCGCGCACCCATTGCAGCGGCGTAATGCCGTAGCTGCGCTTGAAATGCCGCGTCAGCGCGCTCTGGTCGTAGAAGCCGGCGTCGAGCGCAGCAGCGGCGATCGTGGCGCCGCGCCCGAGCGCCCTGATCGCCGCCTTGAGGCGCAGTTGCGTGAGATAGGCATGCGGGGTCAACCCCGTGCTGCGCTTGAACAGGGCGATGAGCTGGAACGGCGTCAGACCGACCTCCAGCCCCAACTGCTCCAGCGTGAGGTCCTCGGCATGACGCTCCCGCATGAACTCGCGGATGCGGGCGGCTTTGGCGCGGTCCCGCGCCGGCAGCACCAGCCGGGGTTCGCCCGCGGCATGGCGCCGGATCAGGGCACCGAAGCTGCGCAGCAGCAGCTCGCGCTCCTCAAGCGGATCGTCGCCCTGGTCGAGGATGCGGTGCAGGCCGAGGAAAGCCTCGATCAGATCGGGGTCGTGGACGGTGTTGCGGCTGAAATAGGCGGTCTCATCCAGGCCCAGCGCGGTCTTCAGCGTCTCGATCGCCGGTGGCGTCAGGTAGAACCCGCGATAGAGCCAGCGCCGGCTCGAGCCCATCCGCCCGGAATGGGGCTCGTCGGGGTTGAACACCAAGAGGCTCGAGGTCCTGGCCTCGTCGCTGCGTCCGCGGCTCTTGAATTCGGCGCCGCCGGCTTCGGTGACGGCGACGACGAAGCCGTCATGGCTATGGGGCGCATAATCATGGCTGGTGAAATCGGCAACGAGGCAGCTCAGGCCCGGAACCCGCGGGTCGTGCCAGTAGCGCGAGGAGTTGCGGAGGTCGATGCGGGCCAAGATGCGATCCGGACGGTGAGGACGGGTGCGATGGTGCGACGATCCAGGCCGGATCGCAACCATGCTGCATTGCCGAAGGCGCGCCATCGGCTCCTCGAAACGCGCTCATCCCAGCCGCGATTGCTCACGGAACTGACGCGGCGTTACGCCGGCAATGCGGCGGAAGGCGCGGCTGAAATGCGCCGGGTCCGTGTAGCCGGTCGAAAATGCGACATCGATGATCCTGGAATCCGTGTCGCGCAAAAGCCTGGCCGCATTCTCATATCTGACCGTGTCGAGGATGTCCGAATAGGTCAGGCCGACATGGGCGAGCTTGCGCTGAAAGCTGCGGGCGCTGACGCCTGCCATCTCCGCGACCTCGGCCAGAGCCGGGGTTCGCTCATCCAGATAGGCCGGCAACATCAGCTTGAGCAACTCGACGATGTCAAAGGCCGAGGGACCATCCGCCTGATCGTGCGGGGGAGCAAATGAGTCGGTCGAACGGTTGGAAAGACCAAGGTGGGAGACCGGCAGGCTGATCCAGGCAGCGTGCTGGCCTGACAGGAACTGCACATTGGGCCAGGCGGCCCGCGTMGCAGGACCCGGCGTGTACCTCGTCTGGGAGGCGATCGTTCCCGGCATCCAGTCGGGCCCTGCAAACTGCCGGATGATGTAGACCGGGAAAATATTCTGGATMCATTGTGCGTATTCCAGATTGAGCAGCCCATCTGTCCCGGCGAGCCTGCTGCAGACGCGCGCATGATCGTCATGGTGTTMGATCCACATGCTCAGGATCGTATCCTCCCGTGACGCCCAGCGGCAGGCGTGCCTGAGCGCAACGAGCAGTGTCGGGGCGTGAGCGATCAGCGCCCGGGTCCTTTCTCTCAGATGCAGGAAATGCAGCCGCTGGGTCGCGAGGAAGCCGAAATCCTCGATGCCCTGGKTTCTCCCGGCGGTTGCCGCGAAGCGCAGCACCGGCAGGAGCGGCAGGTAGAAGTCGCTCTTCTCCTCCAGGGACGAGGGAAGCCGGAACTTCTCCAGGAGCGAATGTGTCGGCGCCCCCATCTCGTCGAGAATTCCGACGAAGGGCAGAAGGAACTGGCCGCGCGTCAAAGGGATATCAGCCATCGGATCTCGCCGTGATCATCGGGGCGCCGCGTTTCCTGGGGCAGGGCTACCCCAGGATTCGCCCACGACGCGCAGAATAGCCGGTCGCGATTGGCGCGAAATGGCAAGACTGCGATCGGCCCATGCACGAAATGCTGGGAACGGAGTTCGCCTGCCGGTCGGGACATGATCGGCGGCACGGAGGCGTCGGCTTCCGCGGACGGTCCGCCTGCACGAAGGGTCGGCAACGCCGTCGCTCCGCCCGTGCGGCGGGTCGACACAGGCCACGGACAGGCCACGAGACCAGAGATCAATGTCAGGGGAAACGGTGCGCTCTCTCATCATCGCGTTGACGTCGRCAGCATTATACATGCCCGCCTGGGCGTCCGATCTCCCGCAGCCAGCCCGGCCGCCAGCCCCTGTCATTGCTTCAGGGCCAAGCTTCTCCATCACGAGCTATCTCTGGGCGACGGCGATCGACGGAAAGAGCGCAACCTTCCCGCCGCTGCCGGCCGCGGATATCCACCTGCGCTTCCGCGACGTGCTGAAGGAATTGAACGGCGCGATGATGGCCTCCGCAGAGATGCGTATCGACCGCTGGGGCTTCCTGGTCGATGGCCAGTTTTCGCAGGTGACGACCGGCGGCAACCTGCCCGGGCCCTTCTTCTCCGCGCTGAAGCTGCGCTCGCAGAGCACGATCGTGCAGGGCTCCGCCCTTTATCGCGTCTATGAGGACGCGGCCGTTTCGCTGGACCTGGGCGGCGGCGTCCGGTTCTGGAACCTGAACAATAAGCTGGAGGTCCTGCCCGGCCCGGCCAATCTCCGGATCGACCACCGCGACTCCGAGATCTGGGCCGACCCCATCCTCGGCGCCCGGCTCGGAATCAAGCTCGGTGGCCCATGGAGCGTGACGGTTGCAGGCGATGTCGGGGGCTTCGGCGTCGGCTCGCACCTGACCTGGCAGGGCTTGGGCAGCGTCAATTACGCCTGGAGCGAGAGCCTGACGTTGAAGGCCGGTTACAGGGCGCTCCATGTCGATTATCGCAGGGGCGGTTTTTCCTACGATGTGACGCAGCACGGTCCCGCGGTTGCGGCAACATACCGGTTCTGACCGGTCTGCCTATGAGTTCGACGATGGCGAAAGGAATGGATATGTCTATGACGGCGAGCGCGGTTCGGGCCGCAGGTGTTTCGATGGTTGCGCTCATCGCGCTCTGCGGGCAGGCCTTTGCGCAAGCGGGCGAAGCCCAGCCCAAGGTCACAGATCCGCATTTCAAGATCGCGCCGGGCTATCTCAAGCCATCCGAACTGCCCGACAGCCTGGTCCTGCTGGGTCCGCCGCCCGAGAAGGACTCGGCTGCGCTGGCCAGGGACGAAGAGGCGCGCAAGGCGACGCTCCCGCTGCGGAACACCAGCCGCTGGAAGCTCGCCTCTACCGATGCCGATCTCGCCTTTCCGCAGGCGGCCGACAATTTCTCCTGCGCGATGGGTGTCAGGATCGACCAGAAGCAGACCCCGCGCCTCTATGCGATGACGCAGACGATGCTGTCCGATTTTGGCCTCTCCACTTATGGCGTGAAGAACAAATACAACCGCGTCCGGCCCTTCGTCGTTCACAACGAATCGACCTGCAGGGCGGATCAGGAGACGATTCTGAGGACCGATGGCTCCTATCCGTCTGGCCACACCGCCGCGGGCTGGGGATGGGCGCTCGTCTTCGCGCAGATCAATCCCGAGCGCTCGAATGAATTGCTCAAGCGCGGCATCGAATTCGGGCAGAGCCGCGTCATCTGCGACGCCCATTGGCAGAGCGATGTCGATGCCGGGCGCATCATGGGGGCGGCGACCGTTGCGCGGCTCCAGACCAATGCGGCCTTCCTTGCCGATCTCAGGGCGGCGAAGGCGGAAGTGAAGGCAGCGAAGGCGAAGCGCTCGAACCCGATGCCGGATTGTGCTGCCGAGACCGCGGCCCTGTCCGGGCCGTAATATGTCCAGCTGGGCGGCCGCCACGCGGCTCCACAAACCGGCACCGGCCGCCCATCGAAGCTCTGCTCCGCCGCCGGTCACCCCGGCGGCATGCGCTCGAAGACCCGTAGCGCGGGGTCGATCCTGTCCCAGCCATGGCCGCGAACGGCATAGGCGACCATTTGCGGATTGAACTGGCCGGGGTCGTCAAGGCTTGCCGCGTGCACCGCGATCAGCTCCGGCATGGCCTGGAATGTCAGGTAAACGGGCGTTCCGCAGGTGGGACAGAAGGCGTGGATCTTGTCGTTCCCGCTGTCGCCCGCCACCCGCCAGCTCTTCGCTTCGCCTGCGATGGCCACATCGGCGCGCCCGGCGAAGGTCAGATAGGAGCTATGCCCCGTGCCGCTTCGCTTCTGGCAATCCCTGCACTGGCAGTGGATCTCGACGATGGGTTCGCTGCTTGTCTCGTAACGGATCGCACCACAGGCGCATCCGCCGGCAAAGTGCCTGGTCATCGTCGTTCTCCTGCTGCCAGGTGGCCCATGGGCACTGGATCGCCGCGCGTCCGTTCGGACGCGGGGATGGGCGATCCAGCTCCTTGTTCKAGCATCGGATCTTTCCGAGAACCAGATTCCGCCCTTCGGGCCGATGCTCTAACTCTTTGTGTTTTCATCGCCTTTTCCGAAAATCGCAATCCACTTTTCGGGCCGATGCTTTAAGGGCTCAGGCCGCTTTCTTCTTGCCGAAGACGTCGAGCCCCCGGCCGGTTTCCAGGAAGGATTTCAGGCTGGAAAGAACCACCGGCCATCCCTGGCTGATCCCCTTCGCCATGCTGCTGCCGGCCTGGAGCTCGTCATGGCTGACGGTCAGCCGGGTCATTCCGTCATAGTCGTCGATCTCGAAGGTGACCCGGCTATGGCTCGCCGGATCGGCGGCCTGCGCGGGGCTCGCCCAGGTGATGACGAGGCGTGACGGCGGCGAGACCTCGACGACCTTGCCGACCAGCTCGACGGTCCGCGCGTCATTGGCGCGGATATGCTGCCAGCCCGATCCGGCCTGCCAATCGGAGACGTTCTCATGGCCCCAATAGCGCCGTGCGACCTCGGGTTTGGTGATGGCTTCGAACACCTTCTCCGGCGTCGCGACAATATAGGTCACATAGACAAAGCTGGTCGTTTCCGTGGTCATTCTTCGTCTCCTTCGATGTCTTTCTTCAGGTCGTGGAGCAGGCTGAGCCTGTGACGTTCGAACTTGCGGACCCACCGTTCGTAGACCTCGTGGATCGGCACCGGATTGATGAAATGCAGCTTTTCCCGGCCGCGCCTGACCGTGCTCACCAGATTGGCCGCCTCCAGGATGCCGAGATGCTGCGTCGCGGATTGCCGGGCCATGTCCAGGTTCTCGCAGAGCTGGCCGAGCGTCTGCCCGTTCCTTTCAAAGAGCAGGTCCAGCAGCTTTCTGCGCGTCGGGTCCCCCAGCGCCTTGAACACGTCGTCAGCGTCCATCGTCCTCACTTAATCCGCGAGGGCAAGTTATGCAGGTAAATGCCTGCATGTCAATTCGCGGCTTGGACCCACCGCAAACCCGACGGCCGATTGCGGCGCCGAGGCCGGGGAACTACACCGCCCTCCAGCCTCCTTCGCGGAAGCTCCTGGCGGCGGCATCGACCGTGCGCTCGATGCGCAGGCCGGTCTCGAAATCGATKAGATGAGCCGGCTCGCCGGCGATGGTCCGCATGAGCTCGCGGCATTCGATGATCTTGAGCTCGTTGAAGCCGAGCCCGTGGCCGGGCGCAGGGATGAAGCGGTCATAGGGCTCGTGCACAGGCGCCGTCAGGATGCGGCGAAAGCCCTGCAGATCGCTGCGTCCCTCAGTGGTGTAGAGCTCGATCTCGTTCATCTTTTCCTGGTCGAAGCTGATCGTTCCCTTCGCCCCGAAGACCTGCACGAAAATCCGGCCCTTGCGGCCCCAGGCGCAGCGATTGAGCGCGACGAGCCCGGACGCGCCCGAAGCGAAGCGCAGCAAGAGGGTCGCGATGTCGTATGTCTCGACCGGCCGCGCGCCGCCCTCCTGCAGCGGACGCGTCGGATAGGGCCTGGCCATGTCGGCCATGACCTGCGCCACCTCGCCGACCAGCACCTTGAGCAGCGAGAAGGCGTGCACGCCGAAATCGTCGAGCGCGCCATGGCCCGATTGTGCCGCGCTCTTCCAGGAGAAAGGCGCTTCGGCATCGGCCATGAAATCCTCGTCCATCTCGATGCGGACATGGTTGACCGGCCCGATGGCGCCTTCGCCGATCAGCCGCGCC
Source organism: Allobosea sp. 05T439 (assembly GCF_056396005.1). Taxonomy (NCBI): domain Bacteria; kingdom Pseudomonadati; phylum Pseudomonadota; class Alphaproteobacteria; order Hyphomicrobiales; family Alloboseaceae; genus Allobosea; species Allobosea sp. 05T439. The sequence goes on along the minus strand of NZ_JBFTKP010000016.1, from coordinate 129,438 downwards.
GCGAGCCGGATGGCCGGGTTCTGGATGTAGTTGTAGCCCAGCGCCGCGACCTTTCCGGCCGCCCGGGCGGCAGCCAGCATCGCTTGCGCATCGGCGAGGCTCGTTGCCATCGGCTTCTCGCACCAGACATGCTTGCCGGCCTCGAGCGCCGCAATCGCCATCTCGGCATGGAAGGCGTTGGGCGCGGTGATCGAGACGATGTCGACCTCGGGATGGGTGACGAGCGCTCGCCAGTCGGCGGTGGACCCGGCGAAGCCGAGCTCGCGCGCCCGTCTTGCAGCCAGCGCATCGTCCACCTCGCACAGCATGGCGAGCCTTGGGCGGGCGACATCGCCGAAGACCGGAGCAACGGCATTCCAGGCCAAAGCGTGGCATTTGCCCATATAGCCGGTGCCGATGAGGCCGACGCCAAGAGCGCGCATGCAAGTTCTCTCGAGCTGGGGGGCTGGTCAGGGTGAAGGGATGGCTCAGACGGTGCCGCCGAGGGGTCGCAGTTCCTTTGCCGCCGGCCACCAGGGGCGCCCAGGCGTCAAGAGAGCAAACCTGACGCCATGGTTCAAGGTGCGCGGCGGCCAGAGCCGCTCCCGCAAGGCGTCGGAATGCGGGTCCTTCGGTAGGGCGTGCCTGCAGACGAAGCTGATCCTTGCGCAGACAGGACGCCTGCGAGCTGGAGGCGGCTCTGGCCGCCCCGAACCTTGAACGATGGCGTCAGGTTTGCTCTGTTGGCGCTTGGGCTAGCATTCGGGCGCCACCAGCGCCGGCGCCGACCTGGGGTAGTGGACGTGATGACCCAGCACCGCATTTACACAATGAGCTTCGCCAAGGTCTATCCGCTTTTGGTCGCCAAGGCGGAGAGGAAGGGCCGCACGAAGGCGGAGGTCGACCAGATCATCCACTGGCTGACCGGCTACAGCCAGGAGGCACTCGCCTGTCAGCTGGCGAAGGACACGGACTACGAGACCTTCTTCGCCCAGGCGCCCGCGCTCAATCCTGCGCGAGCCGACATAAGGGGGAAGCTCTGCGGCGTCCGCGTCGAAGAGATCGCCGAGCCGGTGATGCGGGAGATCCGCTACCTGGACAAGCTCATCGATGAACTCGCCCAGGGGAGGGCGATCGATAAGATCCTGCACCGTCGGCCAGGATAGGCCTGGCGTTTGCGCTCGCGTCCAAGGCCGATTTACCCGCTGCAGGTCAGCTTTCCGCCGCCTTGGGCGACGTTGCAGGAGAGTGGAATTGATCCTGTGCGCGCTCCGCTCAGTTCGCGGCCGAAGACGTCGGAGAGACTGATGTTGCCTTTGCGCGCTGCCGCCATTCTCCTGTTGATGCTGCCGCAACCGGTTCGAGCGGACGGCGAAACTAAGCTGCGCATGGCGAAGGCAATGGACCGGGCCTACCAAGAAACGGCGGCCCTCATCCCGACCGTTCTCCGCGATCACGTTCCGCGCCAGCACCCCTGTATCTTTGGGGCAGACTGGTACAGCCGATCTGTCGATGTCGTTTTGGCCCAGCAATACCTTGGCTCAGGCCTCTATGCGGATGTCAGCGCGCCTCACACCGACATCGGTCCCGCGAAACTGATCGACCCGGCCGGGACTATGCAGGACCATTTCTGCACCGATGCCGAGGCCACTGAAATGTGGAAGCAGCGGCAGGCCGACTTCAGCAACGGTGCATTGCCGGCTGACATCGACCAGCGCTATCGGCAGCCTGCGATCAGCATGATGCGCATCAAGATCTCAATGCCGGTTTTCGACGCCGCATACACCACCTCCGTCGTGCTCGTCTCGTCCTTGCGGCACGCCGCCGTCAAGGAACAGCCTGGGAAGGTCAAGCAATTGGGTTCGACGGGGGAAAGTTCCTCGCTTGTCTATCGCAAGCTGGACGGTGTCTGGACTTTGATCCACAGCACCGAGGATTATTCCTTCCATTAGGACGGCGCCTCCCTTGCCGGTATTGGAGCGATGCTGCCCCTTGCTGCCGATCTGGAAGCTTGCTCTGGTTTAGTCAGTATGGATCGACCCCTCAATCTGATGACCGGGCTCCTGGCGGTCGCATTCACCGGGATTATTGGCGAAAGGCTTTGGGCCGCTTACACAGTGCCCGACATCGCGACCGCCATGCGTCTCTCCCTGGGAGCAATCAACAGCCCCAAACTGTCGGTCGCGGTTCAAGCGAAACCCGATCTATGCAGGATCAGCGGGCAACGGGGTTTCGGTTGGACCGTCGAATGCCTCGATGCAGTCCGAACGCGAAGTCCGGGTGAATGCGTGTCTTACTGGTGGAACATCGATCGTTGGGGCCGTCCGAGCTCAACATTCGGGGATAAAGGTCCCAAGACATCAATTTCCGATCGCTGCTGAAGCGCTTCCTGCGTCCGAGGGCACAACGCCGATCGTCTCCATCTTCGCCTTTCCGCCCATTGCGGATCTAACCTGCACGGCGCTAGTGAGCCGGCGGGCACCAGAATACGGGCGGCGAACTTGCGTTACTCTGAAGGCGCATGCGGTCTCATAGCTGAGATTGGGCTGGTGCACATTTTAGTTGGCTGGCTCTTGTTTGGCCTGTTTCTCTTGATCGCTTTCAGAGGCTCGCTCGACCCGCTCAAAGTCGTCGCAACCACTATTTTTACGATGCCTCTGTCGATCTTATTGTTGTGGCTTCTGTCGAATTTTCTGTTCGATTGCCCGCCCGGTTAAGCTTCCTCGTTCTCTGTTTTCGACAATGCGCAGCCAGGCGGATCCCGCCCGAGAGTAGGCCTGTCCCGATAGGACTCAAGGCAGGTCCGCTTTGGGGCGCCGAGTTCGATGAGCTTCAGCAAGTGGACTGCCCTGCGGCGCATCATCGGAGGCGATCTACGCTTCTACTCTTGACGAAACTCTGACACCTCGCGTCGAAATGGAGGACGCCTTTCCTTATCCCCCCTAGGGGGATATGGGCAAAGGATGTCGGAACCTCACATCCATGAATCCCATCCCGCAATCATCAAGCGGCTGAAGCGCGCTGGTGGTCACCTTGCCAAGGTCATCGAGATGATCGAGGCCGGACGCTCCTGCCTCGACATCGCGACGCAGCTCCAGGCCGTCGAGAGCGCCATCACGCAGGCAAAGCGGACGCTGGTGCAGGATCATCTCGATCACTGCCTCGACGAGGTCCTTGGCGACCTGCCGACCGAGCGTCGCCGGCCGATCGACGAATTCAAGCAGATCACGAAGTTCCTCTGAGGCTCACAATGCTCAAGGTCCTGTCCAATCGCGTCTACGGTCGCCTGTTTGCTGCGCAGATCATCGCGCTGGTCGGCACCGGTCTCCTCACGGTCGCGCTCGGCCTGCTCGCCTTCGCACTCGCCGGCGAGAGGGCCGGCGGCGTCCTCGGTACGGCGCTCGCGATCAAGATGATCGCCTATGTCACCGTCGCGCCCATTGTCGGTGCGTTTGCGGCACAGCTGCCGCGCCGCGCCTTCCTGATCGCCATGGATCTGGTGCGCGCGGCCATCGCGCTCACGCTGCCCTTCATCACCGAGATCTGGCAGGTCTATCTGGCCGTGTTCCTGCTTCAGTCGGCCTCAGCCGCCTTCACGCCGACCTTCCAGGCCACGATTCCCGACGTGCTGCCGGACGAGGACGACTACACCAAAGCCCTCTCGCTCTCGCGCCTGGCCTTTGACCTCGAAAGCATCGTCAGCCCGATGCTTGCGGCCGCCTTGCTCACGGTCATCAACTTTCACTGGCTCTTCGGTGGCACGGTCATCGGCTTCCTCGTCTCGGCAGCACTCGTCCTTTCCCTTACATTGCCGGCCTCTCCAGCCAGGAAACGCGAGGGCGGGATCTACGGCCGGACAACGCGAGGGATCAGGATCTATCTCGCGACGCCGAGGCTGCGCGGACTGCTCGCGCTCAACATGGCGGTGGCGATGGGGGGCGCCCTCGTCATCGTAAATACCGTGGTGATCGTGAAGGGGCGCCTCGGCTTCGACGACAACGCGGTTGCGCTCGCGCTGGCCTGTTTCGGCGGCGGGTCCATGCTGTCGGCGCTGACGCTGCCGCGTGTGCTGGAACGGGTCGCAGATCGAACGGTGATGCTGACGGCGGCGACCTTTCTGGCTGCCGTCCTTGGCGGCTTCGCTGCACTCCTCTGGGCCAGCGGCTGGGCACTCGCTCCGGCGGCGACGGGTACGGGCTGGGCCGCGCTCCTGGTMACCTGGGCGCTGCTCGGCATCGGTTACTCCGCGACACAGACACCGTCAGGCCGGTTGCTGCGACGCTCAGCTCACGCCGAGGATCGTCCGGCGGTGTTCGCCGCGCAGTTCGCGCTCTCGCATGCCTGCTGGCTGGTGACCTATCCGCTGGCGGGCTGGCTCGGCGCGATACTGCCACTGGCKACACTGGCAGGCCTGTTCGCGCTGGCGACGCTGGCGGCAGTGCTCTTCGCATCGCAGCTTTGGCCGGCTGGCAGTGCGGATGCCCTTGCGCATGACCATCCCGAGCTTCCACCGGGACATCCTCATCTTGCAGAGCATGGTTCGCGCCATTCCCATTCCATCATCATCGACGACCTGCACAGTCGGTGGCCCGCCGAGGCAAGATGAGGTGGTCAGGATGCAATGCCCCGGGTGCAGGCAAGAGCCATGACCGCGATGGCATGGATGGCTGGGACGGGTGATCGAGCGCCGGTCGTCGATCCGGCAATGACCTGCACGGGCTCCGTGGATGCGCGACGAGATCAGGCGGGCGGGCCGGCGCCAGATCGTGGAGGCAAGCTATTCCGCCACCATGTGGCATGTCAGGTCAGGGCATGCCGGGAGCGAAGCTCCCGGCCGCGCGGCCCTTCATGCTGCTTTGGCTCGCTCCTGCGCTGTCTTGACGGGCCCCTTGGCTGCAACGAGCGCCTCGTGGTCCAGTGCGGTCTGCGCGGCATAGGCCATCGCGAAACTCGTCAAGGCGTCGTCGAAGATCCCCGACGCCCCCATGTAGCCGGCGATGGTGGCTGCATCGCCCGAGCGGACATGCGCGCGTGCAAGCGTGCGGCCGCAGAGTTCGGCATAGGCCGTCAGGGCCTGGCCCTCCACCACTTCGGCGATCGATCCGAGGCGACGGTTCTTGAGTTGCCGAACGTAGAAATGACGCCCGCTGGCACTGTCATCAGCCCAGCCCAGGAAGACGTCGCTCGCCGCCTGCAGCATGCGCTGGCCTTCCACCACCCGCTGCCCCTGATGCGGCGGCCCGGGGTTCTTGCTCTTCGTCAGCCGGGCGAGGACCGAGGTCTGGGCTTCCTTGACCTGCAGGAACAACGGCTCGTCATCGGCCGTCATGAACAGGCCGACGACGCAGAACGTGCCGACGCTGCCGACGCCGACGACCTTGAAAGCGAGATCCCGCAGGCCGTAGCGCGTCACCAGCACGCGGCGCTCGGGCGGCAGGGTCTCGCGATAGTGATGGAAGACCTTGTGGGCCTGCAGCGAGCGCGTGCTGTCGCGTTCCTCAGGCAGATGGTAGATCAGCGGCGGCCGATCCTCGATGCCCCAGGAGCCGTCCGCCCCGGCATGCAGGCGGGGAAAGTTGCTGTCCTGCTGCGAATTGCGCGACGCCTTGGTGAGCAGGCCTTGCACATGTTTGCGCAGCGCCGGATCGTCGATCCGCTCCAGTTCCTCTCCAAGCTCGGTGCGCGCATGCCAGGCCTCCAGCGGCGTGAGCTTGGCCAGCCTGCGCAGCCGGCGGCGATAGGCGCTCACCGTCGCTGCAATGGTGAGCCGGGCGGTCCTCCTGGAAAATCCGGCGTCGAGCGCTGCCACAGCGACACTGGCGGCCAGGCGCTTGAGATCGACGGCGAAGTCGATGCCCGGCAGCGTTTCGTCGAAATCGTTGATGTCGAACAGGACGTTCTCTTCCGGCGCGGTGAAGGCGCCGAAATTCATGAGATGACAGTCGCCGCAGGCCTGAACGGGTAGACCGGCCGATGGGAGACCTGCCAGGTCTTCTGCCATCACGGCCGCCGCGCCGCGCAGAAAGGCGAACGGGCTCAGCATCATGCGCTCGTAGCGGATCGGCAGAAGCTCCGGAATGCGGCTGTCATCGGTCCCGGCGAGAATGGCGACGGCGTCGCTGCTGGAGCGGGGCGCCCAGTCGGCATGGCTCTCGCGCGGAACCTTGCCGCGCAGGGCCTTGCCGGCGGCGTAGCGCTCGGCACGGGACAGAAGCTGCGGCTTGGCCGGTTGATGTCGCGTCATCGGGGACCTCGATCCTGCCGTTTCGGCCMGCATGGACATGCTGTTCGTCGACGGACCTGTCCTTGGCGGCCGTATCCCGCGCGACCCGTCGCTTGCGCAGGCCCCGTTTATACCAGCCTCCGGGAGCGATGACCAAGCAAGGGGCCGTGATCCGGATGCTGTTCGCTTCCAAAGCCCGCAAGCATCTGTTCTCGTTGTCGCAGGTATTCGGAGAGACATTGCCAGACAATGCCCGAGAGGAGCATACTGTCTAATCTGGCCCAAAGGCACGATGTCGGGAGGGTTCGGAATGAACGGCTCCGGGGAAAGTCGGGGCGGATGGAGCTGGTGGTACCTGCTCTTCATCGTCCAGTTCATCGCGGTACTCTGGCCGCCGTTCTACAACCGGCTCGACCCTGTCTGGGCAGGCATTCCGTTCTTCTATTGGTACCAGATGCTCTGGGTGCTGATCGGAGCCGCCTTCACCGCCACCGTCTACTTCGGGACCAAGGACTAGCTCGCCCGACCAGACCCTGTGCCTGACGACGACGAGCTCCGACAGGAGCGTGTCATGCATGACGTGAACTGGACCGCCACCACGGTGTTCGTGGCGTTGTTCGGCTTCATCACGTGGCTCGGCTTCGCCGCCGCCAACTGGCGCAAGGCAGATCTCGACCAGCTGCACGAATGGGGCCTCGGCGGCCGCAGATTCGGCACCTGGATCACCTGGTTTCTGGTCGGCGGCGACCTCTACACCGCCTATACCTTCATCGCCGTGCCGGCTCTCGCCTTCGGCGCCGGGGCGGTGGCGTTCTTCGCCGTGCCCTACACGATCGTGATCTACCCGATCCTGTTCCTAGTCTTTCCCAGGCTCTGGCATGTCTGCCACAGGCACGGCTACATCACCGCCGCTGATTTCGTCCGCGGCCGCTTCGGCAATCGCTGGCTGGCGCTCGCCGTGACCATCACCGGCATCCTCGCGACCATGCCCTATATCGCGCTGCAGCTCGTCGGCATCCAGGTGGTCATCGGCGCGCTCGGCATTTCCGGGACCGGCCTTGCCGCCGACCTGCCGCTGATCTTCGCCTTCCTGGTCCTGGCGGCCTTCACCTATTCGAGCGGCCTGCGCGCGCCGGCCTCGATCGCGATCGTCAAGGACATCCTGATCTATGTCACCGCCTTTGCCGCGATCATCATCATCCCGATCGAGCTCGGCGGCTTTGCCAAGATCTTCGCCGCGGTGCCGGACACGAAGGTCCTGCTCGAAACGCCGCCCCCCGGCTCGACCGGTGCCTACAGCACCTACGCGACGCTGGCGCTCGGATCGGCGCTGGCGCTGTTCCTCTATCCGCATTCCATCACCGGCATTCTCAGCGCCAATGGCGGCAAGGCCATCCGGCGCAACGCGGCCATGCTGCCGGCCTATTCCTTCCTGCTCGGCATTCTCGCGCTGTTCGGCTTCTTCGCGATCGCCGCCGGCGTCCGCAGCATGCCGGAATATGCGGCGGGCTTTGCCGAGTTCGGCAATAATTTCGCGGTGCCGGCCCTGTTCCTGCACAGTTTCCCGGCCTGGTTCGTCGGCATCGCCTTCGCCGCCATCGGCATCGGCGCCCTGGTTCCAGCGGCGATCATGTCGATCGCGGCCGCCAATCTCTATACCCGCAACATCCACCGGGAGTTCATCAACCGGAACCCGACCGACCGGCAGGAGGCCCAGATGGCGAAATGGGTTTCGCTGGTCGTCAAGCTGGGTGCGCTTGTCTTCATCCTGTTCGTGCCGACGCAATATGCCATCCAGCTGCAGCTGCTCGGCGGCATCTGGATCATCCAGACGCTGCCGGCGGTGATGCTCGGCGTCTATACGCGTTGGTTCAACGGCTGGGCGCTGCTGATCGGCTGGCTGGCCGGGATCGTCGCCGGCACGCTGATGGCCTTCGCGTCCAATCTGACGCCGACCTTTCCGCTCAGCTTCGGCGGGCATGTCTTCCCGGGCTACACCGCCGTCTACACGCTGGTCCTGAACCTCGTCATCGCCGTCGTGCTGACCTTGCTCTTCCGGGCGTTGAAGGCCCACTCGACCGCGGCCGACGAGACGATGGCCGCCGATTATTCCGCCTGACACCCCGGGGACCGGGCGGAATTTGGGCCACCGCCTCCCCACGGCACCGCGCCTTCCCATTGAATTGGACCGGGATGGCGAAGCCGCAGACTATTTGGCGCGTCGCCCCGGTTGTGAGATCGTCGCCTGATCAGGAGCGAAGAAGCGAGGGCCCTATGGATACGGACCAGGAGGCCAAGGACCGCGTCACGCAGATCATGCAGAAGCACCTGGAACTCGCGCAGGAGCAGCTCGAAATGGCCGAGCGCGGCGTGCTCTTGTCGATTGATGGAGCGCCCGAAGGGATCAATCTGACCAAGGAGGCATTGGCCATCCGCGTCGAGCAATTGCAGGGTGCGCTTGATCGACAGCGAGGGCGCGGCTGATCCCAGCCACGCGCTCGCCAAGCGGGCCTAGATCGCCGTGCGTCCGTTCGGACGCAAGATGGGCGATCCAGCTCTTTGTTCAAGCATCGGATTTTCCGAAAACCGGATTCCACTTTTCGGTCCGATGCTTTAGCGCCTTCGGTCCCTGCGGATGTGATCGACGAAGGCGCGCAGCTTCGGCGCCATGTTCTGGCGGCTGGGATAATACAGGAAGAACCCAGGGAAGAACGGGCAAAACTCTTCGAGCACGGGAACGAGCTCCCCTCGCTGGATGGAGGGGCGAAACGTTTCCTCCAGCCCGATGGTGATGCCGCCGCCCGCGACCGCCATGCGGATCATCAGCGCCATATCGTTGGTGGTGGCCTCCGGCTTCACGTCAACCGCGAAATCCTGGCCGGCTTCCGTGAACTCCCACCGGTAGGGAGCCGCTCGTGGCGCCGGGCGCCAGCCGATGCAGCGATGCGCCGCGAGCTCGCGCGGATGGATCGGCGTTCCCCGGCGCGCCAGGTAGCCGGGAGCGCCGACGGCGAGTTGCCGCTGCGGGTCGGAGACGGGAACGGCGATCATATCCTGCTCGATGACCTCGCCGAGCCGCACGCCCGCGTCGTAGCCGTAGGCGACGATGTCGATCTCGTCATCCGTCACCAGGACGTCCAGCTGCACGTCCGGGCATTCCATCCCGAAACTGGTGAGAAGCGGGCCTGACAGGAAACTCTCCGCGATCGAGGAGACCGCCAGCCGCAACTGGCCGCGCGGTCCGGAGCCGAGTTGATGAGTAGCCTCGGTCGCCGCGCGGATATCGGCCAGCGACGGGGCGATGTCGGCATGGAGACGCTCGCCGGCTTCGGTGAGGCCGACGCTGCGGGTGGTGCGGTGGACGAGGGCGATGCCCATTGCGTCCTCGAGCCGCCTGATCGTCTGGCTGACGGCCGAGCGCGTCACGCCCAGCCGGTCCGCGGCTGCCCGGAAGCTTCGTTCCTCGGCGACCAGGACGAAGGTCGCGAGCGCGTTGAGATCGGTCGCCATTGGTTAGAAACACTAACCATGGCGTCGCCTCCTGGCTAGATACCGGCGACAGCGCCGGGCGTCTATCTCCTCGATCACGGGTTCCGCATCACGCAGCGGACCAAGCGAGAGGAGTTGGACCATGGCTATGGACAAGACCGTTCTGGTGACCGGGGCATCAAGTGGCATCGGCGTCGGCATCGCCCGCGAGCTCGCCGCCGCCGGAGCCCGTCTCATGCTGGGCGCACGCAGGGTCGAGCGACTCGATGCCCTCGCCGAAGAGCTTCGGCAGGGCGGCGCGAAGGTCGACTATCGCCGCCTGGATGTGACGCGGCAGGACGACGTCCTGCGCTTCGCCGACGCAGCCCGTCAGCAGTTCGGGCGGATCGACGTCATCGTCAACAATGCAGGCGTGATGCCGCTCTCGCCGATGGCCTCCCTGAAGGTCGACGAGTGGGACCGCATGGTCGACGTCAACATCAAGGGCGTCCTCTACGGAATCGCCGCGGTCCTGCCGGAGATGACGTCCCGGGGCTCCGGCCACATCGTCAACATCGCCTCGATCGGTGCGCTCAGCGTCTCGCCGACGGCGGCCGTCTACTGCGCCACGAAATATGCCGTCCGGGCGATCTCGGACGGTCTGCGCCAGGAGCGCAGCGACATCAGGGTCACCTGCATCCATCCCGGCGTCGTCGAGAGCGAGCTTGCCGGCACGATCACCGATCGCGCGGCGGCCGAAGCCATGAAGACCTACCGGAGCATTGCGCTCCAGCCTGACGCCATCGGTCGGGCCGTCCGCTACACGCTGGAGCAGCCCGAGGACGTCGACGTCAACGAGATCGTCGTCCGCTCGACCAGGGCGCCGCACTGATGCGGGCCGGGATCATCACCGTCGCGACGGGTGTCGTGGCGGCACTCGCAACGGCTGCCTTCGCGGAGAAAGCCATGACGCATGCCACCCATCCCTTTGTCGGCATGTGGGTCACCGACGACAACCGGATCCGCCACGAACTCCTGCCGGACGGCCGCTATGTCGAGGCGCGCGGCAACCGCGAGGGCGCCTATCGCGGGCGATACGAGGTGACGGGTACCCACATCGAATACTGGGACGACACCGGCTTTACCGCCGACGGCGATTTCGTCGACAACGACACCCTCCACCATGCCGGCATGGTTCTTCGCCGGCGTGTTTCCGGCAGTGGCGGCCCGCGCAGTGGCAGCGCGTGCGGCTTTCCCAACCACCCTGAAGCGAAGGAGACGTTCAATGAACTCTACCGCCCCATCCAATCGACCTGCGACCGCCACCCGGCGCATCGGGCTTGCGGCTATCGTCGCCCTGGCCATCGCGCCGGCCATAGCCGCGCCGGCCCGGGCCGACACCGCACGCAACGAGACCATCGTGCGCGACGCGTTCCAGCGCTGGGCCGCCGGGGACAATGTGTTCCAGCAACTCCTGGCCCCCGACATCGTCTGGACGATTCCGGGCTCCGGTCCCGTCGCGGGCACCTATCGCGGCATGACTGATTTCATTGAGCGGGCCTCCGTGCCGCTGGTCAGCCGCCTCGCGACCCCGCTCGTCCCCCAGGTCCGGCACATCTGGGCCGTCGGCGACCGGGTGATCGTCCGCTTCGACGCGACGGCCACGACGACTGGCGGACATCCCTATCGCAACCAGTTCGCCTGGTTGTTCCGGATGAAGGACGGCAAGGTCGCCGAGGCCGAGGCGTTCCTCGACCTCGTCGCCTACCAGCAGGTCGTCGACAACAATCAGCCACGCCAGCGCTGACGCTTCGGATGGAGCCGCCGGGCCGGCAGCGGTTCGGGCCGGGAGCGGTCGGGGATCAGATGCGCCCGCTGCTCGGTTCGGCCGCTCCGGCCTGCTCGCGCAGGAGCGACAGAAAGGCCTGCGCGGCCCGGCCGACATAGCGCTCCTTGTGCTGCAGGGCATAGAAGCGGCGTCGCGGCACGGTCGCTGCGACCGCAACCAGTGACCCGGCCCGCAGCGCCGCCGCGACCACCAGGCGCGAGACCACGGTCGCCCCGGCACCGGCCTCCACCGCCGCCCTGACGGCTTCGTTCGAGGGCAATTCAAGCGCGATGTCGAGTTCCGCGAGGCTCAGGCCGTCGCGTGCCAGCAGGTCTTCGAACAGCCGGCGCGTGCCCGAGCCCGGCTCGCGCAGGACCCAGGGCGCCTCGGCGAAGGCCGCGCTTGCGATCGCGGCTGCGCCGGCCCAGCGATGCCCGCGGGCGACGACCAGCACCATCTCGTCTTCGGCCACCGGCGAGATCGCCAGATGCGGGTCGTCGATCTCCCCCTCGACGATGCCGAGATCGGCGAGCCCGTCATGGACGGCCTGAGCGACAGTTTGCGTGTTGCCGATCGTCAGCGGCGTCTCGATGCCGGGATGGCGCGCCCTAAAGGCGTGCAGCAGCGGCGGCAGCCAGTAATTGGCGACGGTCTGGCTCGCGGCGAAGGCGAGCCGGCCGCGCTTCAGCCCGGCGAGATCGGCCAGCACGGCCTCGGCCGAGGCGGCGCGGGAGAGCACGGCGCGCGCCTCGGCCAGGAAGAGCCGGCCGGCATCGGTCAGCGTGATGCGCCGGCCGATGCGATCGAAGAGTTTGACCGCATGGCGCGCTTCCAGGGCCGCGACCGCGGCGCTCGTCGCCGACTGGGTCAGGTTCAGCTCGGTMGCGGCCTTTGTGACATGTTCGCGCTCGGCGACCGCGACGAAGATCCTGAGCTGTTCGAGCGTCATCGCGATCCTTCGCATCGTGAGCTTCACCAGCATCAGACTGAATGACGCGATGAAAAGAAAGGCCGCAAGGCCGAGCAGGCGAGGGCGCAGGCACTTGGCCCTGAGCTTGGCGATATCGGTCTCGAGCCCCATCGCGGCCAGCGCCATCGAGAGCAGGAAGGTGGTGGAAAGAACGATCAGCGACTTGGCTTCGCTCGGCACGCTGACGACGCGAGGCCGACCATGGCGACGCAATAATCGACTGAGACGATTGATCAGCCGGCGCGAGGGCTTGCCGGGAGGCGCAGAGCCGTGCTCGGCGAGGGGCCGAGCGGAGGATGAAATCGGGTGAATGCAAGCGGCAGCGATCGCGGGTGTTTCAAGGTGAACGTGGTGCGCCGTCAGGGCCGATCTCTGGCGAGTTTCAACGGCGGCCTCTGGCGGATTGGAGACATGCGAGCGACGGGACATGTGTGGCGCCGAGCGGCCGGATGGGCTCCGCACCCATTTGCTGCGGCCGAGTCCGGCGCCATCGCCGCGACAGATGGTGCGAATGTGGGAGAACTGGCGCTCTGGCTGCAACCTGGTGCGATGCTCGCCTCCTTCCGGATTGGAGCCCGCACCTGGCGTATGCATTCACCGGCGGCGGCGAGCCGACGGGCTCAGTTCTTCTGGAGGTGGAAGCCTTCAGCGAAGGTAAGTTCCACCAATGCGCGCCGTCGCTGTTCTCGGGGCTGGGCGGCGCCAGGACCGGGGACTGACCGTTGCTATGCCGGCAGGACGACGACCTTCGTCTTGACCGGCGTACGCGAGTACAGGTGCATCATGTCCTGGCTGAGCAGGCCGACACAGCCGCTTGTGATGCCGTTCCCGATCGATTCCGGATCGCTGGAGGCGTAGATCGTGTAGAGCGTGTAGGCGCCGTTCTGATAGAGATAGAGCGTGCGGGCGCCGAGCGGGTTTTCGAGGCCGCCGGGCATGCCGCGGGCGTATTTGGCCGCCTCGGGCTGGCGCTTGATCATCTCCTTGGGCGGTGTCCATGTCGCCCATTCCGCCTTGCGCCCGATATAGGCGTCCCCGCTCCACCGGAACCCGTCGCGGCCGACATTGGCGCCATAGCGGGTGGCCGATCCGTCGTCCTCGACGCGGTAGACGTAGTAATTGCCGGGATCGACGATAATCGTACCGGGCGCTTCCTTGGTCTCGTAGCGAACGGTCCGGCGATAATATTTCGGATCGACCTTGCTGACATCGACAGCCGGKATCGGGAATTTCTCTTCGGGCACCGGCCCGTAGATCTTGGACGCCTCGGCGAGGCTCATGCCGTCGGTCGTGCAGCCGGCGAGTCCGAGCGCGCCGACGCCGGCGGCAGAACCGACCAGAAACGACCGGCGGTTGATAAGTCCCGTGCGACGCCCGATCAGAGCGATCTCGTCCATCTTGCCGGCATCGGCATTGCCACCGTCCATGATCATGATTTTGGACTTCCCATGTCTTGCTGCCCGACGAGAGAATACTCGGGCATACACCCGCTGAGCGTCTTCCTGAGCTAAGATTGCCGGGACATGGCCCGGCTGGCAAGCTCTGGCCTTTGTTGCACGGGGCTTGCCATGCACCAAGGCCGCTACCGTCCACGCTGTCTCGCAGCCTTACGTCGCGCTGGCTTCGACAAAAACGTGCAGGTCACGGCACCGCTCGGGTCAGCGGCGCCTCGGCTCATTCGCCCGGCATTTTGCGCATTCGGGCCGGGCGAGGGGCGCGCGGCTCTGGCGCAGGCCGGGGCTTTGCGGCGCCATGAAGCCGATCGCGCCGGGACAGCCTGGCCTGGCTGTCCCGGCGCGATGCCGGTCAGGCGACGAGGAAGCCGGCGTCGACCGGATCGTCGCGGTTGATCGTCCAGCGTGCGGTGCCGAGCAGCCCGGCGGTGCCCTTCACGGTCGGGCGCACGGCGCGCGTGCCGTTCAGGTTCGCCTCGCCGATCAGGCAGCCTTCGAAGGTTCCCGACCCGAGCAGCCCTTCGGAGCGGATCGGCTGGTGCAACGCGAGCAGGCCGCGCGCCTCATACATCGCCATCATCGCGCTCGTGCCGGTGCCGCCCGGCGAGCGGTCGAGCTGGCCGGCGGAGAAGACGTGGACATTCTTGTAGAAGGCCCCCTCGATCGTCGGCTCGTGCCAGAAGGTCACGAAGTTGAAGTTGTTGATGTGGCTCGACGCCGGGTGCTGGATGGCAACCTTCTGGCGCAGCTGCTCGCGGGCGATGATGCCGAGCCGGGAGAGCTCCGAGCCGTTCTCCGGCGAGATCCGCAGCGAGGTGCCGCGCAGGTCGATGATGCCGAAATAATTGCCGCCCCAGACGATGTCGGCCTTGAGCTGGCCGATGCCCGGCAGGTCGAAGGGCACGTCCTGCGCCGCGACATAGGCCGGCACGTTCTCAAATCGGGTCCACAGCACGTCCGGCCCGTCATTGGCGACCTCGGCCGTCACCAGGCCGGCGGTGGTCTCGAAGCGGATCGTCGTGACGCCATTGGCGCCGCGCCGGACGAGCCCGAGCGCGACCATCGCCATGCCGACCGCGATCGTGCCGTGGCCGCACATATGGGAATACTGCGTGCCGTCGATATAGATCAGGCCGGCATCGTAGTCCGGGCTCGACGGCGGCGTCAGGAACACGCCGAACATGTCCTTGTGCCCGCGCGGCTCGCGCATCAGCGCGCAGCGCAGCCAGTCGTAGTTCTCCTCGAGGAAGCGGCGCTTCTCCAGGATGTTMGAGCCGGCGGGATAGGGAATCCCGCTATGGATGATGCAGAGGGGCTCGCCCTCGGTATGGGTGTAGACGACGTCGAAGACATTCTGCTGGCGCATGTGCGGGCTCCTTGGGACTAAACGGGGTGGACGGGATCAGCGGCGCTCGGAGAGCACGTCGAGGCCGATGGTGAGGTCGAGCAGCACGATCACGATCGCGGCGACGATGATCGTCAGGCCGGAGACCGCCGCGATCGTCGGGTCGATCGTGTACTGGACGTAGTTGAACAGCTTGACTGGGATCGTGGTCAGCTCGGCCGTGGTGTTGAAGATGCTGAGCTCGACATTGATGAAGGAGGCGATGAAGGCGAAGATCGCGCCGCTGACGAGCCCGCTGCGGATCTGCGGCAGCGTCACCAGGAAGAAGGTCGTCAGCGGCCTGGCCCCGAGATCGGCCGACGCCTCCTCCAGGCTGCGCTGCTCCTCGCTGAGCTGCGGCAGCACGGCGCGCAGGACGAAGGGCATGATGATCACGACATGCCCGACGAGCAGGGCCGTGAAGCTGCGCACGAGGCCGATCGCGCTGCCATATTGCAGCAGCGCCGCGCCGAGCACGACATGCGGCAGGATCAGCGGCGACATCAGAATTTCCGACAGCAGGCGGCGGCCGGGAAAGCGATAGCGGGCGATCGCGATCGCGGCGGGCACCGCCAGCACCACCGCGACGATGGTCGCGGCGATCGCGAGCAGCGTGCTGGTCATGAAGGCCGAGACATAGGACGGGTCGCCCAGCATCTTGCCGTACCAGGCGAGGGTGAGCCCTTGCGGCGGGAAGGCGAGGAAGCTGGTCGTGGTCAGCGAGGCGCCGACGAGCACGACGAGCGGCAGGGCTAGATAGGCGAGCGCTGCAAGGGAGATGATCCTGACGAGGTGCGTGACCATTTCAGGCTCTCCTCGGCTCGCTGAGGCGCCCGGCGAGGGTGACGAGCACCAGCGTCAGCACCAGCATGGTGATGCTGAGCGCACCGCCATAGTTGAAGTCGAAGACCGAGCTGTATTGCTGGAAGATCAGCATGGAGAAGACGGTGATCCGCCCGCCGCTGAGCAGAGCCGGCGTGACATAGGCGCTGACCGCCAGCATGAAGACCATGACCGCGCCGGCCATCAGCCCGGGCAGGCTGAGGGGGAAGGTGATCGTCCAGAAGGTGCCGGCCGGCGTCGCGCCGAGATCGGCGGAGGCGTGTTCGAGCGCCGGATCGACCTTGGCGAGCGCGTTGCCGACCGCCAGCACGATGAAGGGCAGCAGGATGTAGACGAGGCCGATCAGGATGCCGAGCTCGGTGCCGAGGAAGCGCATCGGCCGCTCGATCAGGCCCAGCCCGATCAGGCCGTCATTGACAAGGCCGTTGCGGCCGAGCAGCACCATCCAGCCGAAGGAGCGCACGATATTGCTGGTGAACAGCGGCACGATGAGCAGGATGACGCAGAACCGGCGCCAGGGCCGCCAGCGCACCACGCGCACGAGATACCAGGCGAGCGGATAGCCGATCACGACTGAGACGAGCGTGGTCAGCGCGCCGATCCGGAACGTCACCCACAGCACGTCCCAGTGATAGCTGTCGGCGAGGATGCGCAGGTAATGCGCGAAGGTCAGGTGACCGTCCGGCGTGGTCAGGCTCGCGATCAGGACGACCGCCATCGGCGCCAGGAAGAAGGCGACGAAGAACGCCGCCGGCAGGGCGCAAAGCAGCACGACCGTGCGCAGCCTCCCGCTCATCACGCGTCCCCCGGCACGAGGCTGAGATCGCCAAGGCGGATCGTGGCGAAGACCGGCTGGCCCGGCGCGAGGCCCGCCAGCGCCGACGGCGCAAGCCTGGCCGTCAGGACGGTGCCGCCGGCCAGGACCGTGACGAGGGCATGGCTGCCGACATGGGTGATCTCGGAGAGCACGGCCGGCAGGGAGAGGCGATCGGCGGCGGGCTCCGGCGCGATGAGGATATCCTCGGGCCGCAGCACGCCGGTCAGCACGCCTTGCGGAGCGTCGCAGGCGGGACGGATGATCGCGCCGCCCAGCAGCGACAGGCTGCCGTCGCCGCGCCGCTCGACCTGGAGCAGGTTGGCGTCGCCGATGAAGTCGGCGGCGAAGCGGCTCGCCGGCCGGGCATAGATATCCTGGCCGCGCCCGATCTGCTCGATGCGGCCGCCGTTCATCAGCACGATCCGGTCGGCCATGCTCATCGCCTCGTCCTGGTCATGCGTCACGAACAGGAAGGCGATGCCGAGCCGGTGCTGGATCTGCTTGAGCTCGCCCTGGACCTTCTTGCGCAGCTTCAGGTCGAGCGCGCTCAGCGGCTCGTCGAGCAGCAGCAGCTGAGGCCGGTTGACGATGGCGCGCGCCAGCGCCACGCGCTGCTGCTGGCCGCCGGAGAGCTGGGCCGGCAGGCGCTCGCCAAAGCCTGCGAGGCCGACGAGCTCCAGCGCCTCGGTGCTACGCTTGGTTGCCTTGCCCTTCGGCGTGCCCTGCCGGCGCGGGCCATAGGCGACATTTTCCAGGACGCTCATATGCGGGAAGAGCGCGTAGTTCTGGAACACCGTGTTGAGCGGGCGGCGATAGGGCGGCAGCCGTGTCACATCCTCGCCGGCGAGCCTGACCGTGCCGGCCTCCGGCGTCAGGAATCCGGCGATGCAGCGCAGCAGCGTGGTCTTGCCGCAACCCGACGGGCCKAGCAGCGCGATGAACTCGCCCTGCTCGACGGAGAGGGCGATGTCCGTCAGGGCCGCGTGCCCGCCGAAATGCTTGGACAGGCCGTCGATGGCAAGGATGGGGGTGCTCATGCTGCGGCTCGTGGTGATCGTGCCCAGTCGTTCGCGCGCAGGTCGTTCACTTGCGCGCGATCTCGCGGTTCCAGGCGTCGACGACGCCTGAGCGCAGCGCGTTGATCTCCGTCCAGTCGAAGAGCTGCAGGGTCTTGACCGAGCCGGTCTCGCCCCAGGGCAGCTTGCGCGCGGTCTCGGGCTTGACGACGACGTTCTTCACGGACGGGCCGAGATAGAGCTTCTCGGCGAGGCAGCCGGACGCCTCCGGCGTCAGCGCCTGGTTGATGAACTTTGCAGCCGCGTCCTTCTTCGGCGTGCCCTTCACCAGATGGAGCCGGGCATCGGTCGCCCAGGCGCCTTCCTTGGGCACGACGAAGCCGATCGGCAGGCCCTTGTCGGCAAGGTCCCAGGCGCCGACGTTGAAATGCGCGCCGATGATCGCTTCGCCGCTCTGGTAGGCATTGGTCGCGGCGCCCGAGGAATCGAAGAACAGGGCGGCCTTCAGCTCCTTGATCTTCTTGAAGGTCGGGGCGAGGTCGCCGGGAGCGCCACCCCAGATCTTCGAGAGGAACATGACGAAAGGCACGCCCGCCGAATTCGCCGGGGAGGGGATGGTGACCGCGTCCTCGAATTCCGGCTTCCAGAGGTCGTTCCACGATGTCGGGGCGGTCTTGACCTTCTGGGTGTTGTAGGTGAGCCCGAGCGAGTAATAGCCGGTGCCGACCGCATAGGTGGTCGAACCGCTCTTGTAGAGCGCCTCGGGCAGCGTGTTGGCGAGATTGGGAATCGCTGCGGCGTCGAGTGTGTCGGTCACCTCCGCGGCGAGCGCCAGCTCGCTGATGCCGCCATCCATCCAGGCGACGTCGATGGTGGGAGCCGCCTTCTGCTGCTGCAGCTTCGACAGGGTGACGGTCGAGGTGCCGATCTCCGCCTTCACGGCGATGCCGGTCGCCTTGGTGAAGGGTTCGGCGACGCAGGCGCGGAAGGCGTCGCCCCAGTTGCCGCCATACCAGGCGACGGTGATCGAGGCGGGTTGCTGGGCCAGCGCCGGCGCGGTCAGCAGGGTGGTCGCGAGCATGGCGCTCGCCAGCCGGACGGGTCTGTTCATCGTCGTTCTCCTCTGCCTGAGCGTCTTCGCGCTTCTACGATCATGGTGGGCGCGGCGCACGAAAGGCACTAGAATTCGCCGGCCGGAAATTTGAATAATCACGACATGAACACAGCGCAGTTTCCGCCATCCGCCAGCGAGCGGCCGCAATCCGCGCCCATTCCCGTTTCGCGGCTGCGGATCGGCTTCGTCCTGCTCGACCAGTTCACGCTCGCCGCCTTCTCCGGCTTGATCGATGTGCTGCGCCTGGCGGCGGACCATGGCGGCCGCAGTCGCCAGCTCCATGCGAGCTGGACCGTGATGAGCCTCGACGGAGAGCCGCGACGCTCGAGCTGCGGTGTCTCGGTTGCGCCGAATGCGGCCCTGCTCGATCCGGCCGGCTTCGACTATGTCGCCGTCTGCGGCGGCAACGACTATCTCAACGACGCCTTGCCCGAGAGCCTGCTCGACTATCTCAGGCGGGCGGCGGCGTCGGGCGCGCGGCTGCTGGGCATCTGCACCGGCACCTTTGCGATCGCCAGGGCAGGGCTGGTCGGTCCGCGCCGGGTCTGCGTGCACTGGAACGTGCTGGATGCCTTCAAACAGCGCTTCCCCAGGGTTTCGGCAGGGGTGGAGCGGCTCTTCATCGACGAGGGCGACCTGATCACCTGCGCCGGCTCGACGGCCGCGATCGATCTCGGCCTCTATCTCGTCGCGCGCCATTGCGGCCGGGACAAGGCCCAGCAGGCGATGCGCCACATGATGCTGCAGGACATGCGGCCGGCCGAGATGCCGCAGCCGCATTTCTACGCGCAGATCGGCTCCCATCTCGACGTCCGGGTTCAGCAGGCCGCGCAATTCATCGAACAGCGCCTCGACAATCCCCCGCCGATCGCCGCGGTTGCGCGCTATGTCGGCGTCAGCCCGCGCCAACTCGAGCGCCTGTTCGGCACCTCGCTGGGCCAGAGTCCCGCGGCGTTCCAGCGCAAGCTCAGGCTGGACTATGCGCGCTGGCTGATCCTGAACAGCAAGCGCTCGCTCACCGACATCGCCATGGGCGCAGGCTTTGCCGACAGCGCCCATCTGTCGCGCGACTTCAAGGCGAGCTTCGGGGAATCGCCGCGCGCGCTCCGGCAGAAGKGGTAGCGCGGCCGACCGATACCTGTCGTCTTCAGCTCTGAGGCAGCATCATCGGCCGAAGCGGGGCAGATATTGCCATTTGGCATAAGTATCCTTATTTTATGCCGAAGTGAGGTGCGCCATGCTTGTCGAGATCCCCCGGACTGTTGCGACCCCGGCGGTGCCGGAGATTACGGTCGAGGAGGCCGCTGCGGCCGCCCGGGCGGTGATCAGGCTCTTCGAAAAATGGGGCCTGACCGACGCCGTCGCGCGCGAGATCCTGGGCGGGCTTTCCGCCCGGACCTATGCCCGCTGGAAGGCAGGGGACCATGGCCGGATCGACCGGGACCTCGCCACCCGCCTGTCCCTGCTGATGGGCATCCACAAGGGCCTGCGCACGCTCTTCACGGAGCCTGAGCGCGGCTATGCCTGGGTCGGCAAGCCGAACGACGCCTTTGGCGGCCGGGCCCCGGTCGAGATCATGGCGCAGGGCGACATCTTCTCGCTGGCCCGGGTGCGCTCCTATCTCGATGCCGAGCGTGGTGGTTGGTGAGCGACGCTCCGCCCGTCATCCGCGTCCATTGGCTCAAGGCGTACCGGATCATCCGCTCGATCTATCCGCCGATCGACCTGTTCGAGGACATCGCCGACCCGAGCGACTGGGAGGCGCTGGCCTCGATCGAGTCGAAGACCAACCCACGGATCTGGGAGCAGATCGGCCGGCTCGATCTCGTTCCGCCGGCGCGACGTGTCGCTGGACATGGGGCGAGCTACCTGATGGCGCCCTTCGTCCATATCAGCACGGATCGGCCAGGCCGGTTCACCGACGGCACCTGGGGCGTCTATTCCGCCGGCCAGAGCGATGAGGTCGCGATCCGCGAGGTCGCGCATCACCATGGCCGGGCGATGGCGGCGAGCCGGGAGGAGGGCGGCTGGACCTCGCAGTTCCGCGTGCTGATCAACCAGGTCGATCTCGACCTGCATGATGTCCGGGCCCGGGCCGACCTGCACGACGCGGACGACTATTCCGCCTCCCAGGCGGTTGCGCGGCAGATGCGGGCGGCGGGATCGAACGGGTTTTTGTATCTGAGCGTGCGCTGCCCCGGCGCAGAGTGCATCGCGATCTTCTGGCCGGATCTCGTCCCGATCCCGGTGCAGGGCGACCATTACGACTTCCACTGGGACGGCGCCCGCGTTGACAGGGTGCGGAACTGCCGGACAGGGACGATCCTGGCGCTGTAGCCGAAGAAGCGGACTCAAGTCCTTGGCCGGTCACGCTTTCTTTCCGAGAGGATCGATCACGGAATGGTCGCCGGCGGCGTTCGCGTCAGCGCGAGATGATTTCGCGAACAAGGCTGACGAAGCCCCGAAGATGCAGCCAGAACGCGATGGTGGGCTTCCGGTCCAGCTCGGCTGCGACCTGGGTTGCAGGATCCCTGCGAAGGGCCCGCCAGAAGGACCTCAACCTGGCATTCCAGCGGGACACGCTTCCTTCGGTCATGGCGGCGGTTCTGCGCGATATGAGCTTCGGTCCGCAGAATGGCGCAAAACCATCAGCTGTCCTTGATCCGGATCAAGTCGAACGCCGACAGGGCTGGGGCCGGCCGAGGTCGGCGCCCGCAGGTCCGTTCGGCGCCATTCCAAGAATCGCCCGAGACTGCGCGCGCGGCGGGCAGGAAAACTTGATGGAAATCAATGCTGTGTTGCGAAACAGGAGGATGATGGCGTCCAGGGTTCGGAGCCTCAACCATGCAGACCCCCGGTCAGAACGAGACGATCTCCTTTCTGACGTCGCCGAATGCCTTCGGCTGCGAGGCGGCGGAGATGGTTTCCACCCATATCTCGTTCGTTCTGCTGATCGGCTCGCGGGCCCTCAAGCTGAAGCGCTCCGTCAAACTGCCCTATATCGATCTGTCGACGCCGCAATTGCGGCTGGCGATGTGCGAGCATGAGCTGGTGCTGAACCGCCGGACGGCGCCGGATCTGTATCGCATGGTTCATCGCGTCACCCGCGAGCCTGACGGAAGCCTGGCCTTGAACGGCCAGGGAGAACTGGTCGACGCGGTCGTGGAGATGAAACGCTTCGACGACAGCTTCCTGTTCGACCGCATGGCCGAGGGAGGAGGGCTCACCGCGGCCATCTCGGCCGATCTCGGCGGCGACATCGCCCGGTTCCACCGCTCGGCGCCCGTCTCGACGGATGGCGAGGGCGCCAGGCGGATGGAGCGCGTGCTCGCGGTCAACGAGCGTGCCTTCGCCAGCGCGGACATCCTGCCTTGCCGCGAGGTCGAGGCGGTCACCGCAGCCTGCCGCGAGGCGTTGGCGCGCCATGCCGGATTGCTCGACCAGAGGGCGGGCGATGGCAAGGTACGGCGTGGGCATGGCGATCTGCACCTGCGCAATATCTGCCTGATCGACGGAAAGCCGCTGCTCTTCGATTGTCTGGAGTTCGACGAGGATCTCGCCACGGCGGATATCCTCTACGACCTCGCCTTCGTTCTGATGGATCTCTGGCACCGCAAGCTCGAAAGCCTCGCCAATGTCCTGTTCAATCGCTATCTCGACACGATTGGCGATGAAACCGGCCTGCGCCTGCTGCCCTTCCTGATGGCGGTGAGAGCGGCCGTTCGGGCTCATGTCACCGCGATCGACAGCGGCAAGGCGGCCGCCGCGAGGATGTCCGAAGCCCAGGCCTATCTCCAGCTTTGCCGCGACCTCCTGAAGCCAAGGCCGGCCATCCTCGTCGCGATCGGCGGCTATTCGGGCTCGGGGAAATCGACGCTCGCCGCCAGGCTCGCATCGAGCCTCGGGCCCGTTCCGGGCGCTCGCATCGCTGCGAGCGACCGCATCCGGAAACACATGCACGGCGTCGCGCCCGAGACGCGGTTGCCCTCCAGCGCCTATGCCGATGACGTCTCCACCCGGACCTATCGCGCGATGGCGGAGCTTGCCGGGAGCATGATTGTGCAGGGCCATGCCGCGATCGCCGACGCCGTCTTCGACCGTCGGGTCGAACGGGAGCGGATCGAGGAGACGGCGCGACATGTCGGTGTGCCGTTTCGGGGGCTCTGGCTTGATGCTCCGGCCCAGATGCTGGTCGAGCGTGTCGCGGCGCGGCGCGGCGACGTATCGGATGCCACGCCGGAGGTCGTCATGGCCCAGCTCGCGCGGCGGGGTGCTGCGAGCGACTGGACGAGAATTGCCGCCGGGGAAGACACCGGCGTCGTCACTGCTGCCGCTCTGACCGCGATCGGCTCGCAAGCCGTGGCGCAGGCGATCTGGCCGGCTGCGGGCTTCAGCCGGCAGGAGAGGGTCCAGGTCAAGTGAACAGGATCGAGACAGGGGACTGCCATGGCGAAATCCATCGCCATCGTGCCGGGGCTCCCGGACTCTGCGCCTGGACGTCACTGCGAGCGCAGACGGCAGGCTATGCGGCAGGGACCGATGCGGCCGGGCACCACGTCGCGACGATCCGGCAGACGGTCGCAAAGGCCTCCAAGGGCTGAGCAAGTGACCGGGCCCGAGGCGTGCCAGGCTCCTCGCCTGCAGACAGGACGCCCGAAGCTCGCGACGGATCTGAATAAAAGTGCTCTGCGAGCGTCCCCTGGCAGCGTCGTCGACAATTGTCAGTGATCCAGTTGTCAGAGATCGAAGAGCCGTGTACGCGGCAGCCTGTTCAGCGATTATCAGGGAGGCGCGCGATGGTCAGACTGTTTGCTAAATCAGCGCTCGCTGGTGTCGGGATTCGCTTCAAGCGCTAATTCCTGCCGCGGCGAGCATCGCCGGGATCGTGTCGCCAACACCACATCTGCGCTCTGGCGCATCGTTGGCCACCCATATCCACCATCTCAAGATGGGTGCGAATCTAAGTGCATCGCAGGAATATGCCATGTTGAAAGAAGAAAGGCAGCATTTCGCTGCCGAAATGCGTTCTGTCGCCGTAGAGAAGCTTTGCGTTGAGGAACACGACTGTGTTCTTTCATTGCGCGTGCACGCCAACCAGGCGTCGTTCGTAGCCAGCAATAGTGATTCACTCGAAGAGGCAGAAGACAATCCTGCCTGCGTGCCGCTCATTATTCGAGCGGCGGGTGAACCGGTTGGTTTTGCCATGTACGCTTTGGATGAGGACGATGGAAAATACTGGATCTATCGCCTCATGGTCGACGAGCGCTTTCAGGGCAAGGGTTACGGGCGGGCTGCTCTCACGCAGATCCTCAATACCCTTGCAGAGTTGCCGGACTGCCCATGCGTCATTCTAGGTGTGAAACCGGAGAACAAGCAGGCGCGCAGGCTTTATGAAGGCGTTGGATTTCGCATCACTGGCGATGTCATCGACGGTGAGATCGTGATGAAATACGACATCTGACCTGCAACGGCCGGCGGCTGCGAAGCCGCCCCCGGGGCCAGATCGCGGTCCCGCCGGGCGATGCTGCGCAGGTCCCTGTCATCCGCGGCCCGGTTGGAAGGACGCGCCGATGCCACCGCATGCTGGCAGGCGCCTCGGGCGCGAAGGACCTGGCTCTCGTCCTCATGCAGCTGTCCGCGGTTCTCGGGCGGGCCGGAGGGAGCGCGTACCCGCTCTCACTCCTTCGCGGGCCGGCGTCAGGCGCTCGCTACCGGAATGGTGATCCCGCACTCGCGGAGCGAGCATGCGGGCTCGATCAGCTTGTCGCAGATCGCCTGCTTGGCAGAGACGGCGTTCCCCCCGCACTTCAGCACCCGGTCGATGACATCGGTGACAATTGGAAACCTTCGGGAATGTTGCGCACGATCATGTCGACGGCCGAGGCTCTCAATCGCGTGTCCGTGCAAGCCTCGGCGTGAGGGCAAGAGCAGTCGCCAGGGATAGCCGACAACGACAGGTACGACCGAGCGGAGCGGGGGGCGAGCGGTGGCTCAAGGATCAGGGCCCATTGTTTCCTGGCGAGCAGGCGGGTTCGGCATAATTGAGCCAGAACAAGGAACGCCGTCCCGCGAACGGGTAACAACAGCAGCAGGCTGTAGAAATAGGGGGCGGGGGCGTGGCAATTGGGAGGACAATCGCATGGCGATGGATGAATCGAACCGGGTACTGACCACGCGAACGGGCTTCAGGTTTCATGTCCGGCCCGCGCGGCCCGATGATGAGGCGGGACTGGCGGAGTTCTTCAGGCATGTGACGCCTGAGGATTTGCGCTTCCGCTTTCTCAGCACGATCCGGGAGGTGAGCCATGATCGGCTCGTTGCGATGACGCAAATCGATCATCGCCAGACCGAGAGCTTCGTGGCGCTTGCGGACGACGGAAAATCGATCATCGCCACGGCTATGCTGGCTTGCGATGCCGCTCTCCAAAAGGGGGAGGTCGCGATCTCGATCCGCAGGGAGGACAAGCACCGCGGTGTCGGGTGGGAGCCGCTCGGCCATATCTGCAGATTTGCCGAGGCGAAGGGGGTCAAGGTCGTCGAGTCGCTCGAGAGCCGCCAAAACCGCGAAGCGATTGATATTGAACGGGAGCAAGGCTTTGAGATGGGCGACCATCCGGAGGATCCCAACCTTGTGATCTTGAGAAAGACCATTGGAAAGACCTGAAGACGATCTGCCCATGCTGCTGCCCCGTGGCCATCACGGCGGCCGGCCAGTGTCAGCAGGCAAAATCCCGCTCCGGCACTTCGCGTCTTGAAGGCCGAAGCGCAAGGTCGGGGCGGTGCTCCGCGGCGAACACGCTTGCCACCCGTGCACGGCGGCGCCTATGTCGTTCAGCGGGCGCCCAGCGCCATCGGCCCCTGGTGATCGCGGTCGAAGGATGCATTGGGTCCGATCGTCTCATCCGCAAAGATGGTCCTGCCGCGCTCGCCCGCGAAATAGTCCCTGAGCCATGGGTCATCGTGGGCCAGCAGATCCTGCAGCGTTCCGATCGCGATGACTTTGCCCCGTGCGATTGCCGCAATCCTGTCGCAGGTCGCATGAAGGCTGCTCAGGTCGTGCGTGATCATCATCACCGTCAGGTTCAAGCTGGCCTTCAGGGCCAGCAGCAATTGATCGAAGGTATCAGCGGCGATGGGATCGAGGCCCGAAGTCGGCTCGTCGAGAAACAGGATCTCGGGGTCGAGGGCGAGAGCGCGCGCCAGAGCTGCCCGCTTGGTCATGCCGCCTGATAGCTGCGCCGGATGCTTCTTCGCTGCATCGCGTGGCAGGCCCACCATCTCGAGCTTCAGCATGGTCATCTCGTCGGCAAGACCTGGCGAGAGATGCAGGGTTTCCCGCATCGGCAGCTGGATATTGTCTGCGATCGTCAATGATGAGAACAGGGCGCCCTGCTGGAACATGACGCCGCAGCGTTGTTGCAGCATGCGACGTTCGCCCTCCGAAAGGGCATCGACATCCCTCCCGAAAATCTCGATGACCCCCTCCTTCTTGGGGAGGAGCCCAAGAATGGTGCGGGCCAGGACCGATTTGCCTGACCCGGAGGCGCCGATCACTCCGAGAATCTCGCCGCTCATGATCTCGAGATCGAGATGGTTCAGCACGATCTTGCTGTCGAAGGCGACCACGACCCCGCGGGCGCTGATGATCGCGTCCGCCTCTCGTGTCGCTGCGCCATGTCCGAGCTCGGCCATAACAGCCTCTTCCCCACGGCGAGCGCTCCGCGCTCGCCGTCATCCCGATCGCCGGTTCGGCCCGCCCGTCGGGTCGGCGGCGTCCCGGGCAACTTCCGGGCTAATGCGCGAGAAGCAGCGGCACGGGGGAGGCGGCGAGCAGGTCCTGTGTGACGCCGCCCAGAATCCACTCCCTGAAGCGCGAGTGGCCATAGGCGCCGGCAACGATGAGGTCGGCAGAAATCCTGCCCGCCTCGGCCAGTAGGCTTTCGGCTGGCGATATGTCATTGCGCAGGACGCTTGCCGTGGCACCGACGCCGTGTCGGGCGAGATGGGCGGTGACATCGGCAAGCGCCTCCGCCCCGCCCATCCGCCCGTGGGCTTCTTCGCTGACCGTGACGATATGGACCTGCGTCGCCTCGCCGAGCAAAGGCATGGCTTCGGCGATGGCGCGGGCGCTCTKCCGGCTGTCAACCCAACCGATCAGGATCGTGTGGATCGCCTGTCTCGGCATCGTTCCAGGGGGCAGCAGGTAGAGACCGCGCCCGCCATCGAACATCACGCTTTCGATCAGCGCGTTCCAGCGCGTCAGCCCGTCTTCGCGGGGGCAGGTGGCGACGAAGAGGTCGTTCCATCGCGCCTCCGTCGCGACGGCCTGTGCCAGCATCCCGGGGAAGGCGTCGATGCGCCTCAGCTCATGCGTCGGCCCGAGACGAGCCAGGCGCTCCCTGAGGCGCCGCTCGACGCTGTTGCCGTCCTCGATCATCGCCTCGGTCAATTGTCCGATCGCCGTGATCCCGAACTCACCGGCATAGAGTGCCGGGTCGGGGAGAAGGTTGGTGTAGAGGCCGGTCAGTCGCGCGTCACAGCGCGTCGCGAGCGCTTCGGCATGGGCCAGGCGCAGCTCGTCTTCCGGCATGCCGTCGAGATGAACGGCGATATCCCTGAAGACGTTGCCCGGGGCGGGCCGCAACGCTGCAGCGGGCTGGAAGGAGGCAGCGGGCTTGGAAGATAAGGCGCTGTCGCTCATCTCGACCTCCTGATGCGTCGCGTTGGCCGCGCAGCGATGATGAAGCGGCAGTTGCGGTATTCGCGCATTGATTCTGGTCAAGTCCGGCGGCGCTGCGCACGTCCGATCCGGTTTCGGCGACACAAGCGCAGGGGTGAGGCCCGGGGCTGTCCTTGACCGGGCCAAGGATGGCTGGCGCCGCCCCGGCCCCTGCGCCGGCGCCTTCTGTGGATCGGAATGTCGACGGGGTGCGTCGCCCGTCCTTGACAGAACACGAATGTGGCCGCCGACTGACCTTCTTTGGTGTCGCGGCTCATGTCCTCCCAAAGCGCCGGCATTCTGATGTATCGCCTCACGGGCGCGGAGGTCGAAGTCCTTCTCGTCCATCCCGGCGGGCCGTTCTGGCGGCACAAGGATAATGGGGCGTGGTCGATACCGAAAGGCGAGCTGGGGCAGGGCGAGAGCCCGGCCGAAACGGCGCAGCGCGAATTCGAGGAGGAACTCGGAATCCCGCCGACAGGCGCCCTCGTGCCGCTTGGGCGCATTCGGCAAAGGGGGGGGAAGGTGGTCGAGGCCTTCGCGCTGCGGGGCGACCTGACACCGGGGGATGTTCGTTGCAGCAGCCTTGTCGAGATCGAGTGGCCGCGCGGCAGTGGCCTGATCCAGCGCTTCCCCGAAATCGACCGGGCGGCCTGGTTTCCCCTTCCCGAGGCGCGGTTGCGCATCCTGGCCGCTCAGGGCGAGTTGCTCGACCGCCTCGAGGACAGGCTGGCCAACAAGAGCTAGGCCGGCTGTCCCTTTCGCACCGGCCTTGCCTGGATCGCGAGCATGCACCCACTATCTCGCCGGGGTCTCGTCCGCGGTGGCTCTGACCTTGGCCGTCGCTTCCAATCCAGCTTGAAGTCCGTTCTCGCAGGGCCAGAACGTAAAGCGCAGCCGCTTCGCGAAAGTACACGCAAGAGCAGATCAGAGCCCCAACCCAAACACCCAGCGGCGCGTCATAAGGGATGATGCGCAGCATCTGCTTCACCGGCATGGCAAGGAAGTGCAACCCGTCCGCATCAGCATCGAGCAGGTCAAGCAACCCGGCAATCGCCGGCTCTGTGACTTCGGTCACAGACGGACCGGCAGGCGCTCACGGTAAGGTCGCACACCCTCCCAATCTGGACCCGCCGCCATGGCGGGTCTCTTTTTGGGCGAATGGTCCTGGAATGCGGCTCGTCTCGTTCGCCGACGACAGCGTCGATCGCGACCCTGCGTGGCAGGTCAGCTTGACGCCGCCCGCAATCCTGCGACCGGCGCCTGACCCTCAGGCCTGAGCTCTCAAGCCGGCAGGCGCGCTTTGCCTGTCGAAGAAGACCTCGCAGGCCTCGGCAACCCGCGCGACGGACGCGTCATCCACATCGAGATGGGTCACCCAACGCAGCGTTCCGTAGCGCCCGCCGACGGCGATGCCGCGACCGCGCAGAAAGGCGACGAAAGCGCTGGTGTCGAGCCCCTTGGGGGTCATGAACACCATGTTCGTGCGTGACGGTCCCGCGCCAAGCTCGGGAAAACGCGCCAGCACGGTCGCAAGAGCTGCGGCGCGCCGATGATCGTCAGTAAGCCGCGTGACATTGTGCTCCAGGGCGTAGATCGCGGCCGCGGCGAGCACGCCGGTCTGACGCATGCCGCCGCCCAGCATTTTCCTGATCCGGCGGGACTTTTCGATGAAGTCTCTGGGGCCGACGAGGACGGAGCCGACCGGCGCGCCCAGCCCTTTGGAGAGACACAGGGACAGGGTGTCGAACTGCGCCGCGATCCAGGCCGCGTCCCGACCGCTCGCCGCCGCGGCATTCATCAGTCGGGCGCCGTCCAGATGCGTCGCAAGCCCGCGCGAGCGGGCGAGGTGCGTTGCGGCCTGCAGGTAGGCGTCGGGCAGGACCAGGCCGTTGAAGGTGTTTTCCAGCGCCAGCAGCCGCGTGACCGCGAAGTGAAAGTCGTCCGGCTTGATCGCGTTCGCAATGGCGTCCAGCGCGATCGTCCCATCAGCCTCGTTGGGCAAGGGCTGCGGCTGGATCGAGCCGAGGACTGCGGCGCCGCCGCCCTCGAGCCGATAGGTGTGAGCCATCTGGCCAACGAGATATTCATCGCCGCGGCCGCAATGGGCCATCAGCCCGGCGAGGTTCGCTTGCGTGCCGGTGGGGAAGAAAAGGGCGGCTTCCTTTCCCAATCGCTCGGCGACCATCGCTTCCAGGCGACTGGTGGTCGGGCAGTCGTCATAGACGGCGTCGCCAACCTCGGCCGTAGCCATGGCAGCCCGCATCCCCTCATCGGGGCGTGTGACCGTATCCGAACGGAAGTCATCCACTAGCATCGATCAGATCCTGGTTGAGCGTGAACGTGCCCCGCGAGGGCGCACCGGCTACTGCATGGAAAATGACGCAAGCCCTTCGTTGGAGCCAGCCCTGCCTTGGACCTCCGGCACCTCACGATAAGCACTTGACGCGGCATCAGGCTCGGCCCTTCGGCCGGTTCACTCCAGGCCGCCGAGGCTGGTCTGCTTGAAGCGCGATCATGGCTTCGCCCGTCTGCCGCATGGCTTCGATGCAAATCTCCAGGCCGAGATGATGTTCGAGGGCAATCTCCACGGCATCCCCGATCTGCGCGGGCGATCCGCCCAGCACCGGTGGCTACCGGCCGCGACCGCAAAAAAGACGGGCGGCTCGCTCGGAGCTGCCCGCCACTTGCTTCGCGTTTCCTTGGATCATCGGACCGGATATCGTATCGGGTCCGATGATCTAACCCTTTGTCTTTGCGTCGGCTTTGCCCCGAAAACCGCAATCCACTTTCGGGCCGATGCTTTAGTTCCCGGGCTTGTTCTTGATCGCCTGATCGATTTGCCGTTTTACGGCTTCCAGATTGAACGAGGCCGGGTCCTGCATCGGTGGGTAGTCAATCGCAGTACGAGCCAGTTTGGCGACTTCGTCCTGAACGGAGACGAACCGCCAGAACTCCCGGGCGTAGAAGTCGTTCATATAGCCGCCACCCAGGTCATTGAGGCTCTGCCCGCCGATCGACGGGGTTCGTTCGAACGGGTCCTGGCGGATATTGACCATGGTCGGCATGTCGGTGGTGACCTTCGCGCCGGGCCAACCCTGCGGCTGCTGGAAGAACTGGTACTTGAAGTTGTCGATCCGAACGGCGCCGAGTTGCGGACCGCCGAAATAGAAGAACTCATGCCGTGCGGACGGACCGTTGCCTTGGAGCAGATCGATCTGGTTGTAGCCGTCGAGATGGTTCTTGTAGGTCCTCTCGCCCAACGCCACGCCCTTCAGGAGCTGGCCGGTGATGTCGCTATTGCCGGCCGCAGCCAGGAGCGTCGGGAACCAGTCCAGCGCCGAAAAGATCCCGTTTTCGACCGTGCCAGACTTGACCTTGCCCGGCCAGCGAATGATCGCGGGCGCCCGGAAGCCGCCTTCCATGACCGTTCCCTTGGTCCCCTTGAACGGGGTCATCCCGCCATCGGGCCAAGTGAAGACTTCGGCACCGTTGTCGGTGGTGAAGATGACGATCGTGTTGTCCGCCTGGCCTGAATCCTCCACGCATTTCAAAAGGGCGCCGACGCCGTCATCGAGCTGCGCCATGCCCGCCTCTTCAAGGCCGTAATTGGTATTGCTGTTCATCAGCGACTGATATTTCGGCGACAGGAAGGTCCAGACATGCATGCGCGTCGTGTTGTGCCAGACAAAGTACGGCTTCTTGTCAGCCTTGGCCTTGTCCATGAAGTCACATGACGACTTGACCAGTATTTCGTCGAAGGTCGTCATGTCGTATTTAGCCTTCGGCGTGATGTCGTGCATGTTTGGCACGTTGGCCATGTTGGGGTAGGGCGCCAGAGGTCCCTCGTCCACGATCCTCTGCTTGCCGACCTTGCCCCAGCGCGGCATCTCGGTCGCGTCGTCCACGGTTGTGGCAAAGGTATGCACCAAGTTGCGGGGGCCGACCTTGTCGCGATAGGACTGCTCGTCCGGGAACGAATACCAGAACGGATCGGACATCGCGTCGAGGTGGTAGAGGTAGCCGAAGAACTCGTCGAAGCCGTGCAATGTCGGCAGGAACTTGTTCAGGTCGCCCAGATGGTTCTTTCCGAACTGGCCGGTGGCATATCCCTGAGTTTTCAGAGCGCTGGCGATCGTCGCTGCCTGGGCCGGCATGCCGACATCCGCACCCGCTTGTCCAACGGTGGTCAAACCCGTGCGCAAGGGGATTTCGCCGGTGATGAAACTTGCCCTGCCGGCGGTACAACTGGCTTCGGCATAGTAATCCGTGAACATCATTCCCTGCGCCGCCAGCCTGTCGAGGTTGGGCGTCTTCCCGGACATGATACCCCGGTGGTAGGCCCCGACATTGAACCAGCCTACGTCGTCGCCCATKATCACGAGTATGTTAGGCCGCTGTTGCTGCTGGGGCTGAGGTTGCTGCGCTATCGCAGGGAGACTCGCCCCGGTCAGCATGGCGATACTCGCAGAGAGACCAAGCCATTCGCGTCGACCAATCTTCATGTCCGACCCTCCAGGATGATGCTTGTGGCCGCACCTCGTGCCCATGGGCCTCCGCGGGCACCTTAAGAATTTATTCAAAATGGCGGCCGCGCCGATTTACCGGGATAGCAGGGCTGCGTGCTACTGTACCTTGGGGCAGTAGCGAACGGATCCATTGGCGCTTCGATGCCCCAGGAAGGGACATTCTGAGGGTCGGGCCTAGCCAAACTTCGTCCGTCACCGGCCTCGCCGCAAACGTCTCTGTTGGGTCGGGAGCAGCAGTCACCCCCACGATCAGGAATGTCAGCTTTCGGGTAGAGCTCCAATGCGCGCCCAACAGGTACAGGCGCGAGTATCACTCAGCGGCCCTCACGCGCGGAAACCGGATCCATGCAGCGCCGCGGCGTTTCCACCTGTCGGGCGCGGAGAGTTTCTGATGTCCGCTCGACGGAAACCGTAAGGGCGCCGATCGGCGGTTTGCGCTGCCGGATCAGTGTCCGGAGAAAACCAGTGTCTGAATCGGTAGCAGCAGCGCCTGGATCCTCAGGATCATGGCATGAACGAGCCCGACCGCGTCGACCGCATGCAGAGCGACCCTTTTGACTGAGCCGGTGTCCTTCGCCTCGATGCGATCATGGTTGCTCGAATAGGCATTGACGATACAGCTGCTGCCCGGCGTCACGCCGTCGAGCCCATCGGGATAGAGCGGCTCGAGAAATGTCAGGATCGTGCCGGGCTTGGCAATTTGCTGAACATCGATCAGCTGCTCGCCGCCGCGAAACTGCCCAGCTGCGATAAAATCCTGCAGCCCGGTCACCACCATCGGAATGATGACCCAGGGCTTTGAGACGCAGGTGGCCTCGGCAACCATGCCGACCTTCATGATCTGCGCCTCGATCTGGGAGAAGCCGGCCTGCAGGGAGGAGCGCCCGGCCTCCTCGGGGATCAGGACGCCGCCCGCGCGCATGTTCGGGTTGACGAGATCGCCGGCACGAAGCGCAAATTGTTCGACACGGCCGGTGAAGCCGGCCCGGATCACCGTCTTGTCGATATCGATCTGGGCCAAAGCCAGGTCCGCCTGGGCACTATCCCTCTCTGCCGGAAGCTGCGTCGAGATCCGGATCTGCGCGGTATCGCGCGCCGCGGTTGCCGAGTTCACAGCGGCTTCTCGCCCGGCGACGCGGACCTCCAGCCTCTCGATCTCACGCTGCGCGACGACATTCGCGTTCCGTCGCATCAATTCCTGCTTGGTCCGCAGTTCGTCCTGTGCCTGCTGGAGGTCGCTCCTCGCCTCCTGGATCTTGGATTCACTCGAGGCGAGGTCGGACCGGGCGACAACAAGCGCTGCCTCGGTCTCKGCAATCCTGCGGCGGGCGGTCTCGGCTGCCGCTTCCTGCGCGCTGCTGTCGAGACGGAAGATCGGCGCGCCCTTTTCKACCCTGCCACTGAGCCCGACAAAGACCTCGGCGACCTTTCCCCTGTTCTCCGGCATGATCGGCACGGCCCTGAAGAACAGGGTCGCGTTCGTGGTCGAGGGATGATTGTAGAAGACCACCGTGATCAACCCGACGGTCAGCATCGCGCAAGCCGTGATGCCCCAGCGCAGTTCGAACCAGACCGAGAAGAGCGTGATCTCCTTGCCGATCCGACGGCCCTGACCGTAGCGGCGAAACAGGTAGTCGGGCAGGATCGTCAGAAGCGAGCAGAACAAGAGCTCAAGCATGGGAGGGCTCCTTCTGCTCGGCGTCGCGCTTCGACGCGCGATCGGCGTGCGTCTACGAGGGATTCAACCGACGAAGTGGCTCAACGGGTGGGCCATCGCCGCGGTGATGGTGACTGCTGGCACTTCATTTCCACGAACGCTGGACGACGTCGCAAGAGGCTAGTGCTTCTCGACAGCGTCAGCAATCACTCACTCCAGACGTTTCGCGCTTGCAAGCAGCCGGCCAGCACTGCCGCGCCGATCTCCGAGCGGCGCCCGTCCTCGTCGGAACGGATCTTCTCTCCGGCGCGAACGAGCGTGCGCCAGTTCTTGGTAATCAGGTCGGCTGGGGAGGGCGCTAGCGGGCAGCCAGTGCCGGCGGTTTCTGCGCTCGAACCGGACAGGGTCTTGGCCAGGACCTCAAGGGGGCAGTGTCTGGAGCCGATCGGCCAGCGTCTCCGGCCACGGAGGCCAACGGGGACTTTCGGCCCCTTAGCGGACGTCAAACGACCTTCGCCAACCAGCCGCGCAGCAGTGCGAGATCATTGTCGGTCAGGGCGTGGCCGGAATTCAGGCTCTGGTGATCGACAATCGCCCCTGCGCGACGCAGTTGCGCCGCCATCTCGATACCGTCTTCCGCCCGCCTGCGAGCATCATGGGTCGCATCGACGACGAGCACCGGCGTGGCCGGCAATCGTGTTTCCCCTGGCGTCGCGAACGGCGAAAGCGGGCGCAGCAGCGCGGCTCCCCTGACCAGATCGGGAAAGAGCATCACCAGGGCGGCAGTCATGATCGCGCCGTTAGAGAACCCGACCAGGATCGGTTTGCTCCGGCTAGGATGCCTTGCGACGATCTCTGCCATGAAGGCTCCGAGAGCCGGCGCTTCGGCCCGGATGCTGTCTTCGTCGATGCTTCGATCGGGCAGGCGCCTGAAGAATGCATGGCCGCCCTCCCATGCGACCGCCCCGCGCAGCGAGAATGCAGCCGCGCTCGGAGCTGCAGCTGCCGCGACGGGAAGCATGTCCGTTTCGTTGCCCCCGGAGCCGTGGAGCAGGATCAGTGGCGGCGCCGATGGATCGCTGGGCTCAACGAAACTGAATTGCATGGGGTCAGCGGGCTTCGACCTGTGGAGTGGATCGGCAGAGATCCCACAGGCATGACGATGGCGTGTCAGCCTGGCAGCCATCTCCGACATTGCGGCAGATGCTGACACTGCCGCGGGGACCCGGATGGCGTTCACGGGGCGGCGTGGCCCGCCTCTATCCGCTGACTCGCGTCGCCTGGGAAAGCCGACGCATCTCGGCGTTCTCGTGCAGGTGCCGGCCGGGCGCGGCATTGCCGATGAGCGTGACGATCGCGTCCGCCACCGTTTCCGCAGGGATGGCCCCGTAGCGGGACAGCGGGCCGAGCATGATCGGGGTGAGTGCCGCGAAGATGCGCTGGCCGATCGCCTCCCAGACGCGCCGCTCCGCGCGCCCGCCGAGAAGGAAACCGGGCCGGATCAGGTCGACCCGCTCGAAGCCGAGATCGGTGACCGCCCGCTCGATGGCGCCCTTGGTCTGCCGGTCAGGAAGAAAGAGGGCGGCGGCGGGCGGGGCTTCGGGCCTGGCGGAGTGCGACCCAGCCAGAGGCGGACCAAGCTACGCCACCTCGGTCGCTCCTGTCTGCCGAGATCGGCGACACCGGCATCATCGCCACCATCAATCCCTCGGCCGGCCGGATGCGCGGTTCTCGGGGCCCCGTTTTCGGGAGGCCTGCAATAGCTGTGGGGCCGGATGAGTTGAGCGATGCGGCCGACAAATACG
The DNA here is from genome assembly GCF_056396005.1 of Allobosea sp. 05T439. Lineage (NCBI taxonomy): Bacteria > Pseudomonadati > Pseudomonadota > Alphaproteobacteria > Hyphomicrobiales > Alloboseaceae > Allobosea > Allobosea sp. 05T439. The sequence goes on along the minus strand of NZ_JBFTKP010000016.1, from coordinate 93,632 downwards.
CGCCATGATCGACTGGCCCTGTACGATTTCGCCGTCCACGGGTGTCAGTGCGCGGCGAGGCCTGTCTTCACGGTTGAGGTTTGCTCATGTCCAGGATCCGTCACGCCCAATTGAACCCGAACGCACCGGGCGCCAGGGTGCGCCTGCGCCCGTGGCGGATGGAGGACCGTGAACTCGGTCTGGCGCTGTTCGAGAGCAATGTGCCCCGCTACTTCGCAGCGGCCKAGAGGCCCGATTTCCTCACCTTTCTCGACGACATGCCGGGGCCCTATTTCCTGCTGGAGTCGATGGACGGCGAGGCGCTGGGCTGCGGCGGCTATGCCGGCGGGGGCGAAGACCCCTCGGTCGCCTTCCTATGCTGGGGCATGGTGCGGGGCGACCTGCACAGTCGACGGCTGGGCGAGCGCCTGCTGAGCGAACGCTTGGCGCAGATCGCCGCGGAACCGGTATTCGAGACGGTGACCATCGAGACCACCCAGTATAGTTGCGGGTTCTTCGCGCATTATGGCTTCGTCGAAACCACCCGCGTACCGGACGGCTTTGCGCCGGGCATGGACCGCGTGGACATGACGCTGCAACTGGACACATACCGACACGCCATGAGCACGGTTGAGATCGCTGCGCCATCAACGTGAACAAAGCCCTTATGGTTTGCCCGCATCGTCTTCGTGAGCCTCAGTGCCGAACAAATCGGGCGGCCACGCGTTCCCCACGCGTTCCCGAGGAGGCGGCAGATCAGGCCGCCTCGAGCTCAATGGCACTGTGTGAGGCCACTGRCTCGCAGCAGGAGGCGAAACCATGGAACGCCGGGCATTCCTCACTGGATTTCTGGGCATGAGTCTTGGCCTGGCCCTCGCTTTGCGGCCCCAGGGCGCGCAGGCCGCCCCACGGCTCCAGGCGCCCGAGGCGCCAAACGCAGATCTGTCTGATCTGACGCTTCCGGACGGAACGCCATTGGATTGGGCCCAACAGCGTGGTTCGGATTGGGATCGTCGGCATCACCGTCCGCCGCAGCATCGCAGACATCACCGCCGCCATCGGCGCCAGGTCTGCCGTGTGCATCGTGACAGCTTTGGCAGGCAGATCCGCCGCTGCCGTTGGGTCTGAGATGACGGGACCGGCTGTCAGCGTGTGAAACACCGCTTCCCGCTCGTGCGAGGCTGGCCCTTGCCCGACCTTGACCGCGACCTGTCGCGGGCGCCGCGTATCAATGGCGACAGGGCAGGGTGGTGCCGTGAGACATGCTCCGGCTCATCCCTTCACTCGCGAGCCGGTGCCTTCGCACCGACATGGATGGTCTGGCTCTGCGAAACGTGGTTGGGGGCGATGAAGCCATTGCGATAGAGCAGCGCCCCGGCCTGGCCGCCTGTCAGGAAGGCAGCAAGGCCATACCCGCGCTGCCCGGTCCCGCGCGCGACGGCCAGACCGTAGGACGCCGTCACCGCGCAGCCCTGAGGCAGATCGACGGGCGCGCATGGGCCGGACGGATCGAGCCCCAATGTGCCGGATTGGTAGCCGAGGACGATATCGGCCTGTCCCGTCTCGATCAGCCATGCGGCCGGCGCGCGCCCAGCCGGCACCTCTGACGCGAAGCCGCCGCCGAGCAGCCGTCGAGCCTTGGCGGCAAGCAGCGCGCCGGCGCCCGGCCTCAGCCGGTCGATCCGCGCGAAGACCAGCTCGGCATAATCGCCCGATGGGTCGGCGCCCGGCGTCGAGGTCGCGAGCATGAGCGCCGGATTGAGCATGGCGTCGATCAGCCCGGCCGGTTGGATGCCGAGATTGCGGCGGACGACCGCACAGAACGGATTGCGGGCAAAGCAGATCGGCTCGTCGAACAGACCAGCTTCGAACAATCGGCGGGGATGGTCCAGATTGGCGGACGCGAAGACATCGGGCGCCGCGCCGGCTTCGATGCGCTGGCGCAGCAATCCGGCCGGGCCGAAGAGCGCCTCCACACGGATCGCGTGGGCCTGCTCGAACAGCGGCAGGATCTCTCCGAAAGCGCGGCGCAGGCTGCCCGCGGCATAGAGCCTGACGGGATCGGCCGCGGCGACCTCACTTGGCATGGCTGTCTCCCGGAACCGGCTTGCCGCCGTGCAAGACTTGGCTGTCCAAGACTTGGTCGCGCAAGACTTGGTCGCGCAAGACCTGGTMGCACAAGACCTGGTCGCACAAGACCCGGCTGCGCAAGACCTGACTGCGGAAAACCGGGGCGAAGGCAGTCAGTTTCCGGCCCTCGGCTGCAAAGCGCAGAAGGCGCACCGGCACCTTGTAGAGTTCCGCGAGATGGGCCTCCGTCATCGTCTCGGCGGTCGGGCCGATCAGATGCCGTTCGTCGTCGCCCATCAGCAGCACCCGGTCGGCGATGGCGAGGGCGTGGTCGGGATGATGCGTCGTGAACAGCACCGCGAGCTGGCGGTCGTCGCAGATGGTGCGGATCAGCGCCATGACCTCATCCTGATGGTGCAGGTCGAGCGCGGCGGCGGGCTAGTCGAGCAGCAGGATCGGTGTTTCGCCGGCGAGCGCCTGGGCAATCAGGACGAGCTGCCGCTCACCGCCGGAGAGCGACGTGAAGGCGCGTTCCGCCAGCGCCGCGATGCAGAGTTCGGCGAGGCAGGCGGCCGCGATCTCGCGGTCGCGTCGGCCGGGTGCCCGCAACAGCGGGATATGCCGCTTTCGCCCCATCAGCACGATCTCGAACGCGCTGTAGGAAAAGGCCGGCATGAAGGCCTGCGGCACGAAGCCGACGGCGTCCGCGACCGCGATGCGGCCGGCATTGGGCGCGATCAGCCCGGCGATCGCGCGCAGCAGCGTGGATTTTCCGCGCCCGTTGGGGCCGAGCACCGCGACGATCTCGCCCGCAGAAACCGTCAGGTCGAGCGCGCGGAACTGCCAGCGCCGGCCGTCATAGGAATGGCCGGCCTGCTCTGCCCGGATGCGGGGTTCAGCCATGGCCGCGCTCCGAGCCGGTGGCGCGCAGGAAGACGAGGGCGAAGACCGGCGCGCCGATCAGCGCCGTCAGGATGCCGAGCGGGATCTCGCTCTGGCTCAAGCTGCGCGCGACATCGTCGACCAGCACCATGAAGAGCCCGCCGGCGAGCATCGCGCCCGGCAGGAGCACGCGATGGTCTGGGCCGACCAGCATCCGCGCCAGATGCGGGATGACGAGGCCGATCCAGCCGATCACGCCGCTGACCGCGACCTGGGCCGAGACGATCAGGCCGATCAGCGCCAGCACGAGCCAGCGCGTCGGCTCGGTCCGGACGCCGAGCGCCCGTGCCTCCTCCTCGCCCAGCGACAGGATGTTGATGCGCCAGCGCAGCAGCAGGAGCAGGACGGCGCCMGGCGCCAGCAGCCCCAGCATCAGCGCGAGCTTGTCGTAATCGGCGGTGGCGAAGGAGCCGAGCAGCCAGAACACGATGCGCGGCAGCTTTTCCTCGGCGTCGGCGAGATATTGCACCAGGCTCACCAGCGCCCCGAAGAAGCCGCTAACCACGACGCCCGCCAGCACCAGCACCAGCATGTTGCGGCGCGCCACCAGCGCGTTCAGCGCGTAGACCATGAGCAGGGCCAGCATGCCGAAGAGAAAGGCCAGCAGCAGCAGGAGCCCGCGCGACCCGCTCATCAGGATCGTGAGCGTGCCGCCAAAGGCCGCCCCGGTCGAGACGCCGATGATATGCGGGCCGACCAGCGGGTTGCGGAACACCCCTTGCAGCGCCGCCCCGCACAGGGCGAGCCCCGCCCCGGCCGCTAGCGCGGTGAGGACGCGTGGCAGCCTGACCGTCAGCACGACATGGCGCTCGATCGCATCCGCGCCGTCGATTGCGAGCAGGATCTGCCCGACACGTGCCGGCGAAATGCCGTAGCGGCCGATGCCGAGCGAGACCAGCAGGACGAGCATGAGCGCGCCTGCCAGCAGCGCCAGAACAAGGCCGGAGGCGGCGCGCGACGTCTTGTGCGCGCCACGCGGCGGTCGGCCCCCGCCGTCAATGGAAGGAATCGTAGCCGGTGCGGTAGAAGCGCCTGTAATAGGCGTCCGCCTCGGCCTGCATGTCGATATCGGCGAAACGGTCGGGATAGAGCTTCTTGGCCATCCAGAGCTCGCCCAGCGCCATCGCCTCGGGCATGGGATAGCCCCAGGCCTTGGCATATTCCGGCATCAGGTAGATACGGCCCGCCTTGACCGCCTCGATCGGCTGCCAGGCCGGGGCGCGCCGGATCTCCTCGACCACCTCAGGATAGCGCTCCTGCACGAAGATGACGGCGGGATTCCATTTCAGGACATCCTCCATCGTCACCTGCTTGAAGCCCTGCAACGCGCTGGCGACATTGGCCGCGCCGGCGCGGTTMATCATGATGCCGGTATATTTGCCCGAGCCATAGGTGTTGAGGTCGGGATTGGCCATATAGGCGCTGACGCGCTGCCCCGGCGCGACCGAAGCGAGCCGCTTTGCGACCAGCTTGCGCTTGGCCTGGGCATAGGCGACCAGCGCCTCGGCCTCGTCCTTGCGGTCGAGCCCGGTACCGACCAGCCTGACGCCCTCGGCGAAACCGCTCTCATAAGCCGCCTGCTCATCGGCGACGACGGGGCTGACCTTGGTCGCCTCGCCCGGCGGTGCGCTCAGCATCGAGATCGCGATGACGGGAATGCCGGCCTTCTCGATCTGGCCGATCATCTCCGCCGGCGCGTAGTTGGTGACGAAGACCGCGTCGGGCTTCAGCTGCAGCAGGGCCTCGATATTGAGCTTGGTCAGGCCGCCCGGCATCGGCAATTTTGCGAGCTCGGGAGCAAGGCGGACATAGTTCGCGCCGAGCTGCTGCTTCCACTGGTCGAGGATGCCGGCGAGCTTGCCGGTCGCGTTCATCTGGACGACGAGATTGAGCGTCTGGTGCTGGAGCACGACGGCCCGCGAGACAGTGTCGGGCAGCGTCACCGTCCGCCCGAGCTGGTCCGTGACGATCCGCTCGGCATGGCCGGACGTCGCCATCAGCGGCGCAAGCAACAAGGCGAGGAGAAGAGCCGGGACGCGCGATCTCATGACTATCCTCCCGCAAGCCGATGAAGCGTCGGACGTGCAATGCCGGGATGCCGGATCGGCATCGAGGCGCTGTATTCAACCGGGAATAGCGTGCGATGCCTTGGGCGGCAAGCTGGCTGGAGGCTTGGTTCTTCAGCTTCCGCCTCCTCGCTCCACAGCGGCTTCGCCCTCCTGAGTCGGCTTAACGTCGCCCTAACGATCTAAGTCCATGTTTCTCCAAAGCCTTGCCTGAGAGACATCCATGCCGACCCGCCGTTGCTTTACCATGTCTGCCTTGACCTTTGCCGCTGCCGGGCTCGCGGGATGCGGCACGAGAAGCGGCGTCGGCCTGCCGGCTGTTTCCCCAGCCAGAGCGAGCCCGACGCGTACATTGGCGCGGCCGAACTACGCCGAAGTCTATACGGATTATCCAGGTGAGCGGTTTGCGGTCCGGACGGTGGATTATCGAAAGGTTGATCCGGCCTATCTGCGCCAGACCGTCGAGCTTACGCGAGAGGAGGCCCCGGGCTCGATCATCGTCGATCCGGCCTCTTACCATCTCTATTTCGTCGAAACGCCCCGCGTTGCGACCCGCTACGGCGTCGGTGTTGGACGTGAGGGCTTCGCCTGGTCCGGCTTGGCGCGGGTCAACATGAAGCGGGACTGGCCCGATTGGGTTCCGCCCCGCGAAATGATTGAGCGTGAGCCAGCCATCAAGGCCCAGCTCGAGAAGACGCCGAGGGGCCTTGGCGTGCGCGGTGGCCCCAATAGTCCGCTGGGCGCGCGTACCCTGTATCTTTTCGGGGAAGGTCGGGATCTTGGCTACCGAATTCACGGCACTCTGGAGCCCTACAGTGTTGGCACCAACGTCTCGTCGGGCTGCATCCGGATGATCAATCAGGATATCGTGCATCTCTACGCACGCGTCGCCCCCGGAACGCCTGTTACCGTACTGGCTGCGTGACACTCGGCTGGGCGGCGCGGCGCTGTTCACGCCGCGACCCGTGCTCGGCTCCGACGGTCGGCCGCATCCGGGTTAGTTCCCAGGGGCCTTTCCCGCCTGCGTGTTGCTTTCGATCTGCGAGACGTGGTTGAGGGCGATGACCCATCCATTGTCGCGCTTGCGCATCAGGCGGGTGTTGACGCCGGTCTGGTTACCCGCCGCGCGCACCAGCTTGTAGTCGCTGATCAACTGGGCGGCATCGGACCCCAGCATCTCGATGCGGATGTTCGAAAAGGCGAGCTCGCCCTGCGAACCCGGCCCGCCGCCATAATCGGCGATGTAATGGTCGAGCGTTCCCTGCCAGTCCTTCTGGATGCGGCCGCGCGAGACGAAGATCACATCGGGATTGGCGAAGCCAGCCATATAGCCCGCGAAATCGCCGCGGTTCCAGGCCGCCTGCATCGTGGCGATCACCGCACGGATCGCCTCTTTCTCAATGCTATCAGTCATTTGGAACGTACCTTTCAGAGCGCGTCAGAGCGCATTCTTGGCGACGGCCTCGTCTTCCTGCCGCTGCCGTTTGATCAGGACTTCCTGGGCCGCCGAGACGAGATGGCGGCGCAGCGCGTTTTCCGCAGTCTTGGCGTCCTGATCCAGGATCGCGTCGACGATCTGCTGATGCTCGCGGCAGGAGCGCTTGATGCGTCCCTTGTCCTTGAGCTGGAATTTGCGGAAGGGCGCGAGCTTCAGCCGTAGCGTCTGGGCAACCGCGATCAGGTCGCTGTTATGGCTGCCCTGGAAGAGCAGGCTGTGAAACTGCGTGTTGAGCTCGGTGTAGCCATCGAGGTCGCCATCGTCGGCCAGCGCATTCATCTGGCGGTGCAGGCTTTCGAGTTCGGCCCGCTCCCGCATCGTCATCCGGTGTGAGGAGAGCCGGCCGCAGGTCGCCTCGAGCTCGGCCATCGCCTCGAACATCTCGTCGATGCGCTCCGTGGAAATCTGCGTCACGACCACGCCCTTATAGGGCTCGCGCTCGGCCAGTCCGCGGCCGCACAGGATATGCAGTGCTTCCCGGACGGGCGTGCGGGAGACGCCGAACTGCAGGGCGATGGAGGCTTCATCGAGCCGGGAGCCCGCCGGAAATTCGCCGTTGATCACAGCCTCTTCGAGCTGTTCGGCGATGAAATCACTGCGACTTTTCTTGGTGGCGGCCGGCACGTCCAGCATCGCGCGATCTTCAATTCCCAAGCTCGCCATCCCCTGAGTTGACCATCTCGGCTGATCCCGATGAGTACACAATCCTATTGCAATGTAGACAAAAAATATACAAAACGAGCCGCTCCCGCATGAGCAGCGGCACAAAATCCTGAGGCTTGTCTAACATCCCCGCGTGGATCTCCGGCCTTGTCGACAGCCTTCCTCAAGGCGGTCGCGGATGGCTGGAAATGAGGAATTGCCATGACTTTTACGACGCGACCGGAACTCAGGGGCACATTCGGAGCCGTTTCCTCGACGCATTGGCTTGCCTCGACCGTCGGCATGTCCATCCTGGAAAAGGGCCACACCGCCTTTGATGCCGCGGTCGCCACCGGTTTCGTCCTGCAGATCGTCGAGCCCCATCTCAACGGCCCCGCCGGCGAGGTGCCGATCATCGTGACCCCGGCCGAAGCCGATCAGCCGATCGTCATCTGCGGGCAGGGGCCGTCCCCTGCGAAGGCGACCATCAAGCATTTCAAGGATCTCGGCCTCGATATCATTCCGGGCACCGGCCTGCTCGCCGCCTGCATTCCCGGCGCGTTCGGCGCCTGGCTGACGCTGCTGCGCGACTACGGCACGGCCGAGCTCGAGGACGTGCTGGCGCCAGCGATCTACTATGCCAGGACCGGCCATCCGCTGGTGCCGCGCATCGCCCGGACGATCGCCTCGATGCGCGAGCTGTTCGAGACCCACTGGCCGAGTTCCGCGGAGATTTACCTGCCGGGCGGCGTGGCGCCTCAGTCCGGCAAGCTCTTCCGCAATCCGCAGATCGCCGCGCTCTACCAGCAAATCCTCGACCACGCGAAATCGGCCGGGAATCGCGAGGCACGCATCAATGCGGCGCTCGACTTCTGGTATCGCGGCCCGGTCGCCGAGCGGATCGAGGAATTCTGCGCCACGCAAGAGGTCTGGGACGTCTCGGGCCGCCGCCACAAGGGCCTGATCACCGCCCAGGACATGGCCGACTATCAGCCGCAGATCGAAAAGCCGGTCTCCGTGACCTATGGCGACTGCGAGGTCTTCAAATGTGGGCCGTGGTCGCAGGGACCGGTCCTGCTGCAGATGCTGCAGATCCTCAAGGGCACGGATATCGCCGATCTCGATCCGACAAGCGCCGATTTCGTGCATCTCGTCGTCGAGACGGCCAAGCTCGCGATGGCCKACCGCGATTCCTGGTACGGCGACAGCTCCGATGTACCGATCAAGGCGCTGCTCTCCTCCGGCTATGCCGATATCCGCCGCGCGCTGATCACGGGTAAGGCGTCGATGGACGTCCTCCCCGGCACCCCTGAGGGGCGCAATCCCAATCTGCCGCCGCTGCGCACGGTTGGCACCATTGCACAGCCCGGCCTTGGCGGCGGCGAGCCGACGGTCGCCCGCGAAGCCAAATTGCCGAATGACAGGCAGGGCGAACCGGCACTGACCCGCGAAGGCGCCCAGCGCGGCGACACCGTGCAGGTCAGCGCCGTCGACCGCTGGGGCAATATGGTGTCCGCGACGCCGTCGGGCGGCTGGTTCCAGTCGAGCCCGGTCATTCCCGGTCTCGGCTTCAGCCTGACGACCCGTGCGCAGATGTTTTGGCTCGAAGAGGGCCTGAACTCCACGCTCGCGCCGTCGAAGCGGCCGCGCACGACGCTGACCCCGTCCACCGTCTACCGGGACGGCCAGCCCTACATGGCCTTCGGCACGCCGGGCGGCGACCAGCAGGATCAATGGCAGCTGATCATGCTGCTGCGCCATCTCCACAAGGGCATGAACCTGCAGGAAGCGATCGACGCCCCGTCCTTCCATACCGACCATCTCGCGAGCTCCTTCTGGCCGCGCGAGATCAGCTTCGGCGCGGTCACGCTCGAAGACCGCTTCCCGCAGGCGGTCCGCGACGATCTGGCGGCGCGGGGCCACAAGATCACCGTCGGCGACGCCTGGTCCGAAGGACGCCTCTCGGCGGTCGCCCGCGAGATGGATGGCGATGTGCAGCTGGTGAAGGCCGGCGCCAACCCGCGCGGCGTCCAGGGTTATGCGGTCGCCCGCTGATCCCGACCCGCTGACCCCAATGAGACAAGCATTCCGGAACAGGAGAGGGGACTATCGATGAAACCGACTTATCTTGCACTCGCAGCCAGCCTGACGCTCGGCGCCATGGCCGTGACGGTGGCGCCCGCCGCCGCCCAGACCGTTCTCAAGATCGGCCTGCAGGACGATCCTGATACGCTCGACCCCGTGTCCAACTGGAGCTTCGTCGGCCGCCACGTGCTGCAGTCGCTCTGCGACAAGATCGTCGACATCGACCAGAACGGCAAAATCATCCCGATGCTGGCGGCCAGCTGGGAATGGAGCGCAGACAGCACCGTGCTGACCCTGACGCTGCGCAGCGATGCCGTCTTCCACGACGGGACCAAGGTCGACGCCGCGGCGATCAAGTACAATCTGGAGCGCGCGCTCACCTCGGGCATCTCGCGGCGCAAGGCTGAAATCAGCGCGATCAAGAGCGTCGAAGCCGTCGATCCGACCACCGTCAAGATCAGCCTCAAGGAGCCTTCGGTTCCGCTGCTCGCCGCGCTCAGCGACCGCGCCGGCATGATCATCAGCCCAGCGGCTGGTGCAAAGCTCGGCGACAAGTTCACCGATGCGCCGGTCTGCTCCGGTCCCTACAAATTCCTCGAGCGCGTGGTCCAGGACCGCATCGTCCTCGAGAAATTCCCGCAATATTACGATGCGGCGAAGTACAAGTTCGATCGCCTGATCTATCGCGGCATGCCGGATTCCAACGTCCGCCTGCTGAACCTGCGCTCGGGCCAGCTCGACCTGATCGAGCGTCTGGCAGCGACCGACGTGGACGCCGTCAAGGCCGACAAGGCGCTCGCCGTCGATCCCGTCGTCGGCCTTGGCTATTACGGCATCACCTTCAGCATCGGTGGCGATGGCGCCAATCTCGATGCCGGCAAGAAGGCCGCGATCCGCGAAGCCTTCAGCCTCGCGATCGATCGTCAGGCCATCAGCAATGTCGTCTTCGACGGCCAGGCCAGCATCGGCAACCAGCCGTTCCCGCCGTCGAGCCCGTTCTACGACAAGAGCTTCCCGGTTCCGGCCCGTGACCTGGACGCCGCCAAGAAGAAGATGGCCGAGGCCGGTGTGAAGTCGGTMAATCTGGAACTGCTCGTTCCCACCGATGCCGAGCGCCAGCAGGTCGCCCAGCTTATCCAGGCGATGGTCCAGGACATCGGCATCAAGGTCTCGATCAAGCCGACCGAACTGATGACGCTGCTCGACGTCGCCCGCCAGGGCAAGTTCCAGTCGCATCTCGTCGGCTGGAGCGGCCGCGTCGATCCCGACCTGAACGTCACCCCGATGCTCTCCTGCGGCGCCGCGACGAACGACGCCAAGTATTGCAACGAGGCGCTCGACGCGATCCTCGCCAAGGCCCGCTCGCTCGGGGACCCCGCTGCGCGCCAGGCCKAATACGCCAAGGCGGTCGCGATCCTGCTCAAGGACCTGCCGATCGTCTATCTCTACCACTCGCAGTGGATCTTCGCGCACAGCTCCAAGATCACCGGCCTCAAGCCCGCTCCGGATGGCATCATCCGCCTGGCTGACGTCAGCCGCAAGAACTGAGCCGGCACCCGGGAACTGAGCCGGAACCGAGAACTGAACCGGTACCAAGGACGCGATGAGCACCCCACTCCGATCCGTTCGGGCTGATGACGCATCCGCGTCCGTCCTCGACGTCAACAACCTGCGTGTCGCCTTCGAAGGCGACACGCGCACCGTGACTGCGGTCGATGGCGTCAGCTTCTCGGTCCGGAAGGGGCGCACGCTGGCGATCGTCGGCGAATCCGGCAGCGGCAAGAGCGTGACCTCGCTCGCCGTGATGCGGCTTCTGCCCGAGCACAGCGCGCGCATTTCCGGCCGCGTCAATTTCGATGGCCGCGAGCTGCTCGACGAGAGCAAATCAGGCATGCGCAGCCTGCGCGGCAACCGGCTGGCGATGATCTTCCAGGAGCCGATGACCTCGCTCAACCCGTCCTATACGGTCGGCGAGCAGATCAACGAAGTCATCTTGCGCCACCGCCCGATCTCGAAGAAGGAGGCGACCGAACGCGCCATCGCCATGCTGAAGCTGGTGCGCATTCCGTCGCCCGAGACCCGCTACCATCAATATCCGCACAATCTCTCGGGCGGCATGCGTCAGCGCGTGATGATCGCCATGGCGCTCGCCTGCGATCCCGAGCTGCTGATCGCCGACGAGCCGACGACTGCGCTCGACGTCACGATCCAGGCGCAGGTGCTCGAGCTGATGCGCGAGCTGCAGCAGAAGACCGGCACCGCCATCATCCTCATCACCCATGATCTCGGCGTGGTCGCGGAATCCTGCGACGACGTCATCGTCATGTATGCCGGCCAGGTCGTCGAGCAGTGCTCGGTCGAGGATCTCTTCACCTTCCCGCAGCACCCCTACACGGTCGGCCTGCTCGGCTCGCTACCGCGTCTCGACGAAAAGCGCGAGCAGCTGGTCGCCATCACCGGCACCGTGCCCGATATGGCCAATCCGCCCTCGGGCTGCCGCTTCCAGGCGCGCTGCCCCTTCCGCGTCGCGCGCTGCGCCGAGATGCCGGACCTCATCGAGGTCACGGCCGGCCATTTCAGCCGCTGCTGGCGTGCGCCCATGCAGGACCTCGTCCCATGATCCAGAGCGCCTCCAGCTCCCCCGCGGCCAAGCCGATCCTCGAAGCCCGCGGCCTCGGCAAGAGCTTCGTCGTCAAGCGCTCGCTGTTTGGCCGCCCGCTCGCGTCCGTCGGCGCGGTCGATGACGTGACCCTGTCGCTGATGCCCGGCGAAACGCTCGCCATCGTCGGCGAATCCGGTTGCGGCAAGTCGACGCTCGGCCGCCTGCTGATGCGCCTGATCGAGCCCAGCGCCGGCGAGGTCTTCATCGACGGGCAGGACGTCACCCACGCCAGCCACGCGGCCGTGCGCGCACAGCGCCGGCATGTGCAGCTGATCTTCCAGGACCCCTATGCCTCGCTCAACCCGCGCATGACGATCGCCMAGACGATCGCCGAGCCGCTGATGCTGCACGACATCGTGCCGGCCGGGCAGCGCGCCAGGCGCGTCGCGGAGCTTCTAGACATGGTCGGCCTGCGCCCGGAACAGGCGGACCGCTATCCGCATGAATTCTCCGGCGGCCAGCGCCAGCGCGTGGTCATCGCCCGGGCGCTCGCCTCCGAGCCGAAGGCGATCATCTGCGACGAGGCGGTGTCGGCCCTCGACGTCTCGATCCAGGCGCAGGTCCTCAACCTGTTGAAGAACCTGCAGAAGCGGCTCGGCATTGCCTTCGTCTTCATCTCGCACGACCTCGGTGTCGTGAAGCACATCGCCGATCGCGTCGCCGTGATGTATCTCGGCAAGGTCGTCGAGATGGGCACCTCCGACGAGATCTTCGCCGCGCCGCGCCACCCCTATACGCGGGCGCTGCTCTCGGCCATTCCGGTCGCGGCGCCGCCGAGCCACCAGCGCTCGCGCGCGGCGAGACTCCATGGCGATCTGCCGAGCCCGCTGTCCCCGCCCGAAGGATGCCGGCTGCATACACGCTGCCCGCATGCGCGACCGGCCTGCAAGAGCGTGAGCATGGTGCTCGAGGTCGAAGCGGGCGGCCATGCCAATGCCTGCGCCTTCTGGCGCGAACTGCCGGCACAGGATGCAGCCGAGATTGCGCGTGAACCGCGCAACCCGAAGCTCGAAAAGCTGTTCGCGGCCTTTGAAGCCATGGCTGCGCGGCCGGCCCAGACCGTGACGGAGGGCTGACCCATGTCTTCGCTTCTTGGACGCCGCCTTCTGCAGCTCGTCCCGACGGTCATCCTTCTGTCGATGATCATCTTCTCGCTGCAGCATCTCCTGCCGGGCGATCCGGCGCTGGTGCTCGCCGGCGAAAATCCCGATGAGGCGACGCTGGCCGCGATCCGCGCCCAGTATCACCTCGATCAGCCCCTGATCGTCCAGTATCTCTACTGGCTGAAGGGTGTGGTGACCGGCGATCTCGGCGAATCCATGCGCCATAACCGCCCCGTCCTCGAGCTGATCCTGCTCAAGCTGCCGGTGACGCTGCAGCTCGCGGTCATGGGCATCCTGATCGCGCTCGTGGTCGGCATCACGGCGGGCGTCATTTCGGCTCTGCGCCCCAACAGCGCCATCGACTACACCACCAATGTCGCGTCGCTTGCCGGCATCTCGGTGCCGAATTTCTGGCTCGGCATCATGCTGATCATGTTCTTCTCGGTCCATCTCGGCTGGCTGCCGGCCTCGGGCTTCGTCAGCCCCTGGGAGGACCTCAGGATGAACCTCTCGACGACGATCATGCCCGCCTGCGTGCTCGGCACCGCGATCGCCGGCGTCATCATGCGCCACACCCGCAGCGCGATGCTCCAGGCGCTCGAAAGCGATTACGTTCGCACCGCGCGCGCCAAGGGCCTCAGCGAATGGGTCGTCGTGTTCAAGCATGCGATGCGCAATGCGCTGACGCCGATCATCACTCTTGGTGCGCTTGAGTTCGGAGCGCTGCTTTCCGGCGCGGTCCTGACCGAGCAGATCTTCACGATCCCGGGCTTCGGCAAGCTGATCGTCGATGCCGTCTTCACCCGCGATTATCCCGTGGTGCAGGGCGTCGTGCTCGTGACCTCGCTCTTCTACATCGTCCTCAACCTGTTGGCCGACATCGGATACATCCTCGTCAACCCAAGACTGAGAAGCTGAGCTGTGCTGACGATCTCGGAACCCAAGCCTTCGGCCAATCCCGTCGCGAACTTCTTCCGCGGCCGCGTATGGCGGCGCCTGTCGAAGCGCAAGAGCGCGCTGGTCGGTCTCGCCGTCGTGCTGCTCATGGTCTTCGTCGCCGTCTTCGCGCCGCTTCTGGCGCCCTACGACCCGGCGGCGCAGAGCTGGACCGCGGTGCGCAAGGCACCCTCCGCCGCGCACTGGTTCGGAACCGACGAGGCCGGCCGCGACATGCTTTCGCGCATCATCTGGGGCGCCAGGGCCTCGCTGCTGGCGGGACTGACCTCGGTCGGCATCGCCATGGCGATCGGCGTTCCGCTCGGGCTCGCCGCCGGCTTTCTCGGCGGCCTGGTCGACGGCCTGATCAGCCGCTTCACCGATGCGATGCTGGCCTGCCCGTTCCTGATCCTCGCGATCGCGCTCGCGGCCTTCCTCGGGCCGAGCCTGACGAACGCGATGCTGGCGATCGGCATTACCGCCATGCCGCTCTTCATCCGCCTGACGCGCGGCCAGGTGCTCTCGATCAAGGCTGAGGACTATGTCGAGGCGGCAAGCGCGGTCGGCAATCCGCAATGGCGCATCGCGGTGCGCCACATCCTGCCGAACATCCTGCCGCAGCTCATGGTCCAGGCGACACTGACGATCGCAGCGGCGATCATCGCGGAAGCGAGCATGTCCTTCCTCGGCCTCGGCCTGCAGCCGCCGGCGCCCTCCTGGGGCTCGATGCTGAATTCGGCGCAGCGCTTCCTGAGCAATGCGCCCTGGATGGCGCTCTGGCCCGGCATCGCCATCTTCGCAACCGTGCTGTCGTTCAACCTGCTCGGCGACGGCCTGCGCGACGCCCTCGACCCGCGGGCGCGCTGACCAGCGCGCTGCACCGCTCTTGCGGCATGCGGGAGCGCGAGCTGACGATCCCGCCAGGTCGGGGCCGGCAGCGCGTCGACTGGCGAAGGGTCCGTTTGAGCGGTGTGCGCCACGGAGCCTCGCCGGCCGCGCCTCGTGAACCGGCCGAGCGGATCAAGCGACCTTCAGGAGCCTTTCCAGCTTTTCGATATAGGCCGGGGGGAGGTTGTTGGCGCGCGCGCCCTTGAGCAACGGCTCGATATAATGCGCCGGTGCTCCAGACGGTCCTGACGGATTGGGTATGTCGTAGGTCGTCGAATTCACGAGCTGGCCGTCGGGCATATGGAGCACCACGGATTTGTGAGCCCAGTGGCCCTGATCCGTGCCGGCCGACTTGTCCATGGCCGCCATGTCGCTTTCGGAGAGTTCGTAGTGAACGCCCCAGGTTTCGGCTCCCTTGGAGGGGGCGAGCCGCGCGCCGTTATACGAACCGTCCGTGGTTTTTCCGAAGGTCAGCTCGTAATCCTTCAGGCAGGCAATGGTGAGCGCCTTCGCGGACGGGGCGACCCCGTGGATGCAATTGATGTCCATAAGATTGGCATAGGCGAAGTAGTTCACTTCGATCTCCGTTTCAGGTTTGGGGTTGCTTCCGGGAATCCATGATCTGCCCGCGTTGCGGGCCGAGCATCGGGAAGGTCATCGCGGCGCGGCGGCGAGCGCGTCCCAGGTCTGCGGGAGCGCGGCGAGGGGGGCGAGTGCGTCGATCTCCGCGGCGCGGTGGCAGCGCGCCTGCCGACCCGGCGCGACGGTAGTGAGCGCGGGCGGCTCGGTCCGGCACAGCGGCAGGGCGAAGGGGCAGCGCGCGGCGAAGCGGCAGCCCGGCGGAGGATCGGTCAGGTCCGGCGGGCCGCCCGGGATCGCGATCGGTTCGTAGCGGCTGCCGAGCCGCGGCAGTGCGTTCTTGAGCCCGAGCGTATAGGGGTGCATCGGCCGGCGGATGACATCCCGCGTCGGCCCGGTCTCGACGATCATGCCGGCATACATCACCGCGACGCGCTCGCAATTCTCGATGACCAGCGCGAGGTCGTGCGTCACCAGCAGCAGGGAGAAGCCGAGCCGCTGCTGGAGTGCGCGCAGGCTCTGGAAGATCTGGTCCTGGACGACGACGTCGAGAGCCGTGGTCGGCTCGTCGGCCAGCACCAGCGGCGGCTCGAGCGCCAGCGCCATGGCGATGATCGCGCGCTGGCGCATGCCGCCCGAGAACTGGTGGGGATAGTCGCGCGCCCGCTCCGGAGCGACACCGACCATGGTCAGCAGCGCTTCGGTCCGGCGCCAGGCTTCGGCCCGGGAGACATCGCGATGGGCCAGGATCGCCTCGGCGATCTGATCGCCGACACGCAGAACGGGATTGAGCGCATTGAGGGCGCTCTGCGTGACCATCGAGATGCCGGCCCAGCGCACGGAGCGCCGGAACCGGTCGCTGCCGGCGACGAGATCGCGGCCCTGAAACGCGATGCGGCCGGCGACGATCCGCGCATTGTCGGGCATCACCCCCATAACCGCCTTGAGCAATGTGCTTTTGCCGCAGCCGGATTCGCCGATCAGGCCCAGATTCTCGCCCTTGCCGATCTCCAGGCTGAGGTCGGCAATGGCGCTGGCCGGGCCGCGTGGCGTGCCGTAGCTCACCGCGAGACCGGCGATCGACAGCAAGGGATGGGTGTCGCTCGGCAGCATGGCGTCAGCCCGTCCTCAGGCGCGGATTGATGACCTGCTCATAGGCTCGGCCGACGAAATAGACCGCCGAGACCAGCACCATGATCGCGATGCCCGGCGGCACGACCCACCAGGGCGCGCGATACATCATCTGCGAGGCGTAGGCGTCATAGACGATCGAGCCCCAGCTCACGACCGAGGGATCGCTGAATCCAAGGAAGCCGATGCTGGCCTCGGTGATGATCGCCCAGGCGAGCGCGAAGGCGACGCTGACCAGCGCGATTGGCATGATATTGGGCGCGATCTCGCGGTAGATGATGGCGAGATCGCTGGCGCCGGTGATCCGGGCGGCGGCGATGAAGGGCATCTCGCGCAGCGAGAGCACCTGGGCGCGCACCACCCGCGCCGTCGAGCGCCACATCACCAGTGTCATGGCGATGACCATCGTCGTCAGGCTGCGGCCGGTGAGCGAGAGCACGATGATGATGAAGGGCAGGAAGGGCAGGCCGAGGAACATGTCGGTCAGCCGCATCAGGAAGGAGTCGATGCGACCACCGAAATAGCCGGCGATCAGGCCGATATTGACCCCKATGAGAACGGTGCCGAGCGCCGTCAGCCCGCCGACGAGCAGCGCCGGACGGGCGCCGACCAGCATCTGGCTGAGCACGTCGCGGCCGAGCAGGGTGGTGCCGAGCCAGTGCTGCCAGGAGGGCGAGGCCAGGCGCAGCAGCTTGCCGGCGGCGTCGTAATTGCGCGCGACCGGATCATAGGGCGCGATCGTCGGCCCCAGGATGGCGAGCGCGAGGCAGATCCCGAGGATCACCAGGCCCGTGGGGCCGAAGGGGCCGCGCCAGACGGCGCGAAAGAAGTCGAGGATGATGGTCGGCATGATCAGGTGTAGACGATGCGTGGATCGAGCAGACCGCAGAGCAGGTCGGCGATGAAGGTGCCGAACACGGTTAAAACCGCGATGAGCAGGAAGGCGGCCTGCGCCACCGGATAATCGGCGCGGCTGATCGCCTCGACCATCAAGAGGCCCAGCCCCGGCCAGGAGAACACCGTCTCGATCACCACCGAGCCCGCGACCGCCCAGCCGAGGATCATCGGCAGCGTCGTCGCCAGCGGCAGCAAGGCGTTGCGGGCGGCATGGCCGAAGAGCACGCGGCGCTCGCTCAGCCCCTTCATGCGGGCGAGTTCGATATAGTCCTCGCCGATGGTCGACAGCATCGTCGAGCGCATCAGCAGCAGCGGGAAGCAGAGCTGGTAGAGCGTATTGACGAGGAAGGGCAGCATCAGGTGATGCAGGAAGTCGGCCGAGAGATACATCCGCCAGTCCTGCTCGGGAAACAGGCCAGGCGTGACGATATGGCCGATCGGGAAGAGGTCGAGCTTGATCGAGAACAGCAGGATCGCGAGCATGCCGAGCCAGAACAGCGGGGCCGATTGCAGTGCGGTCGCGGTAAAGACGAGGCTGACCTCCCCGGCGCTGCCGCGCTTCCAGGCTGCGATGGCGCCGATGACCGCGCCGAGCACATAGGCCGCGAGCATGGAGGGCAGGATCAGCAGCAGCGTATTGAGCAGCCGACCCTGGATCATCTCGAAGACCGGCCGGTTGGTCTGGAACGAGAAGCCGAAATCGAGGACCAGGAGATTGCGCAGATAAAGCAGGTATTGCTCGAAGAGCGGCCGATCGAGCCCGAATTGCTGGCGCATCGCCTCCTGCGCCTTGGGATAGAGCGACGGGCTTATCACCGTCGCGGTCGGGTCGCCGGGCAGGAGCCGGAACAGGAAGAACATCAGCGTCGCCATGGCGAACAGCGTCAGGACCATGTGCCAGAAGCGGCGCAGGAGATAGCCGGCCATGGTTCAACCCAGCCCTTGCACGAGGATGGGGCGCGGCACCCGCACGGCATCGGGATCGGCGGAGGGGATCGCGGCGATCAGGGTGCGCGTATAGGGATCGACCGGTGCGGCCATCACCTGCTCGACCGGGCCGGTCTCGACGATGCGGCCGCGATACATGATCGCGAGCCGGTCGCAGACGGCGCCGACGGTGGCGAGGTCATGGGTGATGTAGAGCATCGCGATGCCGCGCTGGCGGGCGAGGCGCTTCAGCAGGCGCACGATGTCCCATTTGATCGAGACGTCGAGCATCGAGACCGGTTCGTCGGCGACCAGGAAGCGCGGCTCCAGGATGATGGCCCTGGCGATGCAGACGCGCTGGCGCTGGCCGCCGCTGAGCTGGTGCGGGTGCTTGCCGAGATAGCTCTCCACCGGGGTAAGACCGACCTCGGCGAGGACGGCGCGAACGCTGGCCGCGATGGCGGCGCGATCGCGCACCCCTTGATAGAGCAGCGGCCGCCCGACCAGGTCCTCGACGACGTGCTGCGGGTTGAGGGCGCCATACGGGTCCTGGAAGATCATCTGGACCTGGCGGTGGAAGGCCTTCTTGTCGCGGGCGCGGGCGGCGGCGCTGTCGCTGCCGTCGATCCGCATCGAGCCCGAGGTCGGCGTCTCCAGCCCGACCAGCAGGCGACCGGTGGTCGACTTGCCGCTGCCGGATTCCCCGACGAGGCCGAGCACCTCGCCGGCGCCGATCGCGAAGCTGACGCCCTCGACCGCCCGGGTGACCTCGCGGCCCCGGCCGGGCAGCAGCGAGCGCAGGCCCGCCGCTGCAGCGTAGTGCTTGGTCAGGTCCCTGACGTCGATCATCGCAGGAAGGTTCGCGGATCCGGCTGCCGTGTCAGACGGCCGCATCACTTGGCGGGCATGAGCAGGGCGCCGTCCGGCCCCCAGCTGAAGCCGGCCGCCTTCAGGATCGCCTTCGCCTTGTCGATGTCATAGGCGGGCAGCGGGATCGAGCTGTCATGCCAGAAGGCGTTGACCGGCACGATCGGCGTGGCGCTGCGGCCGGCATCGCCGCCCAGCACGTCCTCGATGATCGCCTCATAGGGGATGGCATGCGCCATGGCCTGGCGCAGCGCCCGGTTGGCGAGGGCCGGGCGCGCCGTGTTGTAGCGCATCGACATATGGCCGTTCGAACGCGCCTGGATGAGCTTGATGTTCTTCTCGGCCGCGAACTCCTTGACCACCGTCGGCACGATCGGCTGGAAGGAGACGTCGATATCGCCCTTCTTCAGAGAGGCGCCGACGAGCTCGGCCGAGCCGAAGACGATGATCAGCAGGTCGGAAGCCGGCTTGGCGAAGTGGTCGGCGCGGCGCTGCAGCGAGATTTCCTGGCCCTCGCGCCAGTAGCGCAGCACATAGGGACCGCTGCCGACGAGCGGCATGTTGCGGAAGTCCTGCGGCTTGGCGATGCCGGTCTTCTCGACCACGTCCGCCCAGACATGCTTCGGCAGGACCGGCACCTGGCCGAGCGTGTTGATGATGAAGGGCGCATAGGCTTCGGTCAGCGTGAAGCGCAGCGTCTCCGGATCGACGATCTCGACCGAGGCGAGCTTCTCCAGGTACTTCTTGAAATAGACCGCATCCCAGCGCTTCAAGTAGTCGAAGGAGAACTTCACGTCCTCGGCGGTGACCGGCTTGCCGTCGCTGAAGCTGTGGCCCTGCCGGAGCTTCACCACCGCGGTGGTCGGATCGACCACCGCGAGCGACTGCGCCAGCCACATGCGCGGCGAGCCGTCGGGGCCGAGCTCGACGAGCTTGTCGTAGACCAGGCTCAGCGTGTTGAAGTCCTCGACGATCGTCGCCGCCAGCGGGTTGAAGGTGCCCTGATCGATCGTCCGGCCGATCCTGACCGCCGCGCCGGACTTGGAGGTCAGGCGCAGCATGTTCCAGAGCGAGCGCGGGCCGTCGGAGGTGTCCTCGTAGCCGGGGATGTCGACCTTGGCCGCATTCATGGCGAAGGTGTTGACGACATAGGCGACCACCGCCTCGGGCCGCTCGTCGGCCAGGACGCGCTGCATTTCATGGATCACCTTGCGGCGCTCCTGTGCGTCATAGAGCGCGAGCTGCCTGGCGCCGAGCTCGTCGACCTTCGCGCTGGAGAAGGAGCCGACATTGGAATCGCCTGGCGCGCTGTTGCGCGAATTGAACTGGGCGTTGGTGAAGAAGTCCGGCTCCGAACGCTGCGGCGAGCCGGACAGCACCGACATCACCACGTCGAAATCATGCTCCTTGAACCATTTCGACAGCATCGGGCTGGGAAAGGGCTGCGGGTTGAGCGTGACCTTGAGGCCGAGCTTGCGCCAGCCCTCGGCGACATAGTTCGAGGTCTCGAAATAGTGCTGGTACTTGGCGGCGGGCCAGGTCAGCAGCTTGATCTCGGGAACCGGCTGCCCTTGTGCCAGGGCCGCTGTCGTGCCGGTGACCAGGAGACCGCCGAGCCCCATCAGCGTGCCTGCGAATGCCGTCGCCAGCCTCATCGTCTTTCCCCCTCGTTCTTGTTTCACCTGCAAGCAGCCCCACGCCGTTCTGGGGGCGTGGGTGTCGGCGCTGCTGCATTCCATTAGGGGAAGGCTAGGGCCGGTCGCACAGCTTGCCCATCGCTGTTTTCCGATGCAGATCATTCCAAATTGGAATGAGCGATCCGGAGAGAGACCTTGCGCAGGACATTGCCGCCGACCCGGGATCTCGCCTGTTTCGAAGCCGTCGCGCGCCATCGCAGCGTGACGCGCGCCGCAGCCGAGCTCAACCTGACCCAGAGCGCCGTCAGCCGCCGGCTGGCCGCGCTCGAAGAGCTGCTCGGCCAAAATCTGTTCCTGCGCGACAAGCAGCGGCTCACCCCGACCGTTGCAGCCGAGGAATATGCCGAGGAGCTGCGCAGCCTGTTGAACCGGGTCGAAGTCGCGACCACGCGGCTCCTGTCGCATGGGCGCAAGGGCGGCGTGCTTACCGTCGCCTGCCTGCCGACCTTCGGCTCGCGCTGGCTGGTGCCACGGCTGGCCCGGTTCATCGCCCAGCATCCGACCGTCGACATCAACCTGATCTCGAAGATCAGGCCGTTCAGCTTCGAGGAGGAGAAGGCGCATGCCGCGATCCATTTCGGCAGCCCGACCTGGCCAGGCGCCCGCATCCACCACCTGATGGACKAGCATGTGATCCCGGTCTGTGCGCCCACGCTGATCGGGGGGAGGGCCCTGGCGAGCCCCGAGGGCTTTGCCCGGCTGCCGCTGCTGCAGCACACCACGCGCCCCTATCTCTGGCGTGACTGGCTGGCCGATGCCGGAGCCAGCGGCGTCAACGGCATCGCCGGGCCGAAATTCGAATATTACTCGCTGGTCATCCAGGCCGCGATCGCCGGGATCGGCGTCGCGATCCTTCCGGACTTCCTGGTGCGGGAGGAAATCCAGTCGGGCGCGCTCGTGGTCGCCAGTCCGCACAGGATGCGCTGCGAGGACGCCTATTTCGTCGTCTACCCCAAGCGCTTCGACGAGAACGTCAACGTTCAGGCCTTCGTCGAGTGGATCCGCGACGAAGCCGGCGTCTACAACGATGGGGCGACCTGAGCGCGCGGGGGCGACGACGAACCGACGTCGGATGCGGGCCAGCGCAGATCAGGGGAGGGCTGCTCTGCGCACGTCGTTGGGGGTGGCCCCTGGCCGATGTCCCCGCCGTTGACGAGCGTATATTTGCGCCGTCACAATCGCTGCAATGATCCCGTGGCGCGGATAAGTGCCGATGGAGCCTCGAGAATCGGCTGCGATATGCGCGATGGTCGGTCTTCGCAAGCCCCGATTCGCAAGCAGAACGGTGCGTGGGACAGAGTGCGATAGCCGGCCTGATGCCGTGGGGGACAGTGATCATGCGCTCCGGCGTCACAGCAGTGCTGGATATCGGCAAGACCAACAGCAAGGTCCTGGCCTTCGCCCCCGATCTCACCCTCGTCGCTGCCCATGGCATGGCCTCGACCAGCGCTGGCGGGCGCCTCGACACGGCGCGCTGCTGGGAGTTCGTCCTGGCGAGTCTGAAGGAGATCGCGGCGCGGTTCGGCCTGTCCGCGATCGTCCCGACCACGCATGGCGCGGCCTTCGCCGTCATCGGGAAAGGCGGGCTCGCCCACGCGATCGTCGACTACGAACAGCCTGTTCCCGACGCCGTTTCGGCAGAATATGACAGGCTGCGGCCGGATTTCGCGGAGAGTTTTTCGCCGAACCTGCCGCTGGGACTCAATGCCGGGCGGCAGCTCTTCGCGCTCGATCGTGCCGTCCCGCATCTCTTCGGCCAAGCGCAGGCGCTGATCGCCTATCCGCAATACTGGGCCTGGAAGCTCGGCGGCGAGATGGCCTCGGAAGTCTCGTCGCTCGGCTGCCACACCGATCTCTGGGCTCCGTTGAAAGCGGCCCCGTCTTCGCTCTCCGCCGCGATGGGCTGGGACCGCCTGATGCCGCCGGTCGCGCCCGCCTGGAGCACGCTGGGCGAGGCGACGCCGGCGCTCGGCCTGCCCGGCTCGTGCCGGATCCTGACCGGCGTCCATGACAGCAACGCCTCATTCGTGCGCTATCTCGCCGGATCGCGAGACCCTTTCGCGCTGGTCAGCACCGGCACCTGGTTCGTCTGCTTCAATACGGCAGGGCATCTCCAAGGCCTTTCGGCCACGCGCKACACGCTGGCGAATGTCGACGTGCTCGGCCGGCCCGTCGCATCGGCCCGTTTTATGGGCGGGCGGGACTATGCCGAGATCGCCGGGGCGGCGGGATTGGGCGCGCAAGCCGGCATCGCGGATCTGCGTGCGCTCGTGGCTGCCGGGATTGTCGCGCTGCCGTCCTTCGCGGCCGGCGGCCCGTTTCCCGGAAGCAAGGGCGTCATTCTGGGTGCGCCTTCAGGCGAGGCGCAGAGTGCGGCGCTGGCTGCGCTCTACTGCGCGCTGATGACCTGCGAATGCCTCGCGCTCACCGGCCCCGTTCGCAGGCTCTATGTCGACGGCCCTTTCGCCAGGAATGTGCTTTATCTCGGGGCGCTCGCCACGCTCCTGCCGGACGTACGCGTGCAGGCCTCGCATGCCGAGCATGGCACGGGCGTCGGCGCGGCGCTGCTCGCCCATTGGCCGGCGGAGAGCGGGCAACTGCCGGACTATGCGCTCGCAGTGCAGGATATCGCGCCGCTCGACCTCGACCTTGAACCCTATCGCCAGACCTGGCGTGAAATGATCACGGAGCAGCCGGCGTCATGAGGCGGAACGAAGCACCGGCGGCTCGCTGGTACTGACCGGCTCGACGATCCGCACATCGGGGCAAAGGCTGCGCAGCAGTTCGATCTCGGAGGCGCCGGCGCCGCTATCGGTGATGATGACATCGATAGCCTCGAGCGGGGCGACGACCATCGAGGAGCGCACCTTGAGCTTGGCGCTGTCGGCCAGCACCACGACGCGCTCGGCCCTGCGCGCCAGCTTTTGCGCGGCACGCGCGACCAGCGGGTCCATCTCGGTCGCTCCGGCGCGGCCGAGCCCGTAGCAGCTCATGAACAGCACATCGCCGGCGAAGCTCTCGGTGCCGTCATGCTCGAAGGAACTCAGGATGATGTTGTGCTCGGGATAGACCGTGCCGCTCGGAATCGTCACGCGGCAGCCCGGACGCACCGAGAGCAGTTCCCCCGCGATCGAGAAGGAATTCGTCAGCACGTCCAGGCTGCGTCCGCGCAGCAGGCGCGCCAGTTCGAACGTTGTCGTGCCGGCATTGAGGATCACGCTCATGCCGTCCTCGACCAGCCTGGCCGCCTCGCGCGCAATCGCCTCCTTTTGCGCGACATTGACGTCGCGGCTCATGGCGAAGGGGACGCCGGCGAGATGGTGCTGGTGACGCGGCCGCAGCGCTTCGGCGCCGCCGCGAACCCGGCGCAGCTCGCCATTGCGGTCGAGCGCCGCGATATCGCGCCGGATCGTCGCCTCCGAGGCATCGAGCATGTCGACGAGATCGGAGAGCGCGATGATCGAGCGCTCATTGGTCAGCTTGACGATCAGCCTGTGCCGTTCGCGCTCGAGCATCGTTCTCGTTTCCTGGCACGTGTCCCCGACCGATTCTCGGAGATCCTCTTGGCGTTGGCGCTGGCCATACCAGACGCATCCTCCATTTTTTCGCGCGCATTTCAATGATGCTTGCAAGCAGATGGCGGAATTTGATCGAACTTGACATTTGTTGATCGTTTGCGGTCAGATCGTCGCAAGGTGGCCGAAACGAGCCATCTGCCGGAAACGTCGAAGTCGAGGATATCATGGCCGATCACGCCATCGCGGGCGGTCCGTCGCGTCTGCTTGCCAGTGCCTGGGACCAGAGGCTGGCGGAGACGCTGTCGCCGCAGGACCTGCTGGTCTACCGCTCCAACCTGCTCGGGGCCGACAAGCGGATCACCAATTTCGGCGGCGGCAACACCTCGTCCAAGCTGGAGATGGCGGACCCGCTGACCGGCGCCCCGGTCGACGTGCTGTGGGTCAAGGGCTCTGGCGGTGATCTCGGCTCGATCCGGCGCGACGGTTTCGCGACCCTCGATATGGCCCGCTTCCGCAGCGTCCGGCAGGGCTATACCGGGCCGGCGATGGAGGACGATGTCGTTGCGCTCTATCCGCATTGCACCTTCGGCCTGAATCCGCGCGCCGCCAGCATCGATACCCCGCTTCACGGACTGATTGACCGTCCCCATGTCGACCATGTCCATCCCGACGCGATCATCGCCATCGCCGCGGCCGTCGATGGCGAGGCGATCACCCGCGAGATCTTCGGCGACGATATCGGCTGGCTGCCCTGGCGGCGGCCGGGCTTCGAACTTGGGCTCATGCTGGAGGGCTTCGTGCGCCGCAATCCGGCCGCGCGCGGGGTGATTCTTGGCAGCCACGGCCTGTTCACCTGGGGCGACACGCAGCGCGGCTGCTACGAGACGACCGTCGAGGTGATCAACCGCGCGATCTCCTGGCTGGCCGGGCGCGAGGCCGGAAAGCCGGCCTTCGGCGGCGCAGCGGTCGAGGCGTGCGCGCCGGAGCAGCGGCGCGCGGCGGCTGCCCGGCTGATGCCGATCCTGCGGGGGCTCGTCTCGGAAGGGCGGGCCAAAATCGGCCATTTCGACGACCAGGCCGCGGTGCTCGACTTCGTCTGCAGCCGGGATCTCGCCGCGCTGGCGCCGCTCGGCACCTCCTGTCCCGACCATTTCCTGCGCACGAAGATCCGCCCGCTGGTGCTGGACATCGATGCCTCGCGCCTGGATGCCGACGATCTCGTCCCGGCGCTCCGGCAGGCCATCGCAGCCTACCGGGCCGATTACCTCGGCTATTACCAGCGTTGCAGGCGCTCGGATTCGCCGCCGGTGCGCGACACCAACCCGGTCGTGATCCTGGTTCCCGGCATCGGCATGTTCACCTTCGCCGCCGACAAGGCCACGGCCCGCATCGCCGGCGAGTTCTACGTCAACGCCATCAATGTCATGCGCGGCGCCTCCGCCGCGTCGACCTATGTCGGCCTGCTCGAGCAGGAGGCCTTCGACATCGAGTACTGGTTGCTCGAGGAGGCCAAGCTGCAGCGCCTGCCCAAGGGCAAGCCGCTCGAGGGCCGCGTCGCTCTAGTCACCGGTGGGGCCGGCGGCATCGGCCTGGCCACCGCGAAAAGGCTGCTCGGCGAAGGCGCCTGCGTCGTGATCTGCGACATCGACAGGTCCGCGTTGGGCGAGGCCGAGACGGCTCTGGTCGGGAGCCATGGCCGCGACCGTGTCGCTGCCTTCCCGGTCGACGTGACCGACGAGCAGACCGTCATCGTCCTGTTCAGCGAGGCCGCGCTTGCGTTCGGCGGGCTCGACATCCTGGTCTCCAATGCGGGCATCGCTTCGGCCGCACCGCTCGAGGACACCAGCCTCGCCCTCTGGCAGCGCAATATCGACATTCTCGCCACCGGCTATTTCCTGGTCTCGCGCGAGGCGTTCCGGCTCATGAAGGTGCAGGCGCGCGGCGGTTCCATCGTCTTCATCGCGTCGAAGAACGCGCTGGTCGCCTCTCCCAACGCCTCGGCCTATTGCACAGCGAAAGCTGCCGAGATCCAGCTTGCCCGCTGCCTCGCCCTCGAAGGCGCCCCACACGGCATCCGCGCCAATGTGGTCAACCCCGACGCCGTCTTGCGCGGCTCGCGGATCTGGGAGGGCGAATGGCGCGYGCAGCGCGCCGGCGCCTACAACGTCGCTCCCGACGATCTGGACGAGGTCTATCGGCAGCGCAGCATGCTGAAGCTCAACGTCTTCCCGGAGGATATCGCCGAAGCGGTGTATTTCTTCGCCTCCGACCTCTCGGCGAAATCCACCGGCAATATCCTCAATGTCGATGCCGGGCATGCGCCCGCCTTCACGAGATAGGCGATGGCTGAGCCCCTGATCGATCCCGCGCTCGTCGAAGCGCATAACCGGCGAGCCGGTGAAGCGCTCGCGCAGGATTACGAGGCGCTGTCGCGCTCCCTTTCGCGGCGGGGCATCGACAGCGAAGCGATCCTGGCCCGCGTCTCGGCGCTGGACATCGCGGTGCCGTCATGGGGCGTCGGCACGGGCGGAACGCGCTTCGCGCGCTTCCCCGGCCCGGGCGAGCCGGCCGATATCTTCGACAAGCTCGACGATTGCGCCGTCATCCAGCAGTTGGGCCGCGCGACGCCGCGCGTCTCGGTGCATTTCCCCTGGGACGCGGTCGCCGACATGGCGACTGTGAGGGCGCGCGGAGAGGCGCTCGGGCTCGGCTTCGATGCGGTGAATTCCAACACCTTCCAGGACCAGCCCGGCCAGGCGCTCTCCTACAAGTTCGGCTCTCTCTCCCATGCCGATGCGGCCGTGCGGGCGCAGGCCGTTGCGCATAATATCGACTGCATCCGCAAGGGGCAGGCGCTGGGCGCGCGCGCACTGACGATCTGGCTCGCCGATGGCAGCAACTTCGCCGGCCAGTCCCATCTCGCGCGGGCCTTCGAACGCTATATCGCCTCCGTGGCCGAGATCGAGGCCGCTCTTCCCGACGACAGCTGGCTGCTGCTGCTCGAATACAAGAATTTCGAGCCGGCCTTCTACGCGACCGTGGTGCAGGACTGGGGGTCCTGCCTGCTCGCGGCCCAGGCGGTCGGCCCGCGCGCTCGCTGCCTGGTCGATCTCGGCCATCACGCCCCCTCGACCAATATCGAGATGATCGTCGCCCGGTTGATCGCGGCGGGAAAGCTCGGTGGCTTCCACCTCAACGATTCCCGTTTCGGCGACGACGATCTCGACGCCGGCTCGGTCGATCCGTTCCGGCTCTTCCTGGTCTTCAACGAGCTGGTCGATGCCGAGCAGCGCCATGCCTGGGACGAGGCGCCGGCGCTGATGCTCGACCAGTCGCACAACGTCACCGACCCGATCGAGAGCCTGATGCTCAGCGCCGATGCCGCAAGGCGCGCCCATGCCCAGGCGCTCCTGGTCGATCGGGAGCAGCTTTCGCACTACCAGGCGCAGAACGACGTCGCGATGGCGGCGGAAACCCTGCGCGTCGCCTTCCGCACCGATGTGACGCCGCTTCTCGCCGAGGCCCGCCGCCGGGCGGGCGGCGCGATCGACCCCGTCGGCGCCTATCGCCTGTCCGGCTACCGCAAGGCCGCAGCCGCGCGGCGCCCGCAGAGCACGGGGAGCGGCGGCGGCATCGTCTGAGATCTATCGAACCCGAAGCGCCGCCGGATCGTTCGGCCGGCAGGCGCACCACTCAAAAACGAACGTAAGCGGAGGGAAATAATGAAGCCGATCTTCAAGTCGATCATCACGGCAGCCATGGCCTCGTTTGCGATGGGCGCGGCCGCACTGGCGCAGGCCCCGGCCACCGAGGGCAAGCTCGTCGTCTACGCGTCCCATCCGTCCGAGATGGTCGACCATTTCACCAAGATGTTCGGTGACAAATACGGCATTCGCGTCACCACCGTGAAGGCCGGCACCGGCGAGCTGCTGAACCGCATCCGCGCCGAGCGCAACCGTCCGGCCGCCGACATCATGTGGGGCGGCTTCTCCGATACCGGCGGGTCGGCGCCCGATCTGTTCGACAAGTACAGCTCGCCCGAGCTCGCCAATGTCGAACCCAAGATGCTCGATGCCAGCGGGTACAACACGCCGTTCGCCGCCAGCACCATGGTCATCATGTACAACAAGAGCCAGGTGAAGCCGGAGCAGGCGCCGAAGACCTGGGCCGACCTCGCCAAGCCGGAATGGAAGGGCAAGATTGTCCATGCCGACCCGTCCAAGTCGAGCTCGGMGCTGGCTGCACTCAACACCTGGCTACTGATCTACGGCCGCGACGAGAAGGCGTGGACGCTGGTCGAGGACATGACCAAAAATATGAACATCATCCTCAAATCGAGCCTGGTGTTCCAGCAGGTCGGCCGCGGTGAATATCCGATCGGCGTGACCTACGAGGAGGGCGCGATCAACTACGTGCTCGCCGGCACTGCCGGCATCGTCTACCCGGCCGACGGCACATTGCTGGAGCCGGAGGGCATGTTCATCGTCAAGGGCGCTCCGAATCCGAAGGCCTCGAAGCTCTTCGCGGATTTCCTGCTCTCGGCCGAGGCCCAGAAGGAACTCACCGCCAAGTTCCCGGGCCGCCGCCCGACCCGCATGGGCGTCCAGACGCATCCCGAGATGAAGGCCGCCGGCGATCTCAAGGTCATCGACTACGACTCGAAATGGGCCGCCTCCAGCCGCGCCGAAGTGCTCGACAGGATGCAGAAGATCATCGTCAAGACGCAGCAGTAACCGCTGCTGCTCAGCCGATGACGGGCGAGGGCGCAACGCCTCGCCCGTCTCCCGTGACATGCTCGAGCGACCGGGTTTCCAGATGGCCTCCACTTCCGTCCGTATCGATACGGTGACGAAACGCTATGGCGATTCCGTCGCCGTCGACGGTGTCTCCCTCGACATCGCCCAGGGCGAGTTCTTCACGCTGCTCGGCTCGTCGGGCTGCGGGAAGACGACCCTGCTGCGCATCATCGCCGGCTTCCTGAAGCAGACGAGCGGGCGCATCCTGTTCGGCGATGCCTGCATCGACGATCTGGCGCCGCAGCACCGCAATACGGGCATGGTGTTCCAGAGCTATGCGATCTTTCCGCATCTCAGCGTGGTCGACAACATCGCCTATGGCTTGCGGGCGCGCGGCCTGAAGGCGGCCGAGGTCAAGCACAAGGTCGATACCTATCTGGCGCTGACGCGCCTCTCGCATCTGGGCCACCGCAAGCCGCGCGAATTGTCCGGCGGCCAGCAGCAGCGCGTCGTGCTGGCGCGCGCCATGGTGATCGAGCCCGACGTGCTGCTCATGGACGAGCCTTTGTCCAATCTCGACACCGAGATGCGGATGCACCTGCGCACCGAGATCCGCGCCCTGCAGCGCAAGATCGGCGTCACCACGATCTATGTCACGCACGATCAGGAGGAGGCGCTGCTGATGTCGGACCGGATCGCGGTGATGCGCGGCGGCCGGCTGGAGCAGGTGGCCAGCCCGCACGACATCTACAACAAGCCGAGCACGCGCTTCGTGGCGAGCTTCATCGGCGAGAACAACTTCTTGCCGGCGGTGCATCGTGGCCATGCCGATCCCGGCCATGTCCGGATCGAACTGCCCGGCGGTCAGTTCACCGTCAAGCTGCGCGGCGAGATGCCGGGCGGCGCGATGGACGCTGCCTTCCGGCCGCAGGATATCGAACTGCGGCCGCTCGACGGGGAGGGCGACGGGCTTGTCGGAACCCTGACCGACATCCAGTTCCTCGGCGGCACCGTGCGCTACGCCATCGATCTCGGGGGTGGGCATCTCGTCCAGGTCGCGGGCTCGAGCCGCACCGGCGTTACGCTTCCCGAAATCGGAACGCGCCATCGTCTCGGCGTGTCGCCGGCGGCCATCGCCCTGTTCGCGCCCGAGGCCGCCTGATGAGCGCCATCACCGTGACAGCCGGCCCGCCGCGGCGCGGCTCCGGGTTCTCCCGCCATTTCGGCTTCTGGCCGGTGGTCACGGGCATCGTGCTCGTGCTGATCGTCGGGCTCCTGCTGGTGCCCGTCGGCAATATCGTCGGCGTCAGCCTCTCGGCCGGGGCCAAGACCGGCAGCATCTTCGAGAGCTACGTCAATTTCTTCTCGGAACGCTTCTACTACCAGACGCTGCTGAACAGCTTCTGGGTCAGCATCTGGGCGATGATCTTCGCCGTCTGCCTCGGCGTCCCCGCGGCCTATTTCGTCAACCGCTACGATATCTGGGGACGCGGTTTCGTGCGCGCCGCCGTGGTGCTGACCTTCGTCTCGCCGCCCTTCATCGGCTCCTATTCCTGGGTCGTCCTGTTCGGGCGCAGCGGCGTCCTGACCCAGTTGTTCAACTCCATCGGCGTGCCGCTGCCCTCGATCTACGGTGCGCCGGGCATCATCTTCGTCTTCACGCTGCAGTTCTTCCCCTTCGTTTTCCTGCTCGTCTCGTCGGGCCTGAAATCGATCGACCAGAGCGTCGAGGACGCCGCGCGCAATCTCGGCTCCGGCGAGTTCCGCACTTTCCGCACCGCGATCGCGCCGCTTCTGGTGCCTTCGATCACGACGGGCGCGCTGCTCGTCTTCGTCGCGTCCTTCACCGACCTGGGGACGCCGATCATCCTGGGCGAGCGCTTCCGCGTCCTGCCCGTGTTGATCTATGGCGAGTTCGTCAACGAGTTCGGCGGCCGGCCGGTCCTCGCCAGCGCGCTTTCCGTGCTGCTCCTGCTCGTCACCACGGGAGCGCTGCTGCTCCAGCGTTGGCTCTCGGCGCGGTTTTCCTATGCGACCGCTGCGATCCGCCCGCTGCAGGTCCAGGAACAGCCGCTCGGCAAGCGCATCGCCGCGACGGCCTTCGTCTTCCTGCTGATTGGCTTTTCTCTGCTGCCGCTCGTCAACATCGTCGTCTCGTCCTTCCTGAAGTCGAACGGCCCGGTGCTGGTCGCAAGCTTCACGCTGGACAACTACGCCCGCATCATGGACCGCATCTCGCTGCCGCTGTGGAACACGCTGTTCTACACCACGGTCGCCACGCTGCTCTGCGCGGTCGTCGGAACCGCGGTCGCCTATATCATCGTGCGCCGTCCCGGGCCGGTCTCGAGCGTGCTCGATACGGTGGTGATGTTCTCCTACGCGGTTCCGGGCATCGTCCTGGGCGTGGGCCTGGTGGTGACCTATCACGAGCCGCCCTTCGCCCTGACCGGCACCGCGACCATCCTCATCCTGGCCTATTTCATCCGCCGGCTGCCCTTCTCGGTCCGGTCCTCGGTGAGCATGCTGCAGCAGGTCTCGCGCGATACCGAGGATGCCTCGATCAATCTGGGCGCCGGTCCGGGGCGGACCTTCGTCAAGATCACCGTGCCTCTGCTGGCCACCGCGATCCTGTCGGGCGCGCTCCTGACCTGGTCGAACACGATCCGCGAGCTCAGCGCGACGCTGATCCTGCAGTCGGGGACGACGGCGACGGTCGCGATCGAGATCTTCAACGAGGTCGTGAATGGCAATTTCGGCGTGGCATCGGCGCTGGGCACCGTGCTCATCCTGCTGACCTTCCTGCCGCTGGTCGTGCTGTTCACGCTGCTCGGGAAAAAGGATGAAGCCCTTGTCTGATCCGTGGGCCGCCCCCTTCGAACATGATATGCGGCTGCGCATGGTCGCAGCCTGCCGGGCGATGAATACGGGCGGCCTCAACCGTGGCACCTCCGGCAATCTCAGTGTCCGGCTCGACCAAGACCATTGCCTGATCACGCCGTCCGGCGTCGCCTATGACGCGATGGCGCCTGCCGACATCGCCATCCTGGCGCAAGACGGGCGCTGGCGCGGGCCGCTGCGACCGTCCAGCGAATGGCGCTTCCATGCCGACATCCTGCGGGCCAGGCCCGATGCCGGCGCGATCCTGCACACGCATTCGCGCMACGCGACCGCATTGGCCTGCCTCGGCGAAGGTATCCCGGCCTTTCACTACATGGTTGCGGTCGCAGGCGGCTCGTCGATCCGCTGCGCGCCCTATGCGCGCTTCGGAACCAAGGCTCTCTCGGACCTGGCGCTCGAAGCCCTCGACGCGCGCAAGGCCTGCCTGCTCGCCCATCACGGCATGATCGTGCTGGCCGCGACGCCGGAAAAGGCCCTCGTCCTCGCCCGAGAAGTGGAGGAACTGGCCGCCACCTACCTGCTCGCACGCTCTGCCGGCTCCCCGGGGACGCTGGACGAGGACGAGATGGCGGGCGTGCTCGGCCTGTTCGCCAGCTACGGCACGCCCGACTTCCCCGATGACGAGCTTTCGCGCATGGACGAACGCCTGCCGGAAACGGCAACTCTCTAGGAGGGGCGGGCGCGTCTCCGCCGAGATGCGGGCGTGTCAGGTTCCGGCACGCCGGCGGAACCTGAGGCCGAACGGCCTTCGACCGCAGGCGCAGCCGTCAGGCATCCGCCATGAGCAGATCCGGCTCGAGCAGGGCGAGGAACGCCGGCGACCCCGCCGCATAGCGAAGCTTCTCGTCGAGCTTGGCACTGCGCCAGTCGACCGTATTCTCGATCCCGAGCGCGCTCAGGATCGGCAGGCACGCCATCACGTCCCAGCTTGCCTCGCCGAGGCCGATATAGCCGTCGACATGGCCAAGGGCGAGTTCGATCAGCGAGATCGTCGAGGAACCGCAGCACCGGAACACCATGCGCTGCGCCATGATGAAATCCAGCACCGCGTGCTGATCCCCCGGCGAGACCGCAGGATGCAGCCCGACGCCGATGCAGCCACGCTTCAGGTCGAAACGGGGCCCGCGTTCGAGCAGCGCCTCGTTCATGGTGGGCGCAACCCCGTCGCCGCCGACCAGCATCTGCCGGCGCACTGGCGCATTGACGACGCCGAAGCGCGGTTGCCGGTTTTCGAACAACCCGATCGAGATCGCCCACTGGTCGCCGCCGCGCACGAAGTTGAAGGTGCCGTCGATCGGATCGATCACCCAGAGCCGGCCAGAGCGCCCCTCGATCGCCGCACCTTCCTCGCCGAAGATGCCATCGTCCGGATAGAGCGCGTGCAGCCGCTCGGTCAGGAAATGCTCGACCTCACGGTCGGCGGCGGTGACGAGGTCGAGATGACCCTTGGTCTCGACCGCATTGGGGCTGAGTTCCTTGAAATGGCGTAATGCGATCTCGCCCGCCTCTTCGGCGAGGGCCTTGATGTCGCGTTGCATGGCTTCATGTCCTCAGAGTGAGACGTAGCGCGTGTGTACGGCGCCGCCGCCCTGCGCTTCGATGCGGTGGATGAAGTAAGCATAGGGTTCGCTGACGAGCCCGGGCTCGTGATGGGCGCCCGTCAGCTCCAGGCCGACCTGGAAGGCCGGGCTGCCGCCGACCGCGGCGAGCGCGCCATGCCAGAGCGACTGGTAGGGCCGGTGGATATGGCCGCACAGGATACGGGTCGGTGCGCGGCGCTGGCCGACGAGCTCGCCCAGCAGCTCGCGGCCCTCGACCAGCGCGTTGTCGTCGAGCGCGGTCATGCCCGAGGCGAAGGGCGGGTGGTGCATGGTCAGGAGCAGCGGCTCGTCCAGCCGGCGCGACAGCCGGTCGCGCGCGTAGGCCTGGCGCGCGGGGCAGAGCCTGCCGGCGACATGGCCGTCGTACAGCGTGTCGAGCGCCAGCACGCGCAGGCCCGCGATCATGGTCTCGTAGTGGAGATAGGGCCCGGGCTCGAAGGGCACGATGTCGCCGAAAGCGGCGCGCATGGTCTGGCGCTTGTCGTGATTGCCGGGCGAGACGACAAGGGGCATCGACAGCGGCGCAAGAATCTGGCGCAGCAGCGCATAATCGCGCTCCGAGCCGCCATCGGCCAGATCGCCGCTGATCACCACGGCATCGAGCCGCACCGGCAGCGCCGCGATGTCGGCGATCACGGCGCGCGCCGTCCGTTCGGCATCGTCGCGGACCAGCGAGGTTTCCTTGCTGTCGGCGAAGACATGAAGGTCAGAGATATGCGCGATCAGCATGGTGTCCTCAACGAATGCCCGCGCGCACGAAGCTCTGCACGAATTGGCGCTGGAAGATCAGGAAGGCGATAAGGAGCGGCGCGACCGAGAGCATCGTCGCCGCTGTCACCAGGCTCCAGTCGATGCCTTGCTCGACGGTGGCGAAGACCTGGAGGCCGACCGTGATCGGGCGGGTCTGCACGGAGTTGGAGACGACGAGGGGCCAGAGGAAGTTGTTCCAGTGGTAGCTCACGGTCACCAGGCCGTAGGCGACATAGGTCGGCTTGGCGATCGGGACGAAGACGCGCAGCAGGATCTGGATCGGGGCGGCGCCTTCCAGCCTCGCGGCTTCCTCCAGCTCCTTCGGCACGCTCTTGAAGGTCTGGCGGAACAGGAAGATGCCGAAAGCCGAGGCGAGATAGGGCAGGGCCATGCCCGTGATGGTGTCGAGCAGGCCGAGCTTGGAGAGCGTGCGGTAGTTCTCGACCAGCAGCACTTCCGGCATGATCATCAGCTGCAGCAGCACGACCATGAACAGCACGTTCGAGCCGCGGAACGGGAAGCAGACGAAGGCGTAGGCGGCCATCGTGCAGACCACGAACTGGCAGACGAGGATCAGCGTCACCAGCATGAAGGTGTTGAGGAAATAGTGCGCGAACGGCGCCGCGTTCCAGACGCGGGCGAAATTGTCGAGCGTCAGCGGCGCGAACAGCTCGAAGCGCGCCGCGTAGGCCGGCGGATGGAACGCCGTCCAGACCGCATAGAGCAGAGGCGAGACCCAGAGGATGGCGAGCAGCCAGGCGCCAAGCGTCACCAGCAGCGTCAGTGAGGGGGTGCGATGCTGCAGGCTCATCGATAGTGGACCCGCTTGTCGGCATAGCCGAACTGGAAGAGCGCGATCAGCGCCAGCATGACGAGCAGGACCGCCGTCAGCGCCGCGGCATAGCCGGTGTCCCAGAAGGCGAAGCCGACCTGGTAGACGTAGAACAGCAGGAGCACCGTTGCGTTGTCGGGGCCGCCCTTGGTCATGGCGATGACATGGTCGACGAGCCGCACGGCGCCGATGACGGCGTTGATCGAAATGAACAGCGTCGTCGGCATCAGCAGTGGCAGCGTGACCCGCCGGAAGATCTGGCTGCGGCTGGCGCCTTCGAGTTCGGCCGCCTCGATCAGCGTCGGCGATATCTGCTGCAGGGCGGCGAGGTAGAAGATCATGAAGAACCCGGCCTCCTTCCAGATCGTGATGACGATCAGGGCGCCGAGCGCGGTCTCCTTGCTGCCGAGCAGATTGTTGCCCCCAGCCCCGACCAGGTCGAGCACCTGGTCGACCAGCCCATAGTCGGGGGCGTAGAAGAACATCCAGATATTGGCGACGGCGACCATCGGCAGCACGGTCGGGGTGAAATAGGCCATCCGGACCAGGCCCTGGCCGCGCAGCTTGGCATTRACGAACAGCGCCATCGCCAGCGCGAGCGCCATCGAGAGCGGGATCGTCGTCAGCGCATAGATCGCATTGTTGCTCAGTGCCTTCCAGAACACCGGGTCCGCGATCATCGTCTGGTAGTGATCGAGGCCGATGAAGACGGAAGCCCGGCGCCCGCGCGGCGTCGAGTAGAGGCTGTTACTGAGCGTCGCCAGGATCGGCTGATAGGTGAAGACCCAGAGCAGGACGGCTGCCGGCAAGAGCACCAAGGCGCCGTACAACGCATTGCGGGATGCGGTCATCGTCCTGCTCCGATCCCGGCTACGCTCGGAGGGTTCATTTCTTGTAGGGCTTCAGGATGCGCTCGATTTCGCCCTGCGCATCGGTCATGGCCTTCTCCGGCGTCTTCGCCCCGGTCAGTGCGGCGGCGAGCCCGTCGTTCAGCGCCTTGGTGGTCCGGGCGTTCTCATGCGTCGAGAATTCCGGCACCGAAGCCGCGATCTGCTTGCGCGCCACCTCGGCGGCAGGCAGCTTGGCGACATACTCCTTCAGGTTAGGCTGGTTCCAGGCGCCGTCGCGCGGGGCGACATAGCCGGTCTGGATGGCCCAGTCGGCCTGGATCTCGTCCGAGGTCAGGAACTTGATCAGCTTGAAGGCCGCATCCTTCTCCTCCTTCGGGGCGCCGGAGAAGATGTAGAAATTGCCGCCACCGAGCACCGAAGCGGGCGCGACCTTGCCTGGATAGGGCGCCAGGCCGAAGTCGAACGTCGCGTTCTTGGCGATGTTGGTCAGGTTGCCGGTCGTCGTCCAGATCATGGCGATGCGGCCTTCAAGGAAGTCGGCCGGGGTCGTGCCCCATTCCTGGATGCCGGGCGGATGCACGCCATGGACCTTGCCGAGATCGACCCAGAACTTGAGCGCTTCGACCACCTTCGGATCGGTGAGATAGCTCTCGGTGCCGGCTTCGTTCATCAGCCTGGCGCCGTTCTGGGCGGCGAGCGCGCCAAACAGCCATTGCGCCGAACCGACATTGCCGGGAATACCGACGCCCCAGCGCGTCACCTTGCCCGAGGCGTCCTTCTTCACCACCGCCTTGCCGTAGGCGACCATCTCGTCCCAGGTGGTCGGCGGCTTGTTCGGATCGAGGCCGGCCTCGGAAAAGGCCTTCTTGTTCCAGTAGAGCACCGCGGTCGAGCGCTGGAACGGCACGGCCCAAAGCTTGCCATCGACCTGCGCGCTCTTGAGATAGGCCGGCATGAAGCCGGCGATCCAGGCCTTATCGTCCGGCGTCTTGGCAAAGTCGTCGAGCGGCTGGACGACGTCCTCGTCGATCAGCGTGAAGATATCGGTGGCGAGCAGCACGGCCGTGGTCGGCGGCTTGCCGCTCTTGGCCGCGGTCAGGGCCTTGGTCGTCGTATCGTTATAGTTGCCGGAATAGACCGGCACGACGTCGATCTCCTGATTGGCCGCCTTGAACTTCGCCACATAGCCGTCGATGACCTGCACCAGCGGGCCGCCGACCTGCACCGGATAGTAGAATGTCACTTGCGTCTTGGCCTCGGCCACGGCCGTGAGCCCGGCCAGCGCCAGCGACGCGACGGCCGCCCTGAAGCCTGTCATCCTGAAATGCTGCATTGCTCTTCCTCCCTTTTTTGTGTGTTGAACGTCGCTGTCGTCAGGCCGCGCTGCGCCGCAGGCCGCTCTCCTGGTCGAAGACATGCGCCGCGGCGGGCGGCCAGCTCAGATGGACCGCCGTGCCTGTGCCGAGGCTGGGCTTGCCCGGCATGCGCACCAGCACGCGCTGCGAGCCGGCCCTGCAGGCGATGATCGAATCCGCGCCGAAATACTCGGTGGTCTCCACCGTGGCCGGCAGCCCCTCAGAACCCAGGACAACATGCTCCGGGCGGATGCCGAGGACGACCGGCCTCCCGCCAGCCGGCCCCACGGCCGGTCCCGCGCTGCCGGCGACGACCGCGCCGCCCTCGCGGTCATCGAGCGCCAGGATGTTCATCGGCGGCGTTCCGATGAATTTTGCCACAGTGACCGAGGCCGGCTTTTCGTAGAGATCGGCCGGCGCGCCGTTCTGCTCGATCCGGCCCTGGCGCATCAGGATGACCCGGTCGGCCATGCTCATCGCCTCGGTCTGGTCATGGGTGACGAAGACCATGGTGATTCCGAGCCGCTGCTGCAAAGAACGGATTTCGTTGCGCATTTCGGAGCGCAGCTGGGCATCGAGATTGGAGAGCGGCTCGTCGAGCAGGCAGATCGGCGTCTCGGCGATCAGCGCCCTGCCGAGCGCGACGCGCTGCTGCTGCCCCCCGGAAAGCTGGCTCGGCCGGCGGTCGAGCAGAGCGGCGAGGCCGAGCAGCTCGGCGACATGCTTCAATCGCTTTGCCTGCCCCGCCTTCGGGACGCCGCGCACCGAAAGGCCGAAGGTCACGTTCTCGGCGACGTTCAGGTGCGGAAACAGCGCGTAGGACTGGAAGACCATCGAAAGGTTGCGTTTCGAGGCGGGCAGGGCGGTGACGTCGCGTCCTGCCAGCACGACGCGCCCGGCGCTGACCGCATCCAGCCCTGCGATCAGCCTGAGCGTCGTCGACTTGCCGCAACCCGACGGCCCGAGTAGGGCGACGAATTCGCCCGCCCTGGTGTCGAAGCTGATGTCGTCGACCGCGCGCAGTCCGCCCCAGCTTTTGACGAGGTTCTCGACCCTGATATCGGCCATTCGTCCTCCCGCGCCGGTTCAGGCGAAGATGAATTTTTTGATCGTCTTGTCCGGCAGTGCGGCGACGTGGGGACGCGCCTCCCTTCCGGTGACGACGTGATCGACCCGATCGAGCCGCGCGATCACCGACAGCGCCGTCCGCTCGAATTTCGAATGGTCGGCGACGACGATCACCGTCTGAGCGATATCGATCATCGCCTGCTGCACCGCGGCCACTGCCGGCTGCTGCGTGCAGATCAGGCCGCGTTTCAGATCGACMGAGGAGACGCTGAGCACCGCCTTGTCGACGTTGAATTTTCGGACCATCTCGGCCGCGAGCGAGCCGGCGAAGGAGTGATTGATGTCGACATACTCGCCGCCGATGACATGGATCTGCCGGGCGCCGGCCGCGGCAAGGACCGCCAGCACGTCCGCTCCATTGGTGACGAAGGTCAGTGTCGGGTTGCCCGCGATCCGGCGCGCGACCTCGAGCGCGGTGGTGCCGCTATCGATGAGCACCGCGTCGCCATCGACGATGAGCCCGGCCGCGATCTCGGCGATGCGCCCCTTTTCATCCGCATGGCTCTGCGCCCGCACGGAATTGGTGTTCTCGAACGTGACCTGGTTGACGCTGACGGCCCCGCCATGGGTCCGTCGCAGCAAGCCACGCGCCTCCAGTTCGGTCAGATCACGGCGAATAGTGGCGGTGGAGGCTGAAAGCTCCCGCCGCAACGCCTGAACGTCGACGAAGAGATGCGTTCGCAAATGCTGCAGGACCAGCGCCTGGCGCTCGGGAGCGGAGAGGACGCGCTCCGAGGCGACGTCTTCGCCTTCGGGATCGTCATCGTCTGAAGGAGGGGAAGAGGCGTGCTGCAACCTGGCCTCGGCGAGAAAATGTGGCTTGAGCGATTTCGATCACCATACGATTGATAGCGATCACGTCAAGCGCGCAGCCTCGGGGCCGATCTCGTGCCAACCCGCGCCCGGAGCAATGCGCAGGCGACCAGCTGTCGTTGGGAGACGGCGCGTGCTCGCACGCTGCGAGCCGGGACGGCAAGGGCACGCGTCCTGGAAACGCTGATCGGCCTCAGATTAGCGGACGGCGGATCGCACTGCGATCGCGATATGGATGCCGTCATCTGTCAGGTGCGATGTGACGCTGATGTCCTGGGCGGGAAAACCGCTTCCCGCTGGAAGCGCGATGGCTTGCCCTGGAATGGCGGAAAACCTGCTCATGCTCATCGGCTCGCGCGACCCGAGCGACTTCAGCAGCGCCTCCTTGCGGCACCAGAGCTTGGTGAACTCGGCTGCGGCAGACCGGGGCGGCCTTGTGCGCAGCCACGCGATCTCGTGGGGCGAGAGCGGGCCTTCACCCTCGGAGGGCGGATCGCGCGTCGGTTCGATGTCGATGCCGACGCTGATCCCCTCGGCAATGATGCAGCCGACGCAGCTGCGTGTGTGCGACAGCGAGAAATCGATCGGCGGAACCCCAGCATCGGATCGATGCTCGATCAGGGCGGGTTTCGTGGTCAGGGCGGGTTTCTTGCCTGCCCGGTGGCTGATGTGCAGCTCCGCCGGGTTGGCTCCCAGCCGGGACGCGATGGCGAGCCGCAGCAGGCCATGGGCCGCGATATAAGCGTCCCGGTCGGCCTCGAACCGGAAACGTGCCGCGCGCTGCCTTTCCGCCGCGTCCAGCAACCCTGACAGCAAGGCCCAATCGCGACGAGCGATCTGCGCCAGTCTGAGCAGGTGCACGCTGCCTTGCGTGCCCTTTGGCAGCGCATCCGTCAATTCGGGCAGCTGTGCCCGGGCGAGCAGGAGGTGCCCGTCCGCGATGTCGCTCGCCAGCGTCAGTTGGCGCGCCATCCCGGCACCAGCATGGCTTTCATCGATCCGGTAAAGATCTCCGCCATCGCAAGGATGGTCTCGCTCCGGTAATTCGGGCGCGTATAGAATAACTTCATGCGGAAGCAGTCATTCATCACATAGGCATAGACGTGCAGATGGTAATCCGCGAGGTTGCCTGCCGCGACCGTATCGGGAACGTCCATCAGCGACGGGTGAGGCGGGAGGAAGCGCACGCCGTCGTAATTATCCTCCCAGACATTGCCGATATACTGGAACAACGTGCGCACCTTGTCCTCGCGCGCCAGGAGCTCGGCCCGCGAATCGCTTGAATAGTAGCGCAGCGCGCTGTGTCCGATGCCATTGTCGGGGATGGCGCGGTACTGCGCCGCGACCGCCTCGAGCGCTGCGGCGAGCGCCGGCTCGCTGTCGAGCTCGCCATCGGGCAGGCGGGCGGTGATCGGCGTGTGGGTGATGAACCAGCCGACCGTGCGCGAGGGATCGGCAGCGCGGATGCAGCTCTCCCGGCCATGGGCGACCTTGTGAAAGATCAGGTTGCGCTGGCCCGACAACCGGTTGGCCGTGACGGCGAGACTGGCGACGATGGCGTGAATCAGGGTCGATTGAGCCGCGCCGCCCAGCCGCTCGCGCAGGCCTGCCACCTCGCCTGCATCGAGAACCTCGAAGCCGTGGCTGTCGATGTCACGCTGCAACGCTCCCTCGACCTGCGCATCCTCCGGGAAGGGCAGGGCGTCGCTCGCCTCGCCGATCCAGTAATCGAGCTGCGCCTCGGCCTGCGGGCTTCGCGCATAGGCGATCACCTGCTCCACCCATTGGTGATAGGGCGTGGTCTTGGCAGGCAGCACGACGGGCTTGCCGGCTTCGAGGGCATCATAGGCGGTGCGCAGATCCTCGAGCGTGACCTGCAGGGACAGGGCGTCCGTGACGAGCTCATGCATCGTCAGGAAGAGATGGTGGTTGCTGCCATCGGGATCGGCGAACAGGGCGACCGTCATCACGGGGCCGTTTGCAATGTCGAGCGTCGCGTGCAGCCGCTCGATCTCGCTGCCGATGAAGCCGAGCTGCGTCTCAAGGGGCACTGCGGGCAACGCAAGCACGTGCACCGGGACGCGCTGGGCCTCCGGCAGCGCGATATAGTGCTGCGCATAGTGGCCATCAGCGCTCTTCGTGAAGCGCAGGCGCAGCGCATCGTGATGGGCGACGACGTCGTTCAGTGCGCCCTGCAGCAGGGACGGGTCGAGCATGGCGCCAAGACGGGTGATGAAGCCGACATTGAACATGTCGGGGTTCGGCCTGGCCCAGGTGAAATAATAGCTCTGCATCGGACTGAGCGGCGAGACCGCGCCGGGGGTGGTCCATGCGCTGGCAACGCTCGTCCTGCCCTGGAGCAGGGCGGCGAGAGCGCGGATCGTCGGATAGTCGTGGATATCGGCCGGCGTCAGAACGACGGAATCGGCTCGCGCACGCGCCGCAACGCGAAAAGCCTGGATGGAATCGCCGCCGATCTCGAAGAAATTGTCGTCCATGCCGACGCGGGACTGCCCGAGCACCGCCCTCCAGATCGCCAGAAGGCGGCGCTCCATCTCGGTCGAGGTCGCGTCGGCTTCCTCCACGACGGGGGCCTCGTCGCTCACCGTCAGGGCGTTGCGATCGAGCTTGCCGTTGGGAAGCCGCGGCAGCGCCCCGATCTGGATGAAGCGCGAAGGCACCATGTAGTCGGGCAGGCGCGTCAGCAGAAATCGGCGCAATTCACTGGACAGGGTGCTGTCGAAGCTGTCGGCAGCCGGCAAGACGCAGAAGGCGACGAGTTGCCGTCCTCCCGCCGTTTCCGCGGCGCTGACGGCGCAGGCACGGATCTTCGGATGGGCTGCGAGCGTCGTCTCGATCTCGCCGGGCTCGATGCGGAAGCCCCTGATCTTGATCTGGAAATCCTTGCGGCCGATATAGTCGAGCTCGCCATCGGGCCGGGTCGAGACCATGTCTCCGGACCGGAACAGCCGCGCATGCTCGCGTTCACCGGGCTCTGCGAACGGATTGGGAATGAAGGCCTGGCCGGTCAGGTCCGGGCGTCCGAGATAGCCTTTCGCAAGCCCTGGGCCTGAGACGCAGAGTTCGCCCGCGACGCCGGGACCGACGGGCTGGAGATGGTCGTCGACGACATGGATGCGCATCCGCCCGATCGGCTTGCCGATCGAGACGATCTTGCCCGTCAATGCAGCGGGGGTGACGGTGCAGCAGGTGGCGTCGGCCGCCATCTCCGAGGAGCCGTAGAGATTGATCAGCGTGACGCTCTCGCCGAGTTCCGTGACCTGGCGGGCAAGGTCGCTCGGAAGCAGTTCGCCTGACGATGTCAGATAGCGCAGACGGGGCAGGCGAGTGCCGGTGGCGCGGGCAGCCTCGATCAGGGCCGCCAGCAGGGATGGCACCAGGATGAGGCGCGTGATGCGCTCATCGGCGAGAAGCTGCAGCAGCTGGAACGGATCGCGCGCTGTCGCATCATCGGCGACGACGCTGGGAATGCCCTTCAGCAGGCCGCCGAGCATTTCCCAGATCGAGTCGACGAAATTGAGCGCGGTCTTGCTGCAGCAGATTTCGCCGCTCTCGAACGGGAATTCCTGCCACATCCATTCAAAGCGGCTGAGCATCGCGGCATGCGAGCCGAGAATGCCCTTGGGTCGGCCGGTCGAACCAGAGGTGTAGACGACGTAGGCCGTGCGCTCGGGATCATCGGGCGGTGCCGCCGGCATGCTGCCCGCTGCCGGCAGGGGCCTGTCGAGATTCAGGAGCGCGCAGCCGGATTCGCGGAGGAAGGCCGCATCATGTGTCGCGTCCAGCGTCAGCACCACGGGCGCGGCTGCGTCCTCCAGCATGAAGCGCAGGCGGTCCTCGGGATAGGACGGATCAAGCGGCACCCAGGCGCATCCCGCCTTGAGAATGCCGAGGATGCCCGCGACAGCCGCGATGCCGCGTGGCATGCACAGGCCGATCAGCCTTGCCTCGGATGTGCTCTCGCCGGCGGGCAGGAACTGACGGATGGCTGTGGCGATCTCGTGGGCCCAGGCATCGAGCTCGGCATAGCTCAGCCGCCGTTCACCGGCCTTGATCGCCAGTGCCGTGGGCAGGCGCCGCGCCGTATCCTCGAAAATGCGGTGGAACATGGAAATCCCCGTCAAATCTGGCGCGCAGCGGCAGGCGATGCCTTTGGCGATGACATCAGGAACGCGCTGGCAGCCAGCGTGGCGAGGCACAGCCCGAACGGCGCGAGATAGCTGATCGCGCTCAGGGCGCCGTTGAGAATCGAAGACAGGCCCCAGACGAGCGCATTGATCGCGATCGCGATCCCGAGGACCCAGCCCTGGCGATCATCGCTGACGGCCCGGGAAAACAGGGTGATGATCGCACCATAGGCGACCGATACGGTGATTGCCGTGGGAAAGGCGATGATCCAGAGCAGGTCGAGGCGGGGGACGGCGAGCGAGGCCGCGATCAGCCCGGCAGTGCTCCATAAGGACCATGTCGCGATGGCGCGCGGGTCGAACCGCTTCTCGAGCACGGGCAGACAGAGGCCGTAGGCGATGCAAAAGCCGATGCCGAGCGTGGCCATGAGCAATGAGATGGTGCCCGCATCCTCGCCGAACCGGTTCAGCACCAGGCTGGGCAGGAACAGGAAATAGGTTCCCCAGGCGGTCTGCATCAGGCCGAACACCCGCATCAGATGGCGGATGGCAGGATCGCGCAGCGCCGCGCGAAACCCCGCCACTCCCATCAGCAGATTGATCGGCGTCGGGTCGGCCTGCGCGGGAGGTTCGCGTGCCTCCTGGAATGTCGTCGCGATCAGGACGAGGCCGATCAGGGCGCCACCGGCGGTCAGGGCCATCGGAAGGATGAAATCGCTCAGGACAGCAGCGGCATCATGCGAGAACGCGCCGCCGATCAGCGGGCCGACGATGAAGCCCAGCGACGACGCGAACAGGCAGAGGCTGAGCGTGAGCGCGCGCGTCTGGCTGCTGCTCGCATCCACGGCAGCGGCCTGTGCGACGGCCTGGCTGCCTGCCGTGGCCCCTCCGATGAAGCGGCCGATCAGCAGCAGGGCGACGAGGTTATAGGCGATGGCGCCGCCGATCAGCGCAAAGCTCAAGGCCATGCCGAGCATGCAAAGGATCAGGATCCGCTTTCGCCCGATGCGGTCGGAGATCTCTCCGAGCACCGGCGCGGCATAGAGCAT
This sequence comes from Allobosea sp. 05T439, assembly GCF_056396005.1. Classification (NCBI taxonomy): domain Bacteria; kingdom Pseudomonadati; phylum Pseudomonadota; class Alphaproteobacteria; order Hyphomicrobiales; family Alloboseaceae; genus Allobosea; species Allobosea sp. 05T439. The sequence continues at coordinate 48,984 of NZ_JBFTKP010000016.1, read as the reverse complement.
GACGAGTTCGTAGAGGCCGAGCGCGACGCCATAGACGAGATAGCGCAGGCCGGCAGGCGCTGCCGCCATCATCAGGGGCTGATCGCCGATGAGCGCCGCGGCAAGGACCGGCACGACGATCGTGTAGCCGATGCTGTCGATCAGGATGATGGCAAGGAGGGGGCCGACGCGCAGGATCATGGAGAGCGTCGTCATGCCGGCACTCGCGACGGCCGCGCCCTGTGCCGGGATCGTGCAGGGGAGGGCTCGTCCCGGCCAAGGATCATGACGTCAAATCTGCCTATCCATCCGGAACCGGCAACGCCTGAACTACCGAATGTTCGAAACGTTACGTCATGAAAACATTCACACGCCCATCTGTTGTGATCTGCCGGAAAGGTCAAGGCGCAAACTCCAGCCGAGCCGCACTCCCAAGGGTGGCTGTCTTGAGAGGGCTGGCTCGGTTCGCCTGAACCGTTACGGAGCTGTCGCTCCGTCGATTTTTGCTCTGGTTGTGCTGCGATCGGGATTGGCTGCTCGCGCCCGTGGCGGGCATGGGCCGTTCGAGCACATGTGCTGACCCGCGAGGTAGGCCACTTGACAAGGAAGATTCTTGGTGAAACGTTTCCACTAATGATGGAAACGTTTCCACGAGGGGATTGCMATGATTTATGACTCTCTCGATCGCCGTGCTTTCCTCCGGGGCGGGGCGGCAGCCGTTGGCGGGCTGGGGCTGCCATTCCCGGCGCAGGCGGCGGATGAGCGATCCCTGGTCGTGGCTATCCCTTCGAACCCGTCGACCTTCGATCCGATCAACCAGGGCAACCACGATGCCATGGTGGTCAATCAGCTCATCTTCGAGAATCTGATCGAGATCGACGGGGAGGGGCGGCGGCGGCCACTGCTTGCAAAGTCGCTGCCCGCGATCTCCGAAGACCGGACCGAATACATCTTCGAGCTGCGGGACGACGTCGCGTTTCAGAACGGACAGCCCTTCACGGCCGAGGACGTGAAGTACAGCTACGACTATATTCTCGACCCGGCCAACAAGGCGCTGCGGCGCTCGGTCTGGACGAATATCGAATCCGTCGAGATCCTGGCGCGCCACAAGGTGCGCTTCAAGATGAAGGCGCCGTTCCGGCCCTTCCTCGACTACATGACCAAATACATGGGTATCTTTCCGGCCGGGAGCCGCGAGAAATACGGCAACGAGATCTTCCAGAAGAGGCCTGAGGGCCTGGGAACCGGGCCCGGCATCTTCGTCTCCGCGCGGTCCAACGATGTCGTCGAGTTCCGCCGCAACCCGAATTACTGGCGCAAGGATCTCCCGGGCTGGGACCGGTTGCGCGTGCGGATCGTCTCCGAGGAGGCGGCCCGCATCGCGTCGCTGATGTCGAAATCGGTCCACATCATCGGGGCGCCGCCGGTCCGCGACTATCTGCGACTGCGGCAGGCCAAGGCGCAGGGCATCACCGGGGCGAGCCGTCCGGCGCTCGGCAGCATGATGCTGATGATCCACAACACCCGAAAGCCACCGTTCGACGACCCCGATTTCCGCAAGGCGGTTTCGCTGGCGACCGATCGCAAGACCATCGCCGAGAAGATCTTCAACGGTCTGGTCGAGCCCTCGGCTGTGCCCGCTCCCGCCTCGGCCTGGTGGTACAATGCCAAGGCGGCTGAAGACCTGGCCTTCAACCTGGAAAGAGCGAAGGCTCATCTCGCCAAATCCCGTTATGCGTCCGGGGCCGAATTCGAGTTGCTCTATTCGTCGCAGGGTTATCTGCTGGACGTCGCGGACGCGGCCCTCTTCATCCAGGCATCGCTGGCCCGGCTCGGAATCAAGGTCAAACTCCAGCCGCTCGAGACCGGCCAACTCATCGAGCAGGTTTTTGGCGGCAACCAGACCTCCGCGCTCATGGCGGTCATCGGTCCCTCCGATCCCACCTTCATCATTCAGGGCATCTATACACCGAACCAGGTGATGACGCGCAGCTCCGGCTACAGCAACGAGCGGCTCAATACGCTTCTGACCGAGAGCTTCCGTGTCGACGACGAAAAGTCTCTGGGACCGATCCTGGCCGATATGCAGGCGATCCTGGCGGCGGACTCGCCGTCGACCTGGATCGGAGCCGTCCACAGCTTCAACCTCTGGCGCAGCAATGTGCAGGGCTTCGAGCCGAATACCGGGATCACGCTGCGCCTGACCGACGCGGCCGTGGCCGATCTCCGCTGAGGCGAGAAACCATGTGGTTTGCCAGTCGCATTCTCAGCAGTCTTGCCGTGCTCGTCGTGGTCAGCGCGCTCCTCTTCGCGCTCACGCGGCTGACCCCGCTCTCGCCGGCGCGGATCGTGCTCGGCACGGACGCCACCGTCGAGCAGATCCATGAGTTCGAGCGCGATCGCGGTCTCGACCGCGCTTTGCCCGCCCAATACGCAGCATGGGTTGCGCAGCTTCCCCGCTCGGGCTTCGGCACCTCCTATATCACCGGCCGTTCGATCGATCTCGAGCTGCGCGAGAGCCTGCCGGTCACCGTCGAACTGGTGGTCGCGACCTTTCTCCTGACGCTGGCCGGCGCGATTCCGCTCGGCCTGGTCGCCGGGCTGACGGAAGACCGCTGGCCGGACCACCTGATCAGGGTGCTATCCCTGATGGCGGTGTCGGTCCCGGGATTCTGGCTCGCCCTGATCCTGATCCGTGTCTTTGCCGTCAGGCTGGGCTGGGTGCCGCCGATCGGGATTACGCCGCTCTCGGAAGGCTGGCACGCCCATCTCGCCTCCCTGGTGCTGCCGGCCTTGTCGATCGCGCTCTACTATATCGGTGCGCTCAGCCGCCTGATGCGCGCTTCCGTCATCGAGATCCTGGGTCAGGACTACGTCCGCACCGCGCATGCTCTCGGCTTGAGACGCAGTCTGGTCGCGCGCTACGTGGTGAAGAACGCGCTTCCACCCTTCGTCAGCGTCGCCGGGATGTCGTTCGGCTACATGTTCGGCTGGGCGATCATCATCGAGCTGKTCTTCAACATACCRGGTCTTTCGCGGGCCCTGCTGACCGCCATCACGCAACGCGACTATCCGATGATCCAGGCTACCGTCCTGGTCGTCACGGTGATGTTCATCCTCTCAAATCTCGCTGCCGATCTCATCCAGCGGCTGATCAATCCGAGGCTGAGACATGCTTGACGCCGCGCGTTCGACAGCACCTGCGCCAATGGCATCGGCCGCCGGCATCCGCGCCGTGCCCCGGCTGTCCGGGCTCACCGGCACGATGTGCCGCCTCGCTCAGACGCGCATCGGCCTGGCCGGGTTGGTCATCGTCGGCTTCGTCGTCCTGGCTGCGCTTCTCGCCCCCTGGCTCCCTCTGCACGATCCCCTCGATCTGATGATGGAGCATCGGCTGGAGCCTCCGGGGCCGTCATTCCTGCTGGGCACCGACGAGGTCGGCCGCGACATCCTCGCCCGGCTCGTCTGGGGTGCGCGCGGATCCCTGATGATCGGCGTGCTGACCGTCGCGATCGGCCTCTCCGGCGGGCTCTTGGTCGGTATCCTCTCCGGCTACTACAGCGGCACGCTCGTCGAGACCGTCCTGCTCGGCCTGATGGATATCTTCGCGGCGATCCCGCTGCTCGTCTGGGCGATCGCGATCGTCGGAATCTTCGGCACCGGATCGGTGCAGCTGGGGCCGCTCGTGCTCCCCAACGAAGCCAAGATCATTCTCCTCGTCGGCTTGCTGTTCATCCCCGGGCTGGCGCGCGTCGCCCACGGCCTGGCCCTGGCCGAGGCCAGGGCGGATTACGTAGCAGCGCGGCGCCTGCAAGGCGCGGGGTCCTGGTCCATCATGGCCAGCGATATCCTGCCCAACATCCTCTCGCCGATCTTCGTCCAGGCGAGCGTCCTGATCGGCATCGGCATCATCATCGAAGCCTCGCTCAGCTTCATCGGGCTTGGCGTGCAGCCACCGACCCCGAGCTGGGGTGGAATGCTGGCCGATGCGCGCTCGCTCGCCTTCTCCGACGAATGGTGGGTCGCGACCTGGCCGGGCCTGGCGATCTTCCTGACCGTGATCGGCTTCAACCTCGTCGGCGACGCCCTCCGGACGGTGCTCGATCCCCGGCGGCGTGATGGGGGACCGGCACTATGAGCGCGCCCGTGCTGTCCCTGAATGACCTGTCCATCGCTTTTGGTCAGGGCGCCGCGTCCCGGACGGTGGTTCACGGCGTCACCCTCCAGGTGCGGGCCGGCGAAAAACTCGCGATCGTCGGCGAGTCGGGCTCGGGCAAGAGCGTCACCGCGCTGGCGATCATGCACCTGCTTGGGCGCTCGGGCCGGGTCGTGGGGGGCGCGATGAACCTCGAAGGGCAGGACATCACGGCCATTCCCGAGAGCGCCTGCCGCGACCTGCGTGGCCGCAAGGTGGCCATGATCTTCCAGGATCCGATGACCGCGCTCAATCCCGCCTTCACGATCGGCCGGCAGCTCGTCGACGCCATTCGCAGCCATGACGATCCGGGCCCCGGGGCGGCCTGGTCGGAGGCCAAACAGCTCCTCGGCAAGGTTGGTATCGACGATCCGCACCGCCGGAGCGGCCAATATCCCCATGAGCTCAGCGGCGGCATGCGCCAGCGTGTGCTGATCGCGATGGCGATCGCCTGCCGGCCGCGCCTGCTGATCGCAGACGAGCCGACGACGGCGCTCGACGTCACCGTTCAGGCCCAGGTGGTTGCGCTGCTGCGCGACATCAGCGCGACATTCGGGATCACCCTGCTGTTCATCTCGCATAATCTCGATCTCGTCGCGGAGTTCTGCGACCAGATCGCGGTGATGTATCGCGGCCGGATCGTCGAAACCGGCAGCACGGAGGCGATCTTCACGTCGCCACGTCACCCCTACACGCGTCTCCTGCTGGACTCCGTGCCAAGGCCAGGCCGCCCGCTGCGCGCCGCTGAGCCCGGCCGCCTGACCGGGAACCCCGGCGAAGGCGCCTGCGATTTCCTGCCGCGCTGCCCTCTGGCTGACACGGACTGCAGCTTGCGGCCGAGCCTGCGGGGTGAGGGCGGCCATGTCAGCGCCTGCTGGCGGAGCGTCTGAGATGAGCCAAGCCGAAACAGTCCCGCCGCCGCTCCTTGCCGCCGCAGGCGCAAGCCGGCGCTACCCCCTGGCGCGTTCGGCGCTGGCGCGCCTGCTCGACCGGAGGACGACGTCGGCTCTGCTCGGGGCGAGCTTCGAGGTCCAGGCCGGCGACGTGCTCGGCATCGTCGGCGAAAGCGGCAGCGGCAAGTCGACGCTCGCGCGGCTTCTCGTCGGGCTCGACCGTCCGAGCAGCGGTCAGGTCTCGTTCGAAGGACGCGATCTTGCGAGCTTTGCGGCCGCGGACTGGCAGCGTTTCCGAAACCGCGTGCAGTTCGTCTTCCAGGGCGCACACACGGCCTTGAACCCGCGCAAGACCGTCGCGCGCAGCCTGAGCGAAGCCTTCGGCGGGCCGCTCGCGCCGGGAGCGCTCGATGCCCTGCTGGCGCAGGTCAGCCTCGGGCCGGAACTGCTCGGTCGGCTGCCGCATCAGCTATCGGGCGGCCAGAAGCAGCGGATCGGGATCGCCCGCGCCCTGGCCAGGAAGCCGGAGGTGCTGATCGCCGACGAGCCGACATCGGCTCTCGACGTCTCCGTGCAGAACGAGATCATTGCGCTGCTTCAGCAGCTGCATCGCGACAGGCACCTGACGCTGGTGATCATCAGCCACGATCTCGGGCTCGTCGGGGCGTTCTGCGACCGCGTGCTGGTGATGTATGCCGGCCGTATCGTCGAAATGGGTCCTGCCGCAGAGATTCTGGCGGCGCCAGCGCATCCCTATACGCAGCGCCTGGTCGCCGCCATCCCGCGCGGGCTCGCCGGGCGCAATCGCCCGGCCGAACCGCCACTGCCCGAAGCGGCCCGCCATGGCGGCTGCCCCTTCGAACCCCGTTGCAGCAACCGGATTCCGATCTGTGCGCAAAGCGAGCCACCCGAGGTTCACCTCGGCGATCGGCTCGTCCGTTGTCACGCAGCGCCCATCTCGGTCCAAAACCTAGCGGAGACCAACCTATGACAGCGCGCTCGTTTCGAGTGGGTGCCGATATCGGCGGCACCTTCACGGATATCACCTTCCTGGAGAACGGTCAGACGGTCCATTCGTTCAAACGACCGTCGACGCCCGACGACTACAGCCGCGGCATCGTCGAGGGCGTGCTTGCGTTGCTGGCTCGCATCGGCGGCAAGCCGACCGAGATCGAGGAGGTCGTGCACGCCACGACCGTGGCAACCAACGCGATCCTGGAGGGCAAGGGCGCCACGACCGCGCTGCTGACGACGCGCGGATTCCGCGACGTCCTCGAGCTCGGCCGGCTGCGCATGCCCGAGCTCTACAATCTGAATTATGAAAAGCCGACACCGCTGGTGCCGCGCCATCGGCGCTACGAGATTGCCGAGCGCATGGGAGCCCATGGCGACATCGTCCTGCCCCTGGACGAGGACAGCGTCGTCGAGGCGGCGCGCAGCATAGCGGCGAGCGACACGCGAGCAGTCKCGGTCAGTTTCCTGCACGCCTATGCCAATCCGCAGCACGAGCGGCGGGCCTGCGAGATTCTCACCGGGATGCTCGGCCCCGAGGTCTTCGTCAGCTGCTCCAGCGATGTCCTGCCGGAGATCCGCGAATACGAGCGGACGAGCACGGTGGTGGTCAACGCCTATCTCGGGCCCGTCGTGCGCTCCTATCTGCGCGCCTTGTCGACGCGGCTGCGCGATGCCGGCATTCACGCACCGCTGCAGGTCATGCAGTCGAGCGGAGGCGTGATGAGTGCCTTGTCCGCGAGCGAGAAGCCGGCCTGCATCATCGAGTCCGGTCCCGCGGCCGGCGTCATCGCTGCCGCCCGCATCGGAGCGGCGGGACGCTCAAACGATATCATCACGATCGACATGGGCGGCACGACCGCCAAGGCCGCGATCATCGAGCAGGGCCAGCCGGCACGCACGACGGAGTACGAGGTCGGGACCGGGATCAACATCTCGAGCAAGCTGATCAAGGGCGGCGGGCACGCGGTGAAGCTGCCGTTCATCGACGTCTCCGAGATCGGCGCCGGCGGCGGCAGCATCATCCGGGTCGATGCCGGCGGCCTGATCCAGGTCGGTCCCGACAGTGCCGGCGCCGTCCCGGGCCCGGCCTGCTACGGCACAGGCGGAACCCGCCCGACGCTGACCGACGCGCTCGTCGTGCTCGGCTACATCAATCCGGAATACATCGCCGGCGGTGCCGTGCGCCTCGATGCGGAGCGCTCGCGGCGTGCGATCAGCGAGCAGGTCTGCGTCCCCACGGGGCTTGATCTCGAGACGGCCGCCCATGGCGTCTACGCCATCGCGGCCTCGACGATGATGCGAGCCGTCAAGGCCGTCTCGACCTATCGCGGTCGCGATCCGCGCGACTTCACCCTGTTCGCCTTCGGCGGCAACGGTCCGGCGGTGGCAGCCGAGATCGCGCGCCTCCTCGACATGAGGCGTGTCGTCGTCCCGTCCCATCCCGGCGTCTTCAGCGCGCTTGGCCTGCTCTACTCGACGACCGAGCACGACCTGATGCAGACCTATTTCTGCGCGCTCGAGGCGATCGACTCCGACAGGCTCGATACGGCCTACCGCAAGCTCGAGACCAGCATGTTCGCCGGCCTGGAGGCCGACGGCTTCACCAGAGCGGACATCGAAATCGAGCGGCTGGCCGACCTGCGTTACGCCGGGCAGGCCTATGAGCTGACGATCGGGCTGACCGACCGTCCGGGCGACCCCATCGACATCGCCGCCATGGGCGCGGCCTTCCACCGCGAGCACAAGCAGACCTACGGCCATGCATCGACGAGCGATCCGCTCGAGATCGTCAATATCCGCGTGACCGGCCGTCCCCGCAGCGACAGGACCGACGCCTATCGGCCCTCGGCCCCGGACGCGCGAACGGGGGAGCCGGGCTCTCCATCGATGCGGACCTGCTGGTTCGGACCGGACTGGGGGCACCTGGAGACGCCGATCATCACGCGTCTCGACCTCGCGGCCGGCGACCGGGAAAGCCCGCTGATCGTCGAGGAATACGACGCCACCTGCGTGGTTCCTCCTGGCTGGACGGCGGGTCTCGACGAATTGGGCAATCTCGTACTCACAGCCTCGGAAAGGTGACGTCATGCTCGCCCCTCATAGTGCCCCCCATTCTGGCCCCGAATTGTCGCGCTCCGATCCGGTGACCCTGGAGATCGTCAAGAACGCGCTCGCGTCCATCGCCGACGAGATGGCGCTCGTCATCCTGCGCAGCGCCTATTCGCCGATCGTCCGGGACTCGATGGACTACTCGACGGCGCTCTGCGATCGAAACGGCCTGATCATCGCCCAGGGCCTCACCAATCCGGTGCATCTCGGCTCGTTCCCGAGCGTGATGGTCAACATCCTGAAACGCTTCGGCGGGACGATGCAGCCGGGCGACGGCTACATCACCAACGACCCCTACGGGGCCGGCGGCATGCATTTGCCGGACGTCTATCTGGTCAAGCCGGTGTTCCACGCCGGCCATGTCGAAGGCTTCGTAGCGAGCCTCGTCCACCACACTGATCTCGGCGGCATGGCGCCGGGCAGCATGGCCCTGCATGCCACCGAGATCTTCCAGGAAGGATTGCGGATCCCGCTTATCAAGGTGATGCACGAAGACCGGATGGACGAGAACCTCCTGGCTTTCCTGGAGGTCAATTCCCGCGTTCCGGAACAGGTTCTGGGCGATCTTCGGGCCCAGATTGCGGCCTGCGCCGCGGCCGAACGCGGCTTCGGCAAGGTGCTCGAAAAATACGGCGCGCCGGCCATGCGCGGAATGCTGGCGGAACTGCACGACTACGCGGAAAAGCTCGTCCGCGACGAGATCCGCGCGATGCCTGACGGCGTCTATAAGGCCGAGGATTTCATCGACGGCCTCGGCGAGGGCGGCGGGCCGATCCGCTTCAAGGTGACGATCACGGTTGCGGGCGACGAGCTTGAGATCGACTGGACGGGGACCAGCGGGGAGGTTCCGGGCGCCATCAACGGACCCGTCGCGATCACCTATTCGGTCGCCTATGCCGCCTTGCGCTGCGCCGTCCAGGCAGCGGTTCCAAACTGCGAGGGTTATACGCGGCCGGTTCGGGTCGTGGCTCCGCTCGGCACCATCGTCAACCCGCGTCCGCCGGCGGCCTGCGCGGCCCGCGGCGTCATGGCCTATCGGATGCTCGATGTGCTGTTCAACGCGTTTGCCCAGATCGTGCCGGACCGGATGCCGGCCGCTGGCGAGGGCGGACCCTCCGCCGTGTCGCTCAGCGGAATCCACGAGGGGAAGACCTGGCTGATCACCGATGGCATTCTCGGAAGCTGGGGCGGCCGGGCCACGAAGGACGGGGTCGACGGTATCGCCAACCCCGGGGCGAACCTCTCGAACATGCCTATTGAACTGATCGAGGCGCGCTATCCCTTGCGGATCGAGAGCTATGGTCTCGTTGCCAATTCAGGCGGTGCCGGCCGCCGCCGTGGCGGCATGGCGATCACGCGCTCGTACCGTATCCTCGGGGATGACGCGCAGCTGACAATCCGCTCGGACCGGCGCGCGCATCTGCCGCCGGGCCTCTTCGGCGGATGTCCGGGCTCTCCATCGCTCAATATCATCGATCGGAACGGCACGACTGAACTGCTCCCGGTGATGCCGATGCGGACGCTCGCTCTCAGCAAGGGCGATCTCTTCACCCATGTCGCCCCCGGCGGGGCAGGCAATGGCGATCCGCTCGAACGTGACCCGGACCATGTCGCAGCCGATGTCCGCGACGGCCGCTTCACCAGGGAGTTCGCCCGCGACGTCTATGGTGTCGTAACCGGAGCGAACGGTCGCGCAGACCGGGTCGCAACGGACATTCGTCGCGATGGCCTGGCGTCCGATTTGCCGAAACTGGCGGAAGCGCAGCTCCGTCTCTTCATGGAAGGGGATCAGGGCCGCGCGGCGCTGAGCCCGGAATATGAGGGAGAGCTGGCATGACGGCGCAAGTCGCACTCTCGGCAATCGATCCGGGCCACAACCGGACCGATTGCCGCCGGCACGATCTCGCCCGGCTCCTGCGCCCAAGCTGGGCGGAGCTCGATTTCGGTGCATTGAGCCGGAATGTCGCGGCAACGCGCAGTCTGGTCGGACGGGATGTTCGCATCTACTTCGTCTGCAAGGGCGACGGCTTCGGCTTTGGCGCCGCCGCGGTCGCGAAGGCCGCGGAACGGGCCGGCGTCGACGGCTTTTGCGCCGGCAGCCCTGACGAAGTCGTTTCGATCCGCAGCACCGGCACGACGCTTCCCGTCCTGTTGTTCGCGTCGACCACGCCGGGCGATCTGCCGGCCGCCGCCAGGCTCGGCGCCACGGTCACGGTCCAGAGCATGGCCGATATGGACGCGGTGCTGACGGCTGGCGAGCGGATCGAGGTCTTTGTCGAGGTCGATTGCGGGCTTGGCCGCTACGGCCTGCGCCCCGAGCAATGGCCCGGCGTGCTGCAGCGTCTTCGTGCCGCCGATCATGTCAGGGTGCGCGGCCTGTACTCGCATCTCAGCACTCCGGATGATCCGGGCGTCAGCAGGCAGCAGGCAGAGCTCTTCCGGCAGGCGGCAGCCGATGGTGCGGCAGCCGGCCACGACGATCTCATCCTCATGCTGGCGTCGAGCCGGGTGGTGCTGGCCTATCCCGACATGCTCTTCAATGCGGTCGACCCCGGGCGCCTGATCTATGGCGGCGGGCTTGACGAGCACTGGATGGAGAGCGGCGGCCTCTCGCCTCTGCTCACCGCCGTGAAATCCCGGATCATCCAGGTCCAGGAGCATCCTCCGGGAACGGTGCTGGGGATCGGCTATGGCGCGCCGATCGCCATCGAAGGCGGCATGCGGACCGCGGTCGCGCCGATCGGGTTCTGGGATGGGCTGAACCATGTTCCGCCGCTCGGGGAGGTTCTGATCCACGGCCGGCGCTGCCCCGTGCTCGGGCGCCGGACCTTTCAGCATTCGGTCATCGACGTGACGGGGATCTCCAACGTCGCCCCCGGCGATGAGGTCGTGGTCCTGGGGCGGCAGGGCACCGACGAAATCTCGATCCATGATCTCGCGGCGGCGATCGGCATCACGGTCATCGAACTGGTCCCGCGGCTCGCGCGCTCCTTGCCGCACGTGTATGTCGGCCAGGGGCAGGAGAGGGACGGTTGGCGTGGCTAAGATGGGGACGAGGCAGTCGGCGGACGAGCCCAGGCCGATCACGATCAAGGACGTCGCGAGCCGGGCCGGTGTCGGGCTCGGCACCGCTTCACGGGTTCTCAATGGCAACGAGAATGTCGCGCCTCATTTGCGCGAGCAGGTTTTCAAGGCCGTCCAGGACCTGGGCTATCACCCCAATTCCGTGGCGCGCTCCATGCGGCTCGGAAAAAGCTACGCCGTCGGCTGCCTCGTCACGGATATCCGCCAGCCCATAGCGGCTGAAATGATCGCCGCCGCGGAAAATACCCTGCGTCGCGCCGGCTACACGCTGATCGTTGCCAGCACGCATTTCGACGACAGCCGCGAGGCCGAGATCCTGTCGCTGCTGCAGAACCGCGTCGTCGACGGCATGCTCCTGGCGGTCAATCGCGACAATGATCCGGAGACGGCGCGGCGGCTTACCGCCATCTCGATTCCAATGGTGCTCTGGGAGCGCAGCCCCGATGGCGGTTTCGATACCGTCCTGACGGAGCATCGCGTCGGCGCCCGCAGGGCAACCGAGCATCTGCTCGCGCTGGGGCATCGCGAGATCGCGCTCGTCGCCGGCCACCTCGACACCTGGGTCGGGCGGGAGCAGCGGGCCGGTTTCGATGCGGCGTTCGCAGACCGGGGGCTGGAGCCGCCGGCAGGTCGTATCTTCGAGGTGGGCGCATTCGGAGCCCGCAAGCTTGAGGCCCTATGCCGTGGCGAGCGGCCGATCACGGCGATCATCGCCAATATCGACGAGATCCCCGGTATCCTGCATTTCTGCGCGAAACGCGGCCTCGTGCTGCCGCGCGACATGTCGATCGTGTCGATCGGTGACGCCAGTATCCTGGAAGTCATGACGCCATCGATCACGGCCGTGCGCGGCAACGGCACGAAAGTAGCCCAGCTCGCAGCCACGCTTCTGCTGAAGAAAATGTCCGACAAGCAGCCGGAAACGGCATCGGAGCGCTTATCCGTCGGCATGCAACTCAAGGTCCGGCATTCCACGGCGCCTTTGAACGATGGCGGCGGCGAGCATGTTTAGCGTCCGCAAAATCGTTGCTGATCACTGATCGATCGTCTCGGCTCCACGGTGGTGGAGAGGAAAGTCATGATGTCCCTCCATGTCAGAACACCGACACACCACTCGTCTGCTCTCTCCCGGGCGAGCGGGCGAAGGGTGTGGCTGAAGCTTGAATCCCTTCAGCCCTCGGGGTCCTTCAAGCTCCGCGGAATTGGCCTTGCGTGTCAGGACCATGCCAGGCGCGGCGTGAAACGCTTCGTCAGCTCGTCTGGCGGCAATGCCGGGATCGCCGTCGCCTATGCCGGGCGTGAGCTCGACATCCCCGTCACGGTTGTCGTCCCCGAGACGACATCGCCAAGAGCCTGTCGCCTGATCTCGGACATGAAGGCCGATGTCCTGATCCACGGTGCGTCCTGGCAGGAGGCAAACGAGCGCGCGCTTGCGATGCTGGGTGAGAGCGATGCGTTCATCCACCCCTTCGACGACCCGGTGGTGTGGCGGGGGCACTCGACGATCATCGATGAGGTGGTCGAGGATGGAGTGCAGCCCGACCTCGTCGTTCTCTCCGTCGGCGGCGGCGGATTGCTCAGTGGCGTCATCGAAGGCTTGCAGCGCCACACGCTGAACTGTCCCGTTCTTGCGGTGGAGACGACGGGCGCGTCCTCCTTTGCCCAGTCGGTTGCCCGGGGCGAGCGCATCGTTCTGCCAGCGATCGAGAGCATCGCCACCTCGCTCGGTGCGCGCCAGGTCTCGGAGCATGCCTTTGCTCTTCTTGCACAGCATCGCATCGACTGCGCCGTGGTCTCGGATCTTCAGGCGGTGGAGGCGTGCCTGCGGTTCCTGGACGACCATCGCATCCTCGTCGAACCGGCATGCGGGGCGAGCATCGCCACGCTCTACCAGAATGTCGCGGAACTCGCCGATTACCAGAACATCCTGGTCATCGTCTGCGGCGGGGCGACATCGACGGTGGAGCAATTGACTGTATGGCGCCACAGTCTCTCATCAGAAAGTGAAATCTAGGACGAGGCCTGTGTTTCCGCAGCGCGTGTCAAACAACGCTTGAAATTCAACTTGGGGTGATTGTGATGTCGGTCGATATTCGGGGCGAATACATCGAGAGAGCGGCCCTCGTCGTCATGCATTATCAGGTCGACGTGTTCGAGATCCTGTTCGGAGAGAAGCCATCGCCCTTGCTGGATCGGTGCAACGCACTGATCCGGCGCTGGCGCGCCACGGGCCGGCCGGTGCTGTTCCCGAATTTTTCGCTGGGCGCAGACTATGAACATGCCCCGCCGGGAACCAACCGCCAGATCACGCCCTATCTCCCGAGCGGACGATTTCGCACCGGTCTGCCCGTCGCGGGCCTCGCGATCGAGCCGGGTGACCTCGTCTATGCCTGTCCGCGCGCCAGCGTCTTCCACGGCACGTCACTCGACGCCGACCTTCGCACGCGCGGTGTCAGCACGCTCGTCATGGCCGGGATCAGCACCACCGGCGTGGTCCTGTCCAGCGTCGCCTGGGCCTGTGATGCGGATTACGATCTGCGTCTGGTCCAGGACTGCTGCTTTGATCCGGATCAGGAGGCCCATGACGCCCTGTTCCGCTCCGGGTTCGGCGGACGCGTCCTGGTCCTGTGAGGCGGAATGCAGCTTGACCTGCGGCGGGACGCTGGGCCGTTCGAAGGACGCGGAGGGAGGGGCCGACGCGCAGGATCACAGGCAGCGTCGTCATGCCGACAATCCCAACTGGCGCGCCCTGTGCCCGGATTTCGCGGGGAAGGGAACCGCGAGCGGACACCGCAAGACCCCGGTAGAGTGTGCCAGGCTTGGCGGATGCTGACAGGCGTTGCCTGTCTGTCAGCGGGGCGGCTTGTCGGACTCCGAGGATGCCGATGGCGTTAGCTGCGGACTGGCCGCCTTGGCGATGGTGCCGGGGTCCGGAACGGCCTCGGCCATCGCAATGGCGTCGCTCTCGATCGAGGCGGCGAGGCGGCGGTAATCGTCGAAGTTGAACATCGCGCAGCGCCCGTCCTGGGACCACTGGGTGATCACCTCCCAGACGAGATCGTACTCCTCGCAGACGCTGCGAAACCGTAGATCCTGCATTCGTGCGAAGCGATTGCGGAACGCAGGAATCTTAAGCATGAGACGGGCAAGCCCGCGTTCTTGAGCCGACATGGTACGCCCCTCATGAACCCACCAGAAGACATAGGCAAGGAACGCATAGGCAAGGGCGGAAGGCGGCAGCGATATCGAGTGTCGCAATTTCTGCTGGGAATACTGACACGAAGCGACATCCGCTTCAAATATACTTTCAAGTGACGTCGACCATTTGTGTATGGGATGCGGGATCGTAGTTAAGGCAGGTTTGCCGGATTCGCAGAGAGTCGCCACCGGGTTTCCGATGCTGCATTCAAAGCAACGATTTGGACCGGCTGCGTTGCCGTCAGCCCTTGGCGCGCGCGGGCGTGGTGCGAGACGGAACGGGGCGGGTTTAGTCCAGCCTGATCAAGAAAGATCCCGCGCGACGTCCAGAAAGGCCTTGATCGCCTTGTTGTCCMGGCGTTCGCTCAAGCAGATCAGGGATTCCTCCATCAGGATCGGCGGCCCGTCGAGGGCGATGCGCACCAGGCCGCGATCGCCGCGCAGCTCGGCCTCCGAGACGAAACCGATGCCGCCACTCGCCGCCACGATGTCGAGCGCAGCCTCGCGCCCTTCGACCTCGATGGCGTAGGTCAGCCTGACGCCGGTCTCGGACGCGCGCTGTTCGAGCAGCCGGCGCGTCCGCGAGCCGCTTTCCCGGATCACGAGCGCCATGCCGGCAAGCTCCGCCAGCGACAGCGACCGGCGCGCGGCAAAGGGATGGTCGGCTGCGACGACGGCGATGATCCGCGCTGCATTCAGCGCAACGAACTCGAAATCGCGGTGCGGGGCCATGTCGCCGAGGACGCCGATATCGGCCTCGTAGCTTTGCAGTTGCGCCACGATGGTCTCGGTATTGCCGGCGCTCACCGTGATCCGCACACCCGGATAGATCTCGCGGAACGCCGTCAGCACATGCAGGACATGATGGACGGAATCGGCCGCGAGCCGCAGGGTCCCGAGCCGCAAGGCGCGCGACTCTAAGAGCAGCCCGCGCGCCTGGTCCTCGGCATCGAACAGGCGGTGCGTGATCGCGAGCAGCCTTTCGCCCATCGCGGTCAGGGCGATCTGCCTGTGCTGCCGGCTGAACAGCAGCACGTCATACTCCTCCTCGAGCTTGCGGACCTGATCGGAGATCGCCGGCTGCGTCAGGTTCAGCTCGCTCGCGGCGCGTGAGAAGCCGCCGGCGAGCGCGACCTGGTGGAAGGCACGGAGCTGGACATAGCGCATGGCGGGATMCGGGCAGGGTGGAGCCGGGGAGGCGATACGCATCAATGCAACGATTCAATTTATGCGTCGATCGAAAATAACGATTTTTCAGATGCTCCATTGCCGGCGATGATGCCGACATCGAAAGCAGTCGCCAGTCGAAAGCAGTCGCCAGGGGAACGCCCGCCGCAACGCCGGCGCGTCGCCTTGGCCCGGGAGTTTCAGATATGTCAGGTCTTTCCGCCAAGCTCGTGCATACCGAAGGCGAGTCGAACACCTCGGCGGCGCGCGGCGCCTGGTCGGCGCGGCTCGATGACAAGGCGACGCAGAGCCTGCTGAAGCGCKACGCGGACGCCTTCCTGCACCAGAGCCTGTCGAGCCCCTGCGTCACGGCGATCGCCAAGGCCGAGGGCATCTGGATCGAGGATACGGCCGGGCGCCGCTACATGGATTTCCATGGCAACAGCGTCCACCATATCGGCTATGGCCATCCCCGCCTGAAGGCTGCGATCAAGCAGCAGATCGACGATCTCTGCTTCGCGCCGCGCCGCTTCACCTGCGAGCCCGCGGTCGAGCTGGCCGAGACGCTGGGCCGCCTTGCCCCGGGCGATCTCGGCAAGGTGCTGTTCACGACGGGCGGTTCGGATGCGGTGGAGGTGGCGCTCAGGCTCGCGCGCGCCGCAACCGGGCGCTTCAAGACCTTGTCCTTCTGGKATGCGTTTCACGGTGCGGGCTTCGGCGCCTCGAGCGTCGGCGGCGAGGCGACCTTCCGCTCCGGCATTGCCGGGCCGCTCCTGCCGGGCGCGGAGCATGTCGCGCCCTGGGCGAACCATCACTGCGCCTATGGCCATAACAGCMTGGAGGATTCGGCTCGCGCCTGCGCCAGCATGATCTCCTATGTGCTCGGCCGGGAGGGCGATTTCGCGGCCCTCGTCGCCGAGCCGATGCGGGCGACCCCGAACCCGCCGGCGCCCGGCTTCTGGAAACTGGTGCGCGAGGCTTGCGACCGCCACGGCACGCTCCTGATCTTCGACGAGATTCCGACCGGGCTCGGCAAGACCGGCCGCTTCTTCACCAGCGAGCATGACGGGGTGACGCCGGACATTCTCGTCGTCGGCAAGGCGCTGGGCGGCGGCATCCTGCCGATCGCCGCGGCGATCGCGCGGCGCGACCTCGATGTCGCCGGCGATTTCGCGATTGGCCACTACACCCATGAGAAGAACCCGGTGACGACGCGCGCGGCACTGACCACGATCGCGATCATCCGCGAGGAGGGTCTGCCGGAGCGCGCAGCTGAGCTCGGTGGCCTGGCGATCGCGCGCCTGCGCGCCTTCGGCGAGGGCTCGCCCCATGTCGGCGACGTGCGCGGGCGCGGGCTGATGTTCGGGGTCGAGATCGTGGCCGACAAGGCGGACATGGCGCCCGACAACGCGCTCGCCGAACGGGTCTATTATCGCTGCCTCGAAGCCGGGCTGAGCTTCAAGATCAGCCAGGGCAACGTGCTGACGCTCTCGCCGCCGCTGGTGATCCCGCAAGCCGACCTGGACCGCGCGCTCGACATCGTCGAGACCGCGATCGCGGCCGGCTGAGGCGCCTCTGACTTCCCGACCGAAAGGGTCCGCTATGAAAGCCGTCCGCACGGACCGTGAACTGGAATGCCCCGAGATCGACGCCGGCCTGCGAGCCCGCGGCGTCGAGCTCGTCACCTTGCCCGATGGCATCCCGGAGGCCGTGCTGATCGAGGCCGTCGCCGACGCCGAGCTGATCCTGATGTGCTACACGCCGATCACGGCCCGCGTCATCGCGGCTGCGCCCAGGCTCAAGGGCATCGTCAAATACGGCGTCGGCATCGATGCGATCGATATCCCCGCCGCAAGCGCGCGTGGGATCCCGGTCGTCAATGTTCCTGAATATGCCGAGGAGACCGTCGCGGAGGGCGCCTTCGCCCTGATGATCGCGCTGGCCAAGCGCCTGCCCGAAATCGGCCGCGCCATGGCGACTGAGGGCTGGATCTGGCCGGAACAGCGCTGGATCGGCCGCGATATCTCCGGCGCCACGCTCGGGCTCGTCGGTGCCGGCAAGATCGGCCGCAGCATGGCCCGGATGGCGGGGCAGGGCTTTCGGGCCCGGGTTCTCGGCTACGATCCCCATGTCGACCGGGCAACGCTCGCTGAGGCCGGCATCGAGAAGGTCGACGATCTGCATGCGATGCTGCGCCAATGCGATTTCGTCTCGCTCCATTGCGTGCTGAACGCGGCGACACGCGGCTTGATCGGCCGCGCCGAGCTCGCCTGCCTGAAACCCTCCGCCGTGCTGGTCAACGTCTCCAGGGGAGCGCTGATCGACGAGGCGGCGCTCGTCGAGGCCGTGCTGGCCGACCGTCTCGGCGGCGTCGGGCTCGACGTCTATTCGACGGAACCGCTGGCCAAGGCCGGGCATGTGCTCAGCCCGCTCTTTGGCCGCGACGACGTCATTCTCTTCCCGCACCTGACCTTCTTCACGGTCGAGGCGATGCGGCGCCTCTCGGAGGATACGCTCGCCCGCTGCTTCGAGGTTCTCGACGGGCGGCCGGTCGAGGTGCGCTCGCGTGATCCACGGCTCCGCGCGCAGCGCGAGAACGTCGCCTTCGCCTGACGCGCAAATGTACCCGCTTCCCCCGGGCGGCTTCATCCCGACCGCAGCGCGCGGATGTCGCTGCGGTCGTCCGGCAGCTTGGCCGTGACGTCGAAGAAGGCTTTGACGACGGAACGCATCCGCTCGCTCTTGAGGCAGGCGACATAATCCGTGCTCGCCACCTCGCCATCGCTGAGCTGCAGGGTGGTGAAGCGTCCGGAGCCATAGGCTTCGAGCTCCCAGACGATGCCGTGGCCGAGGCCGGCCGCCACCGCCTCGCACAAGGCCTCGCGGCTGCCCAGTTCGAGGACATAGCGCGGCTTGGCCTTGGCGCGGGCGAAGGCGGCGTCCACGAGCTTCTGCGTCATCGAGCCGTCTTCGCKACCGATCATCGCCTCGCCGTCCAGCTCGGACAGCGAGATCGATTGGCGACCGGCCCAGCGGTGGCTGTTGGCGACGATCACCACGCCGCGGTGATGCCAGAGCGGCATCGCGTGGATATGCGGATGGTCCGCGACGGCGGGCAGGATGCCGATATCGACATGGCGGTCGAGCAGCGCCTGCCGCACCATCCGGCTGTTGCCGGTCGAGACCGAGAGCCTGACCCGCGGATGCAACGCCATGAAGCGGGCGAACAGGCCCATCACGATATGGGGGCCGTCCACAGCCAGCCGCAGGCTGCCATCCTGCAGTTCCTGCGACGCCGCCAGCGTTTCCTCGATCAGCTCGTCCAGGCTCGCGAGCTGGCGCGACAGCGAATAGAGCCGCTCGCCCGCCTCGGTGAGCCGGACACGCCGTCCTTCGCGATGCAGCAGCTTGATGCCATGCCGCTCCTCCAGGGCTTTGACCTGGATCGTCAGCGCCGGCTGCGTCAGCCCGAGCACCTCGGC
This sequence comes from Allobosea sp. 05T439, assembly GCF_056396005.1. Lineage (NCBI taxonomy): Bacteria > Pseudomonadati > Pseudomonadota > Alphaproteobacteria > Hyphomicrobiales > Alloboseaceae > Allobosea > Allobosea sp. 05T439. Next base: position 29,863 of record NZ_JBFTKP010000016.1, on the reverse strand, counting down.
GGCCCGCGAAAAGCTGCCTTCGCGCGCCACCGCATCGAAGGCCCGGATCTGCGTGTAGATCATCGGTGATCGCACTCGTACCCATTAATTTCTCTATGTATCGATATAAAACTTCTAATTTGTCTAATAGTTTTAGCGCTGCGACGTTCGGCTCATGGATCAACCCGAGGCGAACATCGTGGACAGCGCAGAAACACATTCGCAGGCAGCAGCAGCACTCGCGCTGGCCAGGAGCCGGCGCGCCCAGAGCGTCGCAGCCCTGGCCGAGATCGTCCGGATCCGCAGCCTCACGGGAGAGGAGGGGGCGGCGCAGGGGCGCATGGTCGAGATCCTGTCTTCCGCCGGGGCTGCCGTCACGCAGGCCGAGCCGGATGTCGAGGCGATGTTCAAGGCCTTCCCCGATGTCGCGCAGTATCCGACGCATTGGCAGCACGACCTGATCCTGCCCTATGCCGGGCTCCCGACCTTCGAGGCCCTGCGCGACAGCGGCCTCGAGCCGGTGCTGAACTATGATGGCAGGCCCAATGTCGTCGGCACCTGGCGGGGCACGGGCGGCGGGCGCTCGCTTATTCTCAACGCCCATATCGATACGGTCACCGTCGAGCCCCTGGCGCAATGGACGCGCGATCCCTTCGGCGCGGAGATCACTGACGGCCTGATGTATGGACGCGGCACCTCCGACATGAAGGGCGGCCTGATGGCCGCGCTGCTGGCGATGCGCTATCTCAGCGAGGCCGGAACGCGCCTGAACGGCGACGTCACGCTGCACTGCGTCGTCAACGAGGAGCATGCCGGCAACGGCACGCTCGACCTCGTCACGCGTGGGGCTGCGGCCGATGCGGCCGTGGTGCTGGAACCGACCAGCAACACCATCGCCTACAGCCATCCCGGCGGTCTCTACTGGCAGGTCACGCTGAGCGGGGTCCAGCGCTCGCCGGGCGCGCGCTGGAACGGCGGCACGCTGGAGGGGCTGGGAGCGGTCGACATGCTGCCGCCGGTGATCGAGGCGCTGCTCGGGCTCGAGCGCCGCTACAACCAGGGCACGCCGGCCGGCGCCAAGCCGCCCTTTTCACTGACCATGGGCAAGATCGCGGGCGGCCATTACGAGACGGTTACGGCCGGGGAGGTGGTGATCAAGGGCGGTGCCTATTTCGCGCCCTCGCTCGGTGCCGTGACCGATATCATGGATGGTTTCCGTGACGCGATCGCAGGCGCCAACGCCGCCGACGAGAGGCTGCGCCGCCATCCCGCCAGGCTCGAATTCCTGCATCATGACGACAGCACGGATCAGCCCGCTGACCTTCCCGTTGCGCGTGTGATGGGGGAGGTGCTGGCGCGACGGGGGGGAGACGGCACGGCCTATCCCGGCCATTTCTGTTGCGACATGCGCCATCTCGTGAACCAGGGCGGAATCCCGAGCATCATCTTCGGGCCGGGCTCCATCGCCCAGGCGCACAAGCCCGACGAGCATATTCCGATCGACGATTTTCTCGCGGCGATCGAACACCTGATCGCGTTCATCGCGGAGTGGTGCGGCACGGAACGGTAGGAGGCGGCCCAGCAAGGGTTCGCCCAATCATAAAGGGGATGTCCAGACATGGGTATGAGCAGGCTTCCGGCTATCCTCGCAGCAACGCCGCTGGCGCTCGCTCTTTGCGGCGCCGCTGCGCTGGCACAGAGCTGTCCCAAGACCGGCGGGACGCTGACCTATGTCTATTCGCTCGAGCCGACCTCGCTGTCGACGATCGCCACCTCGGCCGTTCCGGTCGCGCTGATCTCGACCAAGATCTATGAGAGCCTGCTGACCTATGAGGGCCCGGCCCTGACGCCGAAGCCGGGCCTCGCCGAATCCTGGACGATCTCCGACGACAAGAAGACCTATACGTTCAAGCTGCGGCCGGGCGTGACCTGGCATGACGGCAAGCCCTTCACGGCGCAGGATGTGAAGTTCAGCGTCGAGGACATCATCCGCCCCTATCATTCCCGCGGAAAAGTCTATTTCGGCGACGTCGAGGCGGTCGAGACGCCCGATGACCTGACCGTGGTGTTCAAGCTCAAGGCGCCGGTGCCGTTCTTCATGAACGTCTTCCAGCCCGGCGAGGCGCCGATCATGCCAAGGCACGCCTTCGACGGCGTCGACGTGAAGGCGGTGGCTGCGGTCCGCGCTGCGCCGATCATGCAGAACCCGGTCGGGACCGGCCCGTTCCGCTTCAAGGAATGGCGCAAGGGCAGCCACATCACGCTGGAGCGCAATCCAGGCTACTGGCGCAAGGGCTTCCCCTGTCTCGACCAGGTCGTGCAGCGGATCATGCCGGACGGCGCGGCGCGCGCGATCGCCATCGAGACCGGCGAGGTCGATCTCGCCCCGATGAGCAGCCTGCCCGAGGCGGAGGTGCAGCGGCTCGAGAAGATCCCGGCGCTGGAGGCCTCGCAGGCCGGAGCCGAGGCGCTCGGTCCCAATCTCTGGCTCGAGGTCAACATGCGCGATAAGCCGCTCGCCGATCTCAAGGTCAGGCAGGCGCTCAGCCTCGCGCTTGACCGCGAGCGCATCGTCGATGTGATCTGGTACGGCCAGGGCAAGCCGGCGCGCGGTCCCGTCGTCAGCACGAACTCCGCCTTCAACACGGCGCTGAAGCCCTATGAGTACAACCCGCGCAAGGCCAACCAGCTTCTCGACGAGGCCGGCTATCGGCGCGGTGCCGACGGGGTCCGCTTCAAGATCACCCAGCATTTCCTGCCCTATGGCGAGAACTGGGCCCGGCTCGGCGAATATGTCCGCCAGGAGCTCGGCAAGGTCGGCATCGCGGTCGAGACCCAGAGCGCCGATCTCGGCGGCTGGCTGAAGGCCGTCTACACCGACTGGAGCTTCAATCTCACCAGCACCTTCTCGCATAACTATTCCGATCCCTCGATCGGCGTGGAGCGCACCTTCCATTCCGACTTCATCAGGAAGGGCGCCACCTTCACCAACTCGATGGGCTACCGGAATGCGCGGGTCGACCAGCTCTTCGGGCTCGCCGCCCGCGAGATTGATCCGGCTGCCCGCAAGAAGCAGTTCGACGAGCTGCAGCAGATCCTGCACGACGAGCTGCCGGTGATCTTCCTGATGGAGATGTCCTACACCCATGTCTGGAACCGCAAGGTGAAGGGCCTGATCACCAACGGCATCTCGATGTATTCATCCTGGGACGGGGTCTCCAAGGACTGATGGGAACGCCGATGCGCTCGCGCCCCGTCATCACCTCCTCGTTCCGGGAAACGGCCTGATGTCCTCCCTGTCACTCGGTTTCGTGTCCGTTCGCCTGCTCCAGGTGGTTCCGAGCGTGCTGGGCATCGCGGTGCTGAACTTCGCGCTGCTCCACCTCGCGCCCGGCGACGCGGCCGAGATCATCGGCGCGCAGTCCGGCGGTGCATCGAAGGAGTTCGTCGACGAACTCCGGCGCTCGTTCGGCATCGACCGGCCGCTCTACCAGCAGTTCTTCATCTATCTCGGCAAGCTGCTGACCTTCGATCTCGGCGTCTCCAACGTCCAGCAGCGGCCGGTGCTGGACCTGATCGCAGACCGCATGCCGGCGACGCTCCTGCTGATGCTGACGGCGATCGGGATTGCCATCGTGGTCGGCGTGCTCTGTGGCGTCGTCGCGGCGATGCGGCACCGCAAATGGGTCGACACGATCGTCTCGGTGCTGGCGCTGCTGTGCTATGCGATGCCGCAGTTCTGGCTCGGCCTGATGCTGATCGTGCTGTTTTCGGTGACGCTGGGCGTGCTGCCTTCGGGCGGCATGATGACGATCGGCGCGCAGATGGGGCCGCTGGCCCGCGCCCTCGACATCGCCCGCCACCTCGTGCTGCCGGCGCTGACGCTCGGGCTCTTCTATGCCGCGGTCTATGCCCGGCTGATGCGGGCCTCGATGCTCGAGGTCTATTCATCCGATTTCATCACGACGGCCCGCGCCAAGGGCCTGTCGGAGGGACGCATCAGCCTGACGCATGCAGCCCGCAACGCGCTGATGCCGGTTGTGACGCTGGGCGGTGTCCAGATCGGCCATATGCTCGGCGGTTCGATCCTGGTCGAGACCGTGTTCGGCTGGCCGGGCCTCGGGCGCCTGCTGTTCGACGGCCTGCTGCAGCGCGACCTGAACCTGCTGCTCGGCATCCTGTTCATCTCGTCGATCCTGGTCGTGCTCTGCAACCTGCTCGTCGACCTCGTTTATGGCCTTATCGACCCGAGGATCCTGGCGCGATGAAGCGGAGCTTGCATTTCTGGCGGCGTTTCCGTCGCAACCGGGGCGCGGTCGTCGGCCTCGTCCTGCTGCTGGCGATCGTGCTCGCGGCGATATTCGGCCCGATGGTCTACACGGTCGATCCCTTCGACATGATCGGGCGACCGGCGCAGACGCCCTCCGCGCGCTTTCCGCTCGGCACCGACGTGACCGGACGGGATATCCTCGCCGGCCTGCTGCATGGCGGCCGGGTCTCGCTGCTGATCGGGGTGGCGGCGAGCCTGTGCGCGACGATCCTGGGTGTCGTCGTCGGAGCGGCCGCCGGCTATTGCGGCCGGGGGAGCGACATCCTGCTGATGCGGCTCACCGATTTCTTCCTGACGATTCCCTCCTTCGTCCTGGCGGTGGTGATCATCGCGATCTTCCGGCCCTCGCTGATCAGCGTGATGAGCGCGATCGCGATCGTGTCCTGGCCGCCGGTCGCGCGGCTGGCACGGGCCGAATTCATGGCCCATCGCGACCGGGAATACGTCCAGGCTTGCCGCTCCATGGGAATGTCCGATTTTCGCATCGCGGCGCGGCATATCCTGCCCAACGCCCTGCCACCGGTCATCGTCGTCTCGTCCCTGCTGGTGGCGACGGCCATCCTGACGGAATCCGGCCTGTCCTTCCTTGGGCTCTCGGACCCGAACGTCGTCTCCTGGGGCTATATGATCGGCATCGGCCGCACCATGCTGCGGACGGCGTGGTGGATGTCGGCGATCCCCGGCATGGCCATCCTGCTGACGGTGCTCTGCATCAATCTCGTCGGTGAGGGCCTGAGCGACGCGCTCAATCCGAAGCTGCAGGAGCGCTGAGGCAACACCCGCTGAACTGGCATGTATGGCATGGGGCGACCATGCAGAAGTCGCTCCGGACGGCGCTTTGCTGGTGAGCGACGACGCGACCGCAGCGATCTTTCGCGTCGCGCCGGGCTCTCGCCGATAAGTGTTTCGCTGCATCGAGGGCTGCGCTGGCCGCCGGCTCCAGGTTGCGACGCAGCGCCTATCCACCGTGCGTGCGGCGCAGGAGCGAGCGCGGAGGCGCCTCTCCGTTTCCCTCCGTTCGGTCGCGATAGAGGGCCGCGCGGGCGAGCAGCATGAGGGTGACCGGCGTCGTGACGATCATGAAAACGCCGATCAGGAGTTCATGCACCACGGGCCGGGAACCCAGCACCGAGAAGCAGACAATGGACGCGAGCCCGATCGCACCCGTCCCCCAGCTCGTGCCCAGCGTGGGTGCATGAACCCGCTCGAAGAACCTGCGAAAGCGCAATGTTCCGATGGCTCCGAGGAGTGTCAGCCCGGAACCGAGAAGGACCAAAAAGGCCGTCAGCAGGGCCGCCCAGGCGGGGAGGTTCTCGGCGTGGGTCATTCGATCACCTCGCCGCGCATGAKAAATTTGGCGAGCGCGATGCTCGATACGAAACCCAGTACTGCGATGATCAGGGCCGCCTCGAAATAGATCGCCCTTCCCGAGCGGATGCCGATCGTCAGCACCAGGAGCATGGCGGTAACGTACATGGCGTCCAGGCAGAGGACCCGGTCCTGCGYTCGCGGCCCCCGGATGACCCTGTAGGCGTAGCACCCCATGGCGACGACGAGCATGGCCTGGGCGGCCGTCACTGCCCACAGGAGGATCGCGGCCGTCATTCGAAGATGTCCATAAGCAGCGCCTCATAGCGGTTCTTGATCACGGCGATCCACTCGGCCTCGTCGGCGAGGTCGAGGACATGGAGCAGGAGCACGCCGGATTCGGGGGCATATTCGACCCAGGCGGTCCCCGGCGTGCTGGTAACGATGCATGCCAGCACCGCCAGCGCCGTCTTGTCGCGCAGGTCGAGCGGTATGGCGACGAAGCCCGCGACACGGTCGCGACGATCTCCGCGGATGATGATGCCGGCGACGGCGATGTTCGACTGCAGGATATCCAGCGTGACGATGCCCAGAAGCTTCGGAAGAAGCTGCCATCGCCTCAGCCGGGGCTTGGATGGATGGAGCGCCGCCATCGCAAGGGTGGCTCCGATCGCGACGACCGCCCCGACGAGGAATTGCCCGGTCGAGAAAGAGGTCAGCAGGAGCCACATCAGCAGCAGTGCCGCGGTCAGCAGCGGATAGGGGAGAAGGCGGTTCATTGCGCACCGCCCGGCGGATGACCCGTTCCCAGCACGCTCTGGATATAGGTCGACGGGGCGTGAAGCGAACGGGCCGCAGCCTCCGTGTAACTGAGCATCGGACCGCCCCACACGGCCAGGACCGTGCAGAGCGCCAGCAATGCGACGATCGGCGCGACCTCGACCATGACCACGCGCGGAACGAGTTCCTCAAGCGGCGCCCAGAAGATCCGGACACCGCTGCGCATCATGGCCACAAGGGTCGCAAGGCCCGACAGGATGACCAGCGCAACCAGCAGCCAAATGCGCCCCGGGATCTCGGCGAGAGAGCCGAGTCCGTCCGGATTCAACATGCCCGTCAGCATCGCGAACTTGGCGATGAACCCCGATAGCGGCGGCAAGCCCGCGAGCAGGAGCGCGACGCATCCAAACGAGACGCTGAGGATGGCGAGCGCCCCCGGTACGGTCACGCCGACCTCCTGATCCTCGTGCTCCTCGCTCTCGTCCGTCTCGTCGCCATACGCCTCCATGGTGACCGACAGCACGTCTGCCGCTGGTTCACGTGTCCGCTCGACCAGCTCGATCAGCAGGAAAAAGGCAGCGACGCTGAGGCTCGAACTGACGAGGTAGAACAAGGCGCCCGACACGACCGCAGTGTTGCCGATGCCGACGGCCGCGAGCAGAGTCCCCGAGGAGATCAGAACGCTGAAGCCCGCGAGCCGGCCCAGCGCCTGGGACGAAAGCACCCCGGATGTCGCGAAGAGGATCGTCGCCATCCCGCCCCAGAGCAGCACCGTCCCGCCGAAGCCCGCCGTGCCCCCGGCCTCGGGGGCAAAAAGCAGCAGGGAGAGGCGCAGAAGCACATAGGTGCCGACCTTGGTGAGCACGACGAAGATCGCGGCAACGGGGGCGGCCGCCGCCATATAGGCGGAAGGCAGCCAGAAGCAGAGCGGCCACATGCCGGCCTTGACCAGGAACGCGATGCCAAGGATCGCGGCGCCTGTGTGAAGGAGCGCCCGGTCCTCTGCGGACAGTCCCGGGAGGCGGACGGCGAGGTCTGCCATGTTCAGCGTTCCGGCGGTCCCATAGATCAGGCTGACGCCGATGAGGAAGAGAAGCGAAGCGGCCAGGTTGATCGCGATATAATGGAGGCCGGCTCGTACCCGGAACGCGCCCGATCCGTGCAGCAGCAGGCCGTAGGACGCCGCCAGCGTGACCTCGAAGAAGACGAAAAGATTGAAGAGGTCGCCCGTGAGGAACGCGCCTGCGAGCCCCATGAGCATGAACTGGAAGAGCGTGTGGAAATGCGGGCCGGCCCGGTGCCAGCGCGCCGTCGAGAAGACAAGCGCGGCGACCGCCAACGTGGATACGAGGGCGAGCATCAGCGCCGACAGCCGATCGAGCACGAGCACGATGGCGAACGGCGCCGGCCAGTTGGCGAGGGCATAGGATGAGGAGAGGGCGCCGCCTCCGTCGGCAACCCCGTCCGCCAGTCGCATCAGAACGATCGCGGTCACCAGGAGCAGCACGCCCGACGCAATGCTGAGACACGCCTTCAGTGTGTGGCGCAGCTCGTCGATCAGCAGGAGAGCCGCCCCCGTGATCAACGGGAGCAGGATCGGGACGATGAGAAGGTGTCTCGTCCAGTCCATCAGTTCGGCTCTCGCCCGTCGACGTGATCGTTGCGGGTCAGCCCACGGGCGACGAGCAGCACCACGAGGAGGAGGGCGGTCGTCGCAAAGCTGATCACGATCGCGGTGAGCACGAGCGCCTGCGGAACCGGGTCGGCCAGGTCCGCCGGATTGCCTGCACCGCCGGGTCCCAGCACGGGGGCTGCAGCGACCCGCAAACGGCCCATGCTGAAGATGAAAAGGTTCACCGCATAAGAGAGGAGCGAAAGGCCGATGACGAGCTGATACGTGCGCGGACGCAGGACCAGCCAGACTCCCGATCCGGTGAGCACGCCTATGGCGATCGCAAGCGTCAGTTCCATCGCTGGCGCTCCTCTTCGAGACGGGCCGCGCGCAGGCGGCGGATGGATTGATGGGCGATAGCGATCAGCATCAGGACCGTCGCCCCGACCACGACGCCGAACACGCCGAGATCGAACAGGGTCGCGCTCGCCAGAGGGACCTTCCCGACGATCGGCAGCTCCAGATACCGGAAATACGAGGTGAGGAAGGAATCGCCCAGGAGCATCGAGGCCGCTCCGGTGGACGCCGCAAGCAGGAGACCGCCGCCGATCCAGGCAACGGGAAGGATGCGCAGCCTGTCCTCGACCCAGATCGTCCCCGCCGCCATGTATTGCAGGATGAAGCCCGCCGCCATCGCGACGCCTGCGGCGAAGCCTCCTCCCGGAGCGTCATGACCGCGCAGGAAGAGATAGGCGGCCAGTACGATCACGACCGGGAACATCCACTGCATGATGACGGACGGCACGTAGAGATATTCCGCCTTGGTCGCTCCGACCTCCGTGTCCGGCTCAGCCTCGTCATTGGAGCGCTGGATGCGCTGCTGCTCGGGCCTCTCGATGCTGTCCGGTGCGGGGCGGAAACGCCGGAGCAGCGCGAAGACGGTCAGTGCCACGACGGCGAGGACCGTGATCTCGCCAAGCGTGTCGAAGCCGCGGAAATCGACGAGAATGACGTTGACGACATTCAGGCCGCCGCCTTCGCTATAGGCCTTCTCGACGAAGAATTTCGCGATCGAGTCCGGCGGCGTCCGCGTCATCACCGCGTAGGAGATCGCCGTCATGCCCAGGCCTGCGACGACGGCGATGGCAAGGTCCCGGAAGCGGCGCAGGCGCGGTTGCCAGCCCCTCGGTTCGGGCACGTCCTGCGAGCGCTTGGGCAGCCACCGCAGACCGAGCAGGATGAGCACCGTGGTCACGATCTCGACGACGAGCTGGGTGGCCGCAAGGTCCGGCGCAGAAAGCCAGACGAAGGTCAGGCAGGTCACGAGCCCTGTCCCGCCGAGCAGGGCAAGGGCCGCCAGCCGATGGAACTTGGCCTGATAGGCGGCTGCGACGGCGCAGATCATGCCGACGGACCAAAGGCCGGTGAAGGCGAAATCCGTCGTCCCATTGCCGGAAGGACCGAAGGAGAGGCCCGAAGCGAGCAGCGGGACGGTCCCTGCGGCGACAGCCACCGCCACCAGCAGGCGCATCTGGGGCTGAAGACGATTGGTGCCGAATGCGCCCTCGAACAGATGCGCCCATCGCCACGAAATCGCGACCATGACCCGCTCGAAGATGCGCTGTCCCTGAATCCGACCAAAAAGCGGGGGACGCTCGCAACGTTCGAGGTAAGCGCCGGCGACGCGATACAAAAGCACGCCAGCAACCAGCGCGACGATGCTCATCGCCAGGGGAAGATTGAAGCCGTGCCACAGAGCCAGGCTGTATTCCGGCGCGGCGCCGCCGAGCACGGACGACACCGCGACATGCAGGAACGGGCCGATGGTGTAGGCCGGGAAGATCCCGACGACGAGGCAGGCGACGACCAGGAACATGACCGGGAACCGCATCCAGAACGGCGGCTCGTGGGGTTCGCGGGGGAAGCTCTCGGGCGGCGCTCCCAGGAAGATCGAATGGATCAGCCGTAGGGAATAGGTCACAGCCAGGGCGCTGCCGAGCACGGCGGCGTAGGGGGCGGCGGTGTCCAGCCAGGAATCGGCGTGGGTCTCCACGGCTTCGGCGAAGAACATCTCCTTCGACAGGAAGCCGTTCAGCAGCGGTACGCCAGCCATGGCGGCGCAGGCCACCATGGCCAGCGTGCCGGTGATCGGCATGTACCGGAACAGTCCGGAGATCCGCCTCATATCGCGCGTGCCGGTCTCGTGGTCGATGATGCCGGCCGCCATGAACAGCGATGCCTTGAACGTCGCGTGGTTGAGCATGTGGAAGATGGCCGCGCCGGCGGCGAGCGGGCTGCCGAGGCTGAGCAGCAGCGTGATCAGGCCCAGATGGCTGATCGTGGAGTAGGCGAGAAGTCCCTTCAGGTCGTTCTGGAACATGGCGAGGTAAGCGCCGAGCACGAACGACGTCATTCCCGCGATGCCCAGGATCATGAACCATTCCGGCGTACCGGAGAGCACCGGCCACAGCCGCGCCATGAGGAAGACCCCGGCCTTGACCATGGTGGCCGAATGCAGGAACGCCGATACGGGCGTCGGCGCCGCCATGGCGTTGGGCAGCCAGAAATGAAAGGGAAACTGCGCGCTTTTCGTCAGCGTGCCGAGGAGGATCAGCAGGAGCGCCGGGACATATAGAGTGTGCGAACGGATGAGGTCGCCCGATCGGAGTACGTCGTCGAGGTCGTAGCTGCCGACGATATGACCGACGATCAGCACGCCACCTAGCAGAGCGAGGCCCCCCATGCCCGTGACCGTCATGGCCATGCGGGCGCCGTCGCGCGCTGCCTGGCTCTGCTGCCAGTAGCCGATCAGCAGGAAGGAAAAGATGCTGGTCAGTTCCCAGAACACGACCAGAAGCACCAGGTTGCCCGAAAGGACCACGCCCAGCATCGAGCCCGTGAATGCCAGAAAGAACAGATAGAAGCGCCGGACCGGATCGTCGGCKGACATGTAATACCGGGCGTACATGACGACCAGGAGGCCGATACCGCTGACGAGAGCCGCGAAGATCCAGGCGAAGCCATCCATCCTCAGCGTGAAGTTCAGTCCGAGAGACGGGATCCAGTCGATCTGATGCCGGAGGGCATCTCCGCCGCTCACGGATGGGTAGAGCGACAAGGTCATGATGAGGCAGGCCAGCAAGGTGAGACCGGTGATCCAGGTCACCGGTTCGCGGGAGGCCCCCGGGGACAGGACCACCGCCAGGCTGGCTACGAAAGGCAGAATGAGGATCAGCAGTAGCGGGGAAAGTTCCATCATTCTCCTTTGCCTGGGAGGCGTCGTCCGTTCTTAGGCCATCGAGGCTGATCCGCCAACGACGAGTGGATCGTGCGCGCATTCGAGGGGGCCAGCCCTCGGACGATCCCCGACGTCGTCACAGGGTCGACCGCCAAGACGTCGACCCATGGCGGCGCGCGAACGTCGGCCCCGATCATCGGGGCCCGATCGCCCACCGAAAGCCCAAGCACTGTGATGCCCAGAGGCGTGATCACCGATAACTCAGCGGGCGGCCACATTCCGTCTGCGGGATCGATCAAGCGTCGGCGTTCGGGCTGCCCCGTGCCCCCGACACGATAGGTGACGAAACCATCCAGCAGGACCGTTTGCTCCGGCATATCGTCCGCCTCACGCCACGCGGCGCGGTCCAGCTTGCGCAAAAGCGCGGACGCGAGCGGATGAATTTGCTCGCCGAGCAAATGCGCCAGCTCTTGCAGCCGCACATAATCGCTGGCCGGAAGCACGGTGACTGGTCGTTTCAATGCGCAAATCATGTTTGCCACCAGCGAGTTGCAGGCAGTCATGAGAGGAATGTCTGAATGGGTTGCCGCTCTGTGTGACCTGCGCAACCCGCGGTACGCGGGAATGCCAGCCTCTGCCCGGACCGGGCCGCGACGCAGCCGGGTCGGGGTCAGTCCCCTGTGATGGGGCACTCCCGCTCGAAGTGAAGAGTGAGGACGTCGATCCGCATATCACCTACGTGGAATGTCGCCGTGGGGAAGTCAAGGGAGCCGATATCGGACGTGAGTAAGTCATAACCGTCCCGTCAAATGATATTTGACGAGACGATGCTCTCGTGATGTCGATCTGCGGCGCTTTCTATTGCAAAGGTCATCCAAAAATATTCTTCTATAAGGCGATATTATTTTTTAAAACGCTGAGTTCTCGGCATCAGCAAGTTCACGACCCTCTCTCATCTCCAGAGGCATCTATTGTCGCGCGCCCTCGCGCGGAGAGGTGGCAATCGGCAACCGCCAACCATGTCTCATCGCCATGGAGCGAAGCCCGAGACATAAAGCCGCTCCGGCCAGGGCCGAGGCGCCATGGGAAAAACCAATTTGATCACCGATGACGACGATGGACGCGCCGGCGAGTGCCGCAACGGCATATAGATTCGATCGCAATACCTGTGGAATCTCAGCGAGAAGGACGTCGCGCGTCATGCCCCCGCCGATATCGGCCAACATCCGCGCGGGGATTGCCAATTGCCGCTGATGGTTGCGGCAATTCTTGGGCGAATCCCGCACCAGCAGTTATAGATGGCGTATTTCGGGAGTGGCCCGGAACGACAAGTGCGAGTGACCGATACAATGCTGATCAGCAACGCTTTCAAGACCTTCCTCCAGGAAGCGCCGGTGCATCAGAGCGTGTGGCTCGAGGCTGTGCAAAAACTCGGCGCGGCATCGCAGCTCGATCGGAAGACGGCCGCCTTGGTCTATATCGGCATTCTCGCAGCCGTTCGTTTGGAGAGCGGACTTGCTTTCCACGTCGCCGAAGCGAAAGCGTTCGGCGCGAGCAGAGAAGAGGTGATCAGCGCGATTCTCGCAGGGATGCCCGCCGTCGGTAATATCGTGATCCAAGCTCTACCGGTGGCGCTCGAAGCTTTTGATCAGGCCGTGCCAAATTCGGTGGGTCATTCCGAGGGGTAATGATGGTTTCCAAAATCGGAACCCTGGACACGTGAGGAGCTTGAGAAGCTCAAGTTGCTCGCCGAGACGGGCATCGCACTGAAGGCGATTTCAAAAGCGACGACTCGCAGAATGGCCAATCAAGTCAGGGGCGGCGGCAGACATCAGTATTGTCTGCTGCCGAAATTTACCGGGTGCGGACGTCTTGAATGCCGGCGGGACAATTAGCCATTCCGAAGCTCATGGTGCAGCTCTGCAGGGCTCAGCGCCGCGAGACCGAGCGCCGGCAGGAGGTCGTTCTCGGCCCGGAAATCACGAGCGGCGATTGCGTCGAACAGGGCAATCCCGGCTTGATGGACCGGCAGGKGCAGTCCGCAGATCGCACCGAGGAATTCGAGGGGAACCAGGCCGAACGGCACATCCTCGGTGATGAAGCGCGTATCGAGCGTCTTGGGCCCGGCCAGCTCCGGCCGCAGGCGATAGACCGCTGCAGCCATGTCTCCGACCGGGCCGGGCTCGACGCCAAAGGACAGCGCATAATGCTCCTGCACGCTGCGCACGCTGAGGCCGAAGGCGTTGGCCAGGGCCAGCCTTTCAGTGTCGAGAGCCTCGATGATGCGCCCGACCCCGGAGGTGATCGAGCCGTAATTCGGCCAGTCCTCGCCGCGTTCCGCCCGCGTCAAATTGCCGAGCATGTTGGCCATATGCGCGGGCGGATTGAGGTTGCTGAGCATGATCGCCAGCAGGTCCTCGCGCGGCTGGAAGCGATGCCCGAACAGTGCTTCGCAGAGTGCCAGTCCGGCTGCGCTATGCCGAACGGGCAGGGTGGCGACGTCCAGCCGCTTGCGGATGCCGGAGACATGCACGCTGCGGGGGCCGCTCTTCCGAGCGGTCAGGGCCGTGGTCGCCCAGGCGGCGATCGGAAGCTCCAATCCGCGCTGCTCCAGCAGGCGATGCAGATAGAGCGCCGCAAACGAGCAATGGGCGCTGAAGATGACGGCCTGACCTTCTCGCAGATGCGCCGCGAGTGCATCGCACACCTTGCGGAAACCGTTGGCCTGCACGGCGATGATCACCGCATCCGCGCCGGCCACGGCCTCGGCGCAGCTCCGTGCCACGGCGAGCGGAAACTCCCCTTCGATCTTACCCGTCACGGACAGCAGCGCCGCCCCTGCGAATTCGGCCTGGGCCGCCCCGCTCGGCGACAAGAGCACGGGGTGGTGGCCATGGGTCGACAGGTAGGCGGCATAGCCGCGCCCGATTCCGCCCGAGCCGATGATGGCGACACGCATCTGATTATTCCAATGTGATCGAATGAAACGAGACGGCCCGGCCCATGCCTGTGCCGGGCGCGGATGGGCATGGAAGATCGGCAGCGCGATCCCAAGCCGCGTGGAAACCAGCCTCGGCGTTGACCTTCAGAGCCGAAACCCATTCTTCTGGCGGCAGGGATTCGCGCCGGCCCGCTCCKGACGGAGCGCTGGAAGGCAACGAGGCGAGGCGATGAAGCGGCCCCTGCAGCTCAGGCAAATCGAGGCCTTCAAGGCCGTCGTGGAGACGGGATCGGTGACGGCGGCCGCCAATGTCCTCGGCATCTCGCAGCCCTCCGTCAGCAAGCTCATCTCCCATCTCGAAGAGGATGCGGGCCTGCAGTTGTTCGAGCGCCTGCGCGGGCGCCTGGTCCCTTCGGAGAGGGGCATCCGCCTCTACGAGGAGGTCGACAGGACCTTCGCAGGCTTGCGGCAGATCGAGCGCGCCATCGATTCCATCCAGCGCGAAGACATCGGCCAATTGTCCGTCGGCGTGCTTCCGGCCTTGACGGGCCACCTGACGCAGCAGGCCACCAGCCGGTTCCTCGCGAAGCATCCGGACGCCTATGTGTCGATCCTGGGCCGCAGCTCGCAGGTCGTGATCGACTGGCTCGTCAGACGGCAGATCGATGTCGGCATCGTCAGCGCGCCGATGGAGAACCCGTATCTGAATGCGGTTCCGCTGACGACGCATCCGCTCGTCTGCATCATGCCGCGCGGCCATAGCCTCGCCAGCAAGCATGTCGTCACTCCTCAGGATATCGCGGGGACTCCGTTCATCGCCCTGGCGTCGGAGAACAAGACGAGGGTGCAGATCGAAGCCAGGCTGGCCGAGCACCGCGTCCAGCCCCGTATCGTTGCCGATGCGAACCTGACCGGCACGATCTGCGAGCTCGTCGCCTCGGGGCTGGGGATCTCGATCCTCGATCCGGTGTTCGCCCACGCGGTCCGTGACCGCGTGGAGATCCGGCGCCTTTCCTTCAAGATCGAGACCGACCTTTGGCTCTGTTACCCACGCGAGGCGCGAAACAAGATCTTCGTGGAGACCTTCCTTCGCGTTGCGCAGGAGGCGATCGCGGCCATGATGGGCGAGGTCTTCAACGTTCTGCCAGGGTCGTGACCTCGGTGATCGGCAGCGACAGGTTCAAGGCGCCCTTGAGCGGATAGCCATAGTCGACCTTGCTGCTGCGCCCCCAGACCTGGAGGATGTCGTTGATCGGCACCGAGCAGACATCCTCGTGGATCTTGCGCTGCGCCTCATGCCAGAGGGCGATCTGCTTCGCCTGATCGGGCTCGTGCCTCGCGGCGTCGATCTCGGCATCGGCGACCGCGCAATGGGAGAAATTGGCCACCGCAGTCGGTTTGCCCACCGCCGATTTCGAGGCGTAGAATTCCGACAGATAGGTATCGGCCACCGGGAAGCGGGCCGCGCCGTAAAAGACCAGGGCGCTCGCATTCTTGCGGATCTGGTCGTGATAGGTCGGATGGTCGACCACGTTGAGCTCAAGTTTGATGCCGACCTTGGCCAACTGGGCCTGGATGATCTCCATGGCCGGCAGATGGGCCGAGATGTTGGAGGTGGTCGCCCGGATCGTGACGCCGTTGGGATGTCCCGCTTCCTTCAGCAGGGCGGCCGCCTTGGCCGGATCGAACGTGTAGGCACCATAGGAGCAATCCGAGCCGAGATAGCCGTCCGGCACGACCGAGCAGCCGCGCGGGCCGACATCGACGCCGACGAAGCGCTCGATCTGGGCCGTGTCGATGGCATGGGCGAGTGCCTGCCGCACGCGAAGGTCGTCCAGCGGCGCGACCGTGCGGTTGATGTGGAGGGTGCGGTATTCGCCAGGCCGGAAGATGTCGACGACGACATTACCGCGACGGCGGGCCTGATCGACCCATTTCTGCTCGCGCTTGGCGTAGAAGATGTCGAGCTCGCCCGAGGAATAGGCCAGTTCGCGGCTGCTGTCGGACGGGATGAAGCGGTAGTCGATGCCGTCGATCTTCGGCTGGCCGCGGAAATAGGCCGTGTTGGCGGCGAGCTTCACGCGCTGCTGCGTGATGTGCTCGACGAAGCTGAACGGCCCGGTGCCGACGGGGCTGGTGGCGAAGCGGTTGCCCAGCGCCTCGACCGCCTTGCGGCTGACGATGTATCCGCCGCGATAATTGCTGACCAGATTGAGGAAAGACGCGTCCGGCTCGCGCAGCGTGACCTTCACTGTATGGCTATCGAGGGCCTCGACGCCGACCATATTGGCGAGGCTTGCCGCGAAGGTGGAGGTGTCGCGGCTGGCGGCGCGTTTCAGCGAGAAGGCCACGTCGTCGGCCGTCAGCTCGCCCCAGTCGCCATGGAACTTGACGTTGCGGCGCAAGTGGAACGTCCAGGCCGTCTTGTCGTCCGAGGCCTCCCAGCGCTCGGCAAGGTCGGGTTCGAGATCGGCGGAGTCCGCACTGCCGGGCTTGAAGCGGACCAGGCCGTTGAAGATCCATGCGACGACGGACTGATCCGTCGTCGACACGGCGCGGTGCGGGTCCAGCGTCGCGATGTCCGTGCCGTTGGGGCTGATGCGCAGCACGGCGGCCTGAGAGGGGGCCTGCAAGGGCGCGACCGAGAAGGCTGCGGCCGTCGCCAGCGTCACGGCCATGATCCGGGCTTTCATTCCTGTCGTCCTCCTAGGTCTTGCAATGGGTGCCGCCGGTCGCCGGGCGCGGTTCTTCTGCGTGGCGGCTTCGGTCATCGGGACTGGGTCCGTGGGTCGGAGGCATCGCGCAGGGCGTCGCCGAGCAGATTGAGCGCCAGCACGGTCACCAGGATGGCCAGGCTCGGAAACACCGCGAGCCACCAAGCGTCGAGGATGTTCTCGAAGCCCTCGCGGATCATGCCGCCCCAGGTCGCGGTGGGCGGGGGAACGCCGAGCCCGATGAAGCTGAGGGACGCCTCCGTGCGGATCGCCGACGCCAGCCAGAGCGAGCTCATCACGACCACGTCCGACATCATGTTCGGCAGGATATGGCGCGTCATGATCCGGACCGGTCCGCAGCCATAGGAGCGGCAGGCCTCGACGAAATCGCGCTCGCGCAGCGAGATGGTCGGAGCCCGCGCGACCCGGGCAAAGGGCGCGATCTCGGTGACCGCGATCGCGATGATCAGGTTTTCCAGGCTGGCGCCCAGCATGGCGGCGATCATCAGGCCAAGCAGCAGGGTCGGGAAGGCGAGCATGACATCGAGCACGCCCATCACGATCTGATCGAACAGGCCGCCGATATAGCCGGAAATCACGCCGATCGTCGTCCCGACCAGCATGGCGACCAGGATCGCGGCGAAGCCGACGAAGAGCGAGACCCTTGCCCCGTAGATCAGGCGGGACAGGACATCGCGGCCAAAGCTGTCGGTGCCGAGCCAGTATTCGGCGGAGGGCGGTTCGAGGCGGGCGGCGATGTTCTGTTCGAGCGGGTCGTAAGGCGCGAGCCAGGGGGCGAGCAGCGCGACCAGGACGATCAGCGCCAGCAGGGCGAGCCCGATCCAGGCCAGCCTGTTCTGCGAGAGCGCCAGCCACAGGCGGCCGGGCCTGCTTTCCAGGGAAGGAGCCGCAGCGGCGCTCATGAGTATTTCACCCTGGGATCGACGAGGCCATAGGCCAGGTCCGTCAGCGTGTTCACGGCGATGACGCAGATGGCGAAGATGATCATCAGCCCCTGAAGCAGCGTGTAGTCGCGCGAGTTGAGAGCGCCGAGGATCAGCTTCCCCAGCCCGGGGCGGTTGAAGATGATCTCGGTCAGGACCGAATTGCCGATCAGGGTGCCGAAATAGAGACCGACCACGGTGATGATCGGGATCAGGCTGTTGCGCAGCGCGTGCCGGGCGACGAGCCGGACCGGGCCGACTCCTTTGGCGCGGGCGGTGCGGATGTAATCCTCGGTGAGGACACCCAGCATCGCAGCGCGCGTCACCCGCATGACATAGGCGGTCATGATCAACCCGAGATTGAGCGCCGGCAGCGCCAGGCCCCGCAGGTGCTCGGCGAAGCTCTGACGGCCGCCGGAACCGCCGAGCACGGGGAACCAGCCGAGCTGGATCGCGAATACGATCAGCATCAGGATGCCGGAGACGAAGGCGGGAAAGGACAGGCCGATCAGCGAGACGACGCGTGAGACGTAGTCGAGCCAGCCGTTGCGGCTCAGTGCCGCCGCCACGCCCAGAGGCAGGCCGAAGAGGAGGCCGATCACGATCGCGGCTGCCGTCAGCTCGATCGTCGACGGCAGCACCTGCCTGACTTCCTCGATGACGCTGCGACCGCTGCTCAACGACTGGCCGAGATCGCCGCGGGCGACGTTAAGCAGGAACGAGACGTATTGGACGTAGACCGGCTGGTCGAGACCGAGCTTCGCCCGGAGCGCGGCGAGCGAGGCCGCACTGGCCTGGTCGCCGAGAACGACCTGCGCGGCATCGCCGGGAACCATCCGGACGAGGACGAAGATCGCCGTCAACATGACCAGCAACGTCGGGATGGCGAACAGCAGGCGCCTGAGGACGAAGCCCGTCATGGCGATGGATCGATCTCGGTCGAAGGCTGCGACCTGGTGGAAAACAGCGGTCCGCGCCCCGGTCGCGAGAGCAAGGCCACGTCTTGAATCGCTCCGATGGTGCCCGGAAAATGCATGAGGCTTAGCGGCCCGGCCCATCGGGAAGAACACGCCCTTGGCGCATGCCCGTTCGTGATCAGCGGTTCCAAAATCGATCCATACCTGAGCTTGCACCGTGTCAGCGAACTTTGGAGGGGAGTCGATTATTCGTCAAAGTCGTTTTTCTGCCTAAGCCATTCTGCAAAGCTATGGCATCCGCGCGGTGTCTTCTGCCTTGGCGGCCACTCTCCACATCAGCCGGATCGTGATTCAGCGTGTCCGGCCGGGCCACAGTGGAACCCGGCCATCCCCGTTCGATTGCCAAGCGCGAATCGACGACATGTGGCAGATTGGGACGGCTTCTTCCGCCGACCAGGATTTTTGGCTCCGTTTCCATGACCCGCGACATCGCTGCGCGACGGCATCGCATCATCCTCGACAGTCTCGAACGACAGGAATCGATCAGCGTCGAGGAACTGGCCCTGTCGCTCGACGTCTCCCGCGAGACGATCCGGCGCGACCTCAAGGCCTTGTCGGCCGAGGGGCTGCTCGCTGTCGTTCATGGCGGAGCGATCCGGGCCGAGCGTTCGGAAGCCTCCTTCGCCAGCCGCCGGACCGTGAACCGCGCAGGCAAGGACCTGATCGCCATGCTCGCCGCCTCCATGCTGGGCGACGGCATGACCATTCTGCTCGATTCCGGCACCACGACCGAGGCCGTGGTGCGCGCGCTGGCGCGGTCGGACCGGAAGCGGCTGGTCGTGCATACCACCTCGCTCGAGAATGCGCGGCTGGCCAGCCGGCTGCCGGGCGCCCGCGTCTTCCTGATCGGTGGCGAATTCGACCCCAACGAGGATGCGACCTCGGGCACGGAGGCCCTGCGGGCGATCGGGCGCCTTTCGGCGGATGTCTCCTTCGTCAGCGTTGGCGGTGTCGACATGGAAGGGCGGCTGACCGACTACACGCGCGCCGGAGCGGCCATCCGAAGCGCTCTCCTGAACGCGGCGGAGCAAGGCTTCCTGATGGCCGACAGCAGCAAGTTCGGCCTCGTCCTTCCCAGCCGGATCGGCGGCGACGAGGCTTGCGCGGGACTGCTGGTCGACCGGCTTCCGCCGGACCCGATCGCGGCGAACCTGACCAGGAACGGAGTGCGCCTGCTCGTTTCCTGATTTTGCCCGTTTTGTGGTTTTTTGTTGTTTTGTGGATTTTGCCTGCTAGGCTGCCTCCATCGCGGAGGCGCTCATGTCCATTCCCACCCACTCTCGTGTCATCATCATCGGCGGCGGTATCGTCGGCTGCTCCGTCGCCTATCATCTGACCAAGCTCGGCTGGCGCGATGTGCTCCTGCTCGAGCAGGGGCGCCTGTCCTCGGGCACCACCTGGCACGCGGCCGGCCTGGTCGGGCAGCTGCGCAGCCAGTCGAGCATGACGCGCCTGATCCGCTATTCCACCGAGCTCTACGCTTCGCTCGAGCAGGAGACCGAGCTCGCCACCGGCTGGAAACGCTGCGGCTCGGTTTCGGTCGCTCGCACGCCCGAACGCATGACACAGCTGCGCCGGACCATTTCGGCGGCGCGCGCTCAAGGCGTGGAGATCGAGGAGCTGAGCCCGAAGGAGGCCGGCGAGAAATGGCYGGTGATGCGCACCGACGATCTCGTCGGCGGCGTCTGGCTCCCCGGCGACGGCAAGGCGAACCCGTCCGACATCACCCAGGCGCTGGCGCGCGGCGCCCGTAGCCGCGGCGCAATCGTGCGCGAGGGGATCCGCGTGACCGGCATCGAGACGGAGAAGGGCCGGGTGAGGGCGGTGCAGACCGATCAGGGCCGGGTCGAATGCGAGGTCCTGGTCATCTGCGCGGGACAATGGTCACGCGCGGTCGGGCAGATGTGCGGCGTGTCCGTGCCACTGCATTCGGCCGAGCACATGTACATCGTCACCGGCAAAATCGAGGGCGTGACGCCGGACCTGCCGGTGATGCGCGATCCCGATGGCTACACCTACTACAAGGAGGAGGTCGGCGGCCTGGTGATGGGCGGCTTCGAGCCCGACGCGAAACCCTGGGGCATGGACGGCATCCCCTATCCGTTCGAGTTCCAGCTCCTGCCCGATGACTGGGACCAGTTCGCCATCCTGATGGAAAACGCGCTGCAGCGCGTGCCGGCCCTGGAGACGGCCGAGATCAAGACCTTCCTCAACGGTCCCGAGAGCTTCACGCCGGACAACAATTTCCTTCTGGGCGAGGCTCCGGAAGTGGCGGGTGTCTATATCGGCGCCGGCTTCAACTCGATGGGGATCGCCTCTGCCGGCGGCGCCGGCAGCGCGCTGGCCGAATGGATCGTCGCGGGCGAGGCCACGAGCGATCTCTGGCCCGTCGACATTCGCCGGTTCGCGAGCTTCAACAACAATCCGGCCTGGCTGAAGGATCGCATCAAGGAGACGCTTGGCCTTCACTACGCCATGCCCTGGCCGAACCGCGAACTCGATACCGCAAGGCCCTTCCGCCGCTCGCCGCTCTATGAGCGCCTGGCCGCCAAACAGGCTGTCTTCGGCTCCAAGATGGGGTGGGAACGCGCGAATTATTTCGCCCGCACCGAGGATGAGCGCAGGATCAGCTATTCCTTCGGGCAGCAGAACTGGTTCGAAACGGTCGCCGCGGAGCATCGAGCCTGCCGCGAGACGGCGGGGCTTGTGGACATGAGCAGCTTCGCCAAATTCCTGCTGCAGGGTCCGCAGGCCGAAGCGGCCTTGCAGCGCCTCTCCGCCAACGATGTCGCGGTTCCCGTGGGCAGCTCGGTCTACACGGCCTTGCTCAATGCGCGCGGCACCTTCGAGAGCGACCTCACGGCCGCCCGCATCGCGCCCGACACCTACCTGCTCCTGACCGGCACCGCCCAGGCGACGCGCGACGCGCACTGGATCAGGCGCCAGCTCCCGGAGGGAGCGACGCTGACGGACGTGACATCGGCCTATGCCGTGCTCTCGCTGGCCGGCCCGAAGGTCGTCGAGATCCTCGCTCGCGTCTCGCCCGTCTCCTTCGATCCCGTCGATTTCCCCGCCAACGCGATCCGGCAGATCACCATCGGCTATGCCACGACCTGGGCTTGCCGCCGCTCCTATCTGGGGGAGGGCTTCGAACTCTACGTGCCCGCGGAATTCGCAGCCGCGATCTACGATCTGCTGCACGAGGCCGGCGCCGATCTCGGGCTTGTCGATGTCGGATACTATGCGGTCGACTCGCTGCGCATCGAGAAGGGCTTCCGCGCCTGGGGACGCGAGCTGACGCCCGACATCAATCCCTACGAGGCCGGCCTCGGCTTCGCGGTGAAGCTGAACAAGGGCGATTTCATCGGCCGCGACGCCCTCACCATTGCCCGCGCGGCGCCGCGCACCAAGCGGCTGGTCGCGCTTGTCGGCCCCCGTCCGAACGGTCAGATGGCCTGGGGCGGCGAGGCGATCCTGGCCGATGGCAGGCCGGTCGGCGAGATCACCTCCGCGGCCTTCGGCGCAACCCTCGGCGGAATCGTCGCACTCGGCTGGGCCCAAAGTCACGAGCCGATCGACCAGGCCTGGCTCGACGCGCGCAACTGGACGATCGATCTCGCGGGCACGGCGATCCCCGTGACGGCGAGCCTCGCCGCACCGCTCGACCGCGGGCAGGCGCGCGGAGCCTGAAGGGATGACCGATCTCACGCCGCTCGCCCCCGCCATTCCCAGGGATATCGTCCTGCGCAAGCCAGCCCGTGTCCTCAACCTCGCCTGCGAGGATCGGCCGGGAATCGTGCATGCCGTCAGCGGCGTGCTCTATCGGCACGGCTGCAACATCCTGGAAAGCGCGCAGTTCAGCGATCCGCGCGACGCTCGCTTCTTCATGCGCGTCGCCTTCGCCGCCGGCGACCGCTTCGACGACACGGCGTTCCGGCGTGAGTTCGACGGCGTGGCCGGCACCTTCCAGATGAGCTGGGACGCGGTCGATACGGCCCGTCCGGCCCGCGTCCTGCTGATGGTGTCACGCTTCGGCCATTGCCTGAACGACCTGCTCTTCCGCCAGGCGACGGGGAACCTCAACATCACGATTCCCGCGATCGTCTCGAACCACCGGGATTTCGAGCCGCTGGCGCAGAATTACGGCATCCCGTTCCACTATCTGCCGGTCACGGCGGAGACCAAGGCAGAGCAGGAGGCAAGGCTGCTGGAGTTGGTGGCGCAGACCGATGCGTCGCTGGTCGTGCTCGCCCGCTATATGCAGGTGCTCTCCAACGATCTCTGCCGCGCGCTCGACGGACGGGCGATCAACATCCACCATTCCTTCCTGCCGAGCTTCAAGGGCGCCAAGCCCTACCATCAGGCCTATGATCGCGGCGTGAAGCTGATCGGCGCGACGGCCCATTACGTCACCCCGGATCTCGACGAAGGCCCGATCATCGACCAGGACGTCGCGCGCGCCGATCATTCGCTGGCTCCCGACGATCTCGTCAGCGTCGGGCGCGACATCGAGGCGGTCGTCCTGGCGCGTGCGCTGCGCCTGCATATCGAGCGGCGGGTGATGCTGGCCGGCCGGCGGACCGTCATTTTTCGCTAGAGCGTCGGCCCGAAAGGTGGATTGCGGTTTTCGGGGCAAAGCCGATGCAAAGACAAAGGGTTAGATCATCGGGCTGGATACGATGTCCGGTCCGATGATCTAGAGCGTTTCCGGTGAAAATCGGATTCACCTGCAATCCCTTAGCCCTTTGTCTTCACGCAATTCCGGAGGCAAAGCCGCGACGCAGTCTTGGTGGCATTGCTCCAGGAGCCCCCCATCACGCCCGTTCCGGGCGTCGGCGGTCCGGTAACGGTCACCATGCTGCTGGTGAACACGGTGGAGTGCGGGAGCAGGATGATTTCATCGCACCCGAAGAGTGGGCAAGCCGCAAGTGCGCTCACTCGGCCGCCCGCATCAGGCGGCTTCCCATCAGGGCTCCCCGCTGTTCGAGAAGTCCGTGCACGGTGGCGGCGATATGGGCGTCGATGCGCTTCAGATCGCGCGCGATATCAAGCTGGAGCGCGCTGACGATCACCGCTTCGCGGCTGCCGGTGCGCATCTCGGCGAGATGGGCCTCGATCGCTTCCCGCTCCAGTTCGCGGAAGGTTTCCTTCTCGCGCACGATCCGGCGCGCGGTGGCTTCGTCCTGCGAGATGAAGACCGTGAGCGCCAGGCGCAGGTGATCGCGCAACCGGTCATGGGTATCGGCGATGCGGGCAAGCGCGTCCTCGGGCAACCGGCGCTGGTCGCGGATGCGCTTGCCGGCCATCTGCATCAGGTTCTTCTCGATGATGTCGCCGATATGCTCGAGATTGATCGCCAATGTCAGCACCTCCGAGAGCCGGTGCTCGTCGGATTGCGACAGCGTCTCATGCGCGATCGCGCCGACATAGAGCTGGATCTGGTTATAGAGGTTGTCGAGCACGTCGTCGGCACGGCTGACCTCGGCCACCCGGGCCGGATCGTCGCCCTCGAACGCCATCAGCGACGTCTTCAGCATCCCGTCGACGACATCGGCCATATGCAGCACCTCGCGGGTCGCATTGGCGAGCGCGAGCGTCGGCGTGGTGAGCGCTGCGGCATCGAGATAGCGCGGGCGCGAGGGGTCGGCTTCCGGCGCGGGATCGGGCAGCAGGCGTGTCAGAATGCCCGCGAAAGCCGGCAGCGGGACAAGGAAGAGCACAGCCATCACGATGTTGAAGGCAAGGTGGAACAGCGCCGCCGATTGCGCCGGATGGCTCGCGAACCGCTCCACGACCGGTGTCAGCACGGGCAGAAGCAGCAGGCCGGCCGTGCAGCCCAGGATGCGGTTGGCGAGGTTGCCCACCGGCACGCGCCTGGCCGCGGCATTCCCGTTCATGGCCTGAACCAGGGGATTGAGCGCCGTGCCGAGATTGCAGCCCATCACCATCGCCAGCATGGTCTGGGTTCCCACGACCCCGGTCGCGGCAAGGCTCATCACGACCAGAATCGCCGCAAGCGAGGAATGGGCGGCAAAGCTGAGCACCGCGGCCAGGAGCAGGGCGATCAGCGGATCGCCCGAGAGCGCGCCGAGAACCGCGCGCAGCACCTGCGAGTGCTCGACCGGCGCCATGGTGGCCTGCATCAGGCGAAGCGACAGCAGCATCAGGCCCAGCCCGAACAGCGCCTTCGCCATTTCATTGGCGGCCAACCGGCCGAAGCGGCGCATGCCGAGATAGCCGACGAGGAGCAGGAGCGGCACCATCATGCTGGTGTCGAAGCCGACGAACTGGACGATCAGCGTCGTCCCGACATTGGCGCCGAGCATCATCGCCAGGGCCGGCGCCAGCGCGATCAAACCGGCGCCGGAGAACGAGGCGATCATCATCGCGGTCGCCGTGCTGGATTGCAGGCCGGCCGTCACCATGAGACCCGCGCCGAAGGCCCGCCAGCGACTGTCGAGACCTGTCGCCAGCAACGCGCGCAAGCGGCTGCCGAAGGCGGCCGAAACGCCTGCCGTCACCAACTGCACGCTCCAGAGCAGCAGGGCGACCTCGCCGGCGAGCGCGAGCAGGATCTGGGTTGGCGTCTGCGCTGCCATGATCACGTTCTCCCGCGCGCCGCTAAACCATCGGCCCGAAAAGTGGATTGCAGTTTTCGGGAAGGCCGATGCGAACACAGAAAGGCTGGATCATCKGCCCGAAAAGTGGATTGCTGTTTTCGGGAAAGCCGATGCGCCACAGAAGGCTGGATCATCGGACCGGATACGATATCCGGCCCGATGATCTAGCGTTGCCGCCAGTGCTGCAGGCGGCCGAAGACCAGGCGGTCGAGGCCGGCATGGGCGAGTTTCACGGCAATGGCCGTGAACATGATGATGCTTGCCATGCCCGCCGCCGACGCCATGGCGCCGGCCTCATCCATATGGACGATCGCGATCGAGGCGAGCTTGGTGTCGGCGCCATAGAGGAAGATCACGGCGGAGACCGTGGTCAATGCGTTGACGAAGACATAGACCGCGATGTCGAGGATAGCCGGCATGCAGATCGGCGCCGTCACCCGGCGGAACGTCGACCAGAACGGCACCTTGAGCGAGGCGGAAACCGACTCGAACTCGCTGTCGAGCTGCTTCAGGCTCGTCAGCGCCGTGATGTGCCCGACCGTGTAGAAATGGGCGATGGTGTTGATCACGAGGATCGTCAGCGTCCCGTACAGGAAGCCGAGCGGATTCCAGCCCGCATTGAAGAAGAAGACATAGCCCAGGCCGAGCACCAGGCCGGGCACGGCCATCGGCAGCATGGCCAGGAACTGGGCGAAGGCGCGCAGCCGCGGGTAGAGCTTCACCTTCTCGATCAGATAGGCGCCGGTGAAGATCAGTGCCGTGCCGATCACCGCCGTCAGGGACGCGAGCAGCAACGAGTTGGCATAGGTCTTCCAGCCATCCGGCTCGACCGCGGCGAAGTTGTAATTGCTCAAGGTCAGGGACAGGTTGTAGGGCCAATACTTGACGAAGGAGCCCCAGAAGGCGATCGCGTAGGGGCTGACGATCGCGAAGGCGATCACGCCGACGAAGCTGAGCAGGGCGAGATCGCGGCGCCGGTCAGGGCGCGGCACATAGGGAACGGCGCGGGCCGAGAGCATGGCGCCCTGGCGCCGCTGCACCACGCGGTCGACGAAGAAGGCCAGCACCGCCGGCACCAGCAGGATGATGCCGACCACGGCGCCCATCGGGAAATTCTGCTGGCCGACGACCTGCTTGTAGGCGTCGGTCGCCAGCACGTTGAACTGCCCGCCGATCACCTTGGGAATGCCGAAATCGGTGATGACCAGCGTGAAGACGACGAAGACCGCGCTGATCACGCCGTAGCGCGCGCCGGGAAGGGTGATCGTCCGGAAAATGCGCCAGCGCGAGGTGCCCATCGCGTCGGCCGCTTCGCGCAGCCGGCCGTCCGAAAGGGCGAGCGCCGTGACGAGGATCAGCATGGCGTGCGGAAAGCTGTAGAGCGTCTCCGCCGCGATGATGCCGACCGGGCCGTAGAGCGAGGCGCCCATCATCCAGGACTTGAGCAGCCCCTGGTTGCCGAAGACATAGATCAGCGCGAGGCCCGACAGCAGGGACGGCGCGAAGACAGGGATCATCGCCGCCGCATAGAAGACGCCCTTGGCGGGAATGCAGCTGCGGCGCAGCGCATAGGCGTAGAGGAAGGCGAGGGGCACCACGATGACCGTGGTCGCGCTGGCGACCGCGAGGCTGTTGAGCAGCGAGAAGAACAGCGTCGGCGTCGTCGCATAGCTGACGAAATTCGCCAGGCCGACGAAGTTCCCGTGCGTATCCTCGAGACTCTTGGAGAGCAGCGCCCAGAGCGGCAGGGCGATGATCAGGACCAGCACCGCGCAGAGCGCGACGATCAGGACCCCGGCGACATGGCGCTCGCTGATCCGCACCGGCGATACCTTCACGGACGCATCGATCATCGTCAGCCGTGGTGCGAGGTCGCTCATCGTGCGCCCCCCGCAAAGACATGCAGGGCCTCGGGCGGAAAAGCGACGGTGCAGACCTGTCCCGCCGTGATGCCGAGATCGCGCATCGCATTGGTCGAGAAATCGGCCGCGATCCGGGTCGAACGGGAGCTGGTCGGCTCGAGATGCGCCCGGCAGTAGGAGCCGAGGAAAGCCAGATCCCCGATCCGCGCCTCGAAGCGGTTGGGCGTATCCTCGCCGATGCTGCGGGTGCGAACCTCCTCCGGTCGCATGGCCAGCCGCACCGGCGTCCCCACGGCGAAGGGGGTGGCATTGGCGACGAGCAGGTCGAGCTCGTCGACACGGACCCGGCCCGGCCCGGTCACGATCGCATCCATGAAGGTCATGTGCCCGACGAAGTCGGCGACGAAGGGCGTGGCGGGGCGCCGGTAGATCTCTTCGGGCGTGCCGATCTGCTCGACCTCACCGTCCCGCATCACGACGATGCGGTCGGCCATCGCGAGCGCCTCCTCCTGGTCATGCGTCACCATGATCGTGGTCACGCCGAGCCGCTGCTGCAGCGAGCGCATTTCGTCGCGCAGGCGCACCCTGACCTTGGCGTCGAGGGCCGAAAGCGGTTCGTCGAGCAGCAGCAGCTCCGGCGAGGTGGCAAGCGCGCGCGCCAGCGCCACGCGCTGCTGCTGGCCGCCCGAAAGCTGGACCGGGTATTTCTTGCCCTGCTCCGGCAGGCCGACGAGCGTCAGCAGCTCCTCGACGCGGCGCGCGATCTCGGCAGACGAGCGACGCCGGTTGACCAGGCCGTAGCCGATATTGTCGGTGACGGTGAGATTGGGGAAGAGCGCATAGGACTGGAAGACGATGCCGAAGTCGCGCTCCGACGGGCTGGCCCGCGACACGTCGCGCCCGCCCATGAGGATGGTGCCGCCATCCTGCTGGTCGAGGCCGGCGATGGCCCGCAGCAATGTCGTCTTGCCGCAGCCCGACGGTCCGAGAAAGCAGACGAACTCGCCGCGGCGGATGTCGAGATCGATATCGTGCAACGCCCGGAACGCGCCGTAATTCTTGGCGAGGTCGCGGATCGAGAGGAACGGGGGCGCAGTCGTGGACATGATGCCGACCTTCATCTGAACAGGCAGTGATCAGGCTCGCCGGCAACGGCGAGGCCGCACTCTTGCGTGGTGCACGGACTTGCTTCGTGCACGGACTTGCGTCTTGCACAGACCATGCCGCCGGCCGCTCGCGCGGGCCGGCGGCGTGGCAAAGGCTCAGTTCTTCGGCGCCGACTTCGACTCGTAGCGCTTCGACCATTCGGCGAGCACGCGCTCGCGATTATCGGCCATCCAGCTCAGGTCGTTCTTGATCATCCCCGCCTCGGCATTGACGGGATAGTTGGCCGGCTTGTTCTCGACACCCGGTGCAGCCACGATGGCGTAGGTCTGCGAGTAGAGCTCGTTCGCCGCCTTGGTCGTCGACCAGTCGGCGATCTTCTTGGAGACGGCGAGGTTCTTGCTGCCCTTGACGATGGCGCTGGCTTCCATTTCCCAGCCCACGCCCTCCTTCGGAATCACGACCTCGATCGGTGCGCCCTTGGTTTTCTCGGAGGCGCCGCGCATGTCGAGCGCCAGACCGATGGTGCGCTCGCCGCGGGCTGCCTGGACGCAAGGGGCGGAACCGGAATGGAGATAGGCGCCGATATTCTCGTGCAGCCCGTCCATGAACTTCCAGCCTTCGGCTTCGCCCATGCTCTGCAGCCAGCCGGCGACCATCAGATAGCCGGTGCCGGAGGAGGCCGGATGGGGCATCACGATCTTGCCCTTGAACGCCGGGTTGAGCAGGTCCTTCCACGAGGCCGGCACGGGCACGCCCTTGGCCTCGGCCGTATTGTAGCACACGACGCCGAGATAGGCGTCCATGCCGGTCCAAGTATAGGGGCTGTTGGGATCGCGGAAGACCGGCTTCAGCGCATCGGCGCCGGCCGGCTTGTAGGTTTCCAGCAGCCCGGCCTTCTCGAACATCAGCAGGCTGGACGCCGCGAGCCCCATCACCATATCCGCCCGCGGATTGTCCTTTTCGGCCAGGAAGCGGGCGGTGATGACGCCGGTGGAGTCGCGGACCCAGACCACCTCCGCGTCCGGCACGGCCTTCTCGATCGAGGCCTTGAACGGTCCGAGCTGGTCGTTCTCCAGTGCTGTGTAGATCGTTACCTTCGTCTTCTGCGCCAGGGCGACGCCGGGCAGTGCGAGCGCGAATGCCCCGATGACGCAGGAAGCAAGCCAGTTCTTCATCTTCTCATCCCCTCGTGGTGATCGATTAGAGCGCTCTTTCGGCGTTTTCCCCTGAGATCGTAAAACACAGGCGGATCGCTCCGCCTGTGCTGGTCTTCTTCGTCATGCGGTCCAGGGCAGGGACCAGGTCTTGACGTTGGTGAAGCTCTTCATGGCTTCGACGACGCCCTCCTTGTAGCCGAGGCCTGAATCCTTGATGCCGCCGAAGGGCGACATCTCGATGCGGTAGCCGGGAACCTCCCAGAGGTTGACGGTGCCGACCTCGAGCTCCGCGAC
>NZ_JBFTKP010000015.1:0-161909 GCF_056396005.1 Allobosea sp. 05T439 | reverse complement strand
ATCCGGCCGAGATCGGCAACGACAAGGTGGTGCAGGCGATCGTCGATCTGACCGGCGGCGGCGCCGATTTCTCCTTCGACGCGACCGGCAATACCAACGTGATGCGCCAGGCGCTGGAATGCTGCCATCGCGGCTGGGGTGAATCGATCGTCATCGGGGTTGCCGAAGCCGGCAGGGAAATCGCGACCCGGCCGTTCCAGCTCGTCACCGGGCGGGTCTGGAAGGGCACGGCCTTCGGTGGCGCCCGTGGGCGCACCGATGTGCCGAAGATCGTCGACTGGTACATGGAGGGGAAGATCAATATCGACGACCTGATCACCCACAAGCTCAGCCTGGACGAGATCAATCACGGATTCGACCTGATGCATGAGGGCAAGTCGATTCGCTCGGTCGTCGTGTACTGAGCCGGCCGCTCTTCCGCCGCATCGACCCTCCATGGAAACCCGTCATCATCCCTGATCTCCGCTTCACCGCGGCAGGGATGATGATGTGGATCAGGCTTGGACTGCGCGTCGCGAACGACCGAAAGGGACATCATGGAACTCCTCTCGAACTCCAAGGCTTTCGGCGGCTCGCAGCGCGTTTTCCGACACGAGAGCGCGGTCTGCGCCTGTCCGATGACCTTCGCGATCTTCCTGCCGCCACAGATCGAAGATGGCCCGGTTCCGGTGCTCTGGTATCTGTCGGGGCTGACCTGTTCGCACCAGAACGTCATGGACAAGGGCGAGTACCGCGCTGCCGCGGCCGCGAACGGCATCGCGATCATATGCCCGGACACGTCGCCACGCGGCGACGGCGTGCCGGATGAGCCCGACAACTGGCAGTTCGGCTCCGGTGCGGGCTTCTATCTCGATGCGACCCAGGAGCCCTATGCCCGGAACTACCGGATGGAGAGCTATCTCCTCACAGAGCTGAGCGAGATCGTCGCTCACAACTTTCCCGTCGACATGAGCAGGCAGGGCATCTTTGGCCATTCCATGGGGGGGCATGGCGCGATCACCCTCGCGCTGAAAAATCCCGATCGCTTTCATTCGGTCTCGGCCTTCGCACCTATCACGCAGCCTTCGACGGCGGGTTGGTCGCGGCCGGCCTTTGAAAAATATCTCGGCTCCGATGAGGCGGGCTGGCGGCGTTACGATAGTACTGCGCTGATCGCGGACGGCCACCGGGTCAAGGACCTCCTGGTTGACCAGGGCACGGCGGACGGCTTCCTGCAGGAGGGGTTGCGGCCCTGGCTGCTCGAAGTGGCCTGCGTCAGCGCAGGGATTCCGCTCGAGCTCCACATGCGGGATGGCTACGACCATTCCTACAATTTCGTCTCCACCTTCATGGCGCAGCACATCTCCTGGCACGCCCAGCGCCTGACCCCCTGACGTGGATCGCAGCCGTTCCCTGGCGCCGGGAACGGACTGGCCCGCCCCGTGTTGATGAACGTAACCGTTCCGCATGCGGGGGAAGCAATCATGCCATCGAGCCGCTCTGCGATCGCGGAACGCTCCTTCTTCACGCGCCTTTCCCAGAGCACGGCCCATTTGGCCGGCAAGCCCCAGACCTTCTTCCTGGCGCTGGCGATCATCATCGTCTGGGCAGTGTCGGGGCCCTTCTTCGGCTTCAATGACACCTGGCAACTCGTGATCAACACCTCGACCACGATTGTCACCTTCCTGATGGTCTTCATCATCCAGAACAGCCAGAACCGCGACACCGCAGCGATGCAGATCAAGCTCGACGAGCTTATTCTTCGGCTTGAGGGGGCTCGGGAGGAGCTGCTCGACCTTGAGGAACTCGACGAGGAGAAGCTCGAGGCGATGCGCGCGGAGTTCGAGAGGCTGGCGAGGAAGGCGAGGGAGAAAAACGGTGACTAGCTCCGGCTTGCCGGGAGAGCGAGGCATCGTCTATCGTCATGGCGTGATTTGTCCGCCCTTCGTCTCGATCTGGTATTTCGCCAATTACTCAGAGCTTTAGCATGAGTCCATACCTCAAGTGGGAGATGCAGAATGTCCTCTGATACCGCCTTGCTCGTGATCGATGTCCAGGAATCCTTCCGGCAGCGTGCCTATTTTGAAGAGACCTATGTGTCGCCCTTCATCACGCGGCTTCAGGCGCTCGTCGACGGAGCCAAGGAAGCTGGCATCCCTGTCGTCCAGGTTTTCCACGTCGACCCGACCGGCCCCTTCGCCGAGAGTTCCGGCTACGTGAAGACCCTCGCGCCGCTCACGCTCGAACCAGATGCCGTCTTTCGCAAGGGGCGGCACAGCGCACTCGTCGGCAGTGGGCTTGATGTCTGGCTGACCGAGAATGGCATTCGCCGCGTGATCGTCTCCGGCATCCGCACCGAGCAGTGCTGCGAGACCACGACGCGCCACGCGTCGGACCTAGGCTATGAGGTCGATTATGTCGGCGAGGCGACCCTGACCTTCCCGATGACCGATGCCGCCGGCCGCCCGTGGAGCGCAGCCGAAATACGGGCGCGGACGGAGCTTGTTCTGGCCGATCGCTTTGCGCGCATCGCCACCGTCGAGGACGCTCTCACTCAGCGCAGCAAGAAGCGGGCAGCATGACGCGCGAGCAGCAGCCCGTCGAGGTGCCGGTCTATGTGCTCGTACCACCGCGCGTGCTGCTGCTCGATGTCGCCGGGCCGATCGAGGTGCTGCGCCGGGCCAATCTGGAACAGGACGCCTTGCGCTTCACCGTGACCTATGTCGGGCCGCTGCCTGATGTCTGGAGTTCTATCGGCCTTGGCATGACAGCCATCGGTCCCTTACCAGCCTCTCTGCCAGACGGCTCGCTGCTTGTCCTGCCCGGCAGTGCCGATGCGCCTCTTGGTCATCAGGGGTCGAGCCGGGAGGAGGATGCGGTCCAGGAGGGGCAGATCGTCGCGTGGCTGCGGCGGGCGGTTCGTCCGGGCATCCGCTTCATCTCGATCTGCTCCGGAGCCCTGCTCGCGGGCCGCGCCGGGCTTCTCGACGGGTATGATTGCACCACGCATTATGACTGCCTCAGCGAACTCGCCGAGGCTGCGCCGGCGGCCCGAATCCTTGAGAACCGGCTCTATGTCGAGGATGGCGAGCGCCTGACCAGTGCCGGGATTACAGCCGGTATCGATCTGATGCTGCATGTCGTGGCGGGGATGGCGGGGCATGCCTGCGCGCTTGCAGTTGCACGCTATCTCGTCGTCTATCTCAGGCGTGCCGGCGCCGATCCGCAGCTTTCGCCCTGGCTCGAAGGCCGCAACCACATCCACCCTTCCGTGCACCGGGCACAGGATGCGGTGGCGGCCGACCCGGTGCGCGACTGGTCGGTGAGTACGCTTGCCGATGCCGCCGCAACGAGCCCGCGCAATCTCTCGCGCCTGTTCAACGAACATGCGGGCATGAGCGTCACCGAATATGTCAATCGGATGCGGGTTGCCGTTGCGCGAGAGTTGCTGACCGGTTCCCGCCTCGACATCGAGGCGGTCGCTGAACGCGCCGGCTTTGCTTCACCTCGGCAATTGCGGCGGGCCTGGGGGCGCTTCCATAGTCTGCCGCCGAGCCGGATGCGGCAGAGCGAGGCTAATGCTGCGGGCTGAACCGGAGGTCAGACCACCGATGTCAGGCCGCCATCGACCATCAGCAGATGGCCGTTGACATAGTCGGACGCTGCCGATGAGAGGAAGATCGCGGCGCCGACCAGTTCCTTAGTCTCGCCCCAGCGCCCGGCGGGCGTCCGGCTCTTGACCCAGCCTGAGAAAGTTTCGTCGGCGATCAGCGCCTTGTTGAGCTCGGTGACGATGTAGCCGGGGCCGATCGCGTTGGTCTGGATGTTATGTTTGCCGAGCTCGGCGGCGAGACCGCGTGTCATCATCTTCACGGCGCCTTTGGTGGCGGTGTAGGGCACGATGGTGGGCCGGCCGAGCTCACTCATCACCGAGCCGATATTGACGATCTTGCCCCGGCCGCGCGGCACCATCCGCTTCGTCACGGCCTGCGTGACATAGAAGACCGAATGGAGATTGGTATTGATCAGGTAATGCCAGTCCTCGGCGGGGAACTCGGTGAAGGGCGCCCGCTTCTGCGTGCCGGCATTGTTGATCAGGATGTCGATCGGCCCGACCTCGGCCTCGATCGCGGCAATGGCCGCCTCGACGGCCTGCTGCTCGGTCACGTCGAAGGCAGAGATCGAGACATTGCGGCCGGAATTGGCGATCGCGGCGCGTGCGGTCTCGAGCTTGGCCTTGTCGCGGCCGTTGAGCACGACATGTGCCCCAGCTTCGCTCAGACCTTCGGCCATGGCGAGGCCGATGCCCTGGCCCGAACCGGTGATGAGTGCGATCTTGCCTTCAAGGCTGAACAGCGAAAGCGACATGGCGTATCCTCGATGGCGCAGGTATGGCCGAAGAAATTCGATTTGCGCAGGCCCGCATAGCTTGGGTAAGCATCTTTCAATCGATTAGACAATTGCAGATCGGCCGAATCCGACAAGGCCTTCCCTGGGAGAACCGCCATGCGCGCAGTCGTCATCCACGCCGCGAAGGACCTGCGGGTCGAGGAATGGCCCGTGCCGGAACTCGGACCGCTGGATGTGCGCGTGCGGATCGAGGCGGGCGGGATCTGCGGCTCGGACCTGCACTACTACCAGCATGGTGGCTTCGGTACGATTCGCGTGCGCGAGCCGATGATCCTCGGCCACGAGATCGCCGGGACGGTCGAGGCGGTCGGCGGCGAGGTCTCGCGGGTCAGGCCGGGGGACCGTGTCGCCGTCAATCCGAGCCGGGCTTGCGGGCGTTGCCGCTACTGCCAGGCAGGCCAGCAGCAACACTGCACCGACATGCTGTTCTATGGCAGCGCCATGCGCTTCCCCCATGTCCAGGGCGGGTTTCGCGATGTGCTCGTCGTCGAGGAGCGGCAGGCGGTGAAGCTGCCTGCGCATGTGCTGGCGGCGCAGGCCGCCTTTGCCGAGCCGCTTTCGGTTTGCCTCCATGCCGCCAAGCGCGCTGGTCCGCTCCTCGGCAAGCGAGTCCTGGTGACCGGCTCCGGGCCGATCGGCGTGCTCACCGTGGTCGCTGCCAGGGCAGCGGGGGCCTCCGAGATCGTCGCGACCGACGTTGTCGACGGTCCGCTGCCGACGGCATTGAAGATGGGCGCGACGGGCGCGATCAACGTCATGGCGGAGCCGGAGCGGCTCAAGGCGGAGTACGGCGCGGAGAAGGGGGCCTTCGACGTGATGTTCGAGGCCTCGGGTAACCAGCATGCGCTGACGGGTGCGTTCGACGTGGTGCGGCCCGGCGGGGTCATTGTACAGATCGGCGTCGGCGGTAATTTCACCCTGCCGATGAACGTGCTGGTCGCCAAGGAGTTCGATCTGCGGGGCTCATTCCGCTTCCATGAGGAGTTCGACTGGGCCGTGGCGATGATCGGCTCGGGCAGCGTCGATCTCTCTCCGCTGCTGACAGCGTCGATCCCGGTCGAGCGGGCCGTCGAGGCCTTCGAGCTGGCTGGCGACAAGTCGCGGGCGATGAAGGTGCAGCTCGCCTTCGCCTGATCAGCCGAGCCGCAGCGTCGGATGGCCCGTCTGGCCGTGCAGCGCGGGGTCGTAGACGACGAAGGTGTCGCGGCCGCCATGCTTGGCGGCATAGAGCGCGGCATCGGCATGGGCGGCCGCGCTCGACAGGGTTTCCAGCGGGCCGACGATGCAGGCGCCGATGCTCACGGTCGCGGTGATCGCCTGCGCCCCATTAAGCTCGATTGGGGCTGCCCTGATCTCGCTGACGATCTTGGCGGCAATCGCCGAAAGCGAGGCAAGCGAACTGTCGGCGATCAGCAGGATGAACTCGTCGCCGCCCCAGCGGGCACAAATATCATAGTTGCGCAGCACGGCGGACATGCGGTGTACGACCTCGATGATGACCCGGTCACCGGCCTGGTGGCCATAGGTATCGTTGATCGTCTTGAAGTCATCGAGATCGACCAGGGCGAGCGCCGTCGGGCGCCCGGTGCGAAGAGCCCGGTTCTGCTCCTGGGCAAAGGCCCCTTCAAAGCCACGTCGATTCAGCACCGAGGTAAGCGGGTCGTGATGGGCGAGATGTTCGAGCGTCTCGGTGCGCTCCCGTACCATTGCCTCGAGTCGGTCGGTATTGTCGCCAACCGCGCGTGCCATCTCCTCGAGGGCGCGCGACAGGCGGCCGATCTCATCATGGCCGGCGTCAGTATCGGAAGGTGTGAACGAGCCGGCGCGGACGCGCATCACGGAGGCTTCCATCCGCGCCAGCCTGTCGAGAACGCTGCGTTTGAACAGCAAGGTCATCAGTGTGGCGGCAGTCATCAGGATGGTGGCCAGCAGCAATGCGATCGGAAGAAACAGCCTTCGATCGATGATCTGGTCGACATCCATCAGGCTGATGTTGAACCAGCCCAGGCGGTCGAGATAGCCCACTCCGACGAGCGTTTCGCGGCCGCTGACGGTCATGAAGCGTGAGCGGACGGGGGCTTCACCCCGCGCGACCTCAGCCATCATGCCGGTCAGCGCCGCACGGTCGGCTTCTTCGTCGACAAGGGCAAAGATCGTCTTCTTGGCCTTGAGGTCCTTTGTCAGACTATGAAAGTCGACAAGGCGCGGATCGCGATGCGCCTGCACCGCGCCGTTGCGGTCGACGAAGATGCTCTGCACGCCGACCTGCGGGATATCGACGACTTCGCGAATGAACTGGCTGAGATCGACGCCGGTCCCGATGATGCCGAGCTGCTTGGTCCCCTTGCTGATGATGCAGTTGATCCAGACCTTGGTGACTTTGAGATTGTCGTCGTGGTCGACATTGAGGTGGCAGCCGGAGCCGAGCGCCGCCGTCTTGTAGTACCAGCCGTCGCGCGGGTTCTCGCGTGAGAGGGTGTAGCGCCTGCGGGCGGTCTCGTAAGTGTTCTGCTTGTCGTTGAAGTAGTAGTTGCCGGAGCCGTCGAGCACGACGAAATAGCTGCGATCCTTGAACGAGAGCCGGTAATGCTCAAGTTCGGCGAGCCCGCGCGCGGATTTCTCGGGATCGTTCTCATCTGCCGCCCAGGCAAGAATGGCTGGGGAGCGCGCCACCGTTTCGGCCAGCGAGACCTCCCGCATCAGGGATTCCAGCCCGCGATAGCGATCGAACAGGATCTGCTTCTCGGCGAAGAGCGTGCCGAGTTTCTCGACCGTCGCGTTGACGATCCAGAGAAGAGCTGCGGTCGAGGGGATGGCGACTGCAAGCAGGGCGGCCAGGGTCAAGACGAGAACCCGGCCCCTCAACCCCGAGGTGAAGGCCGGCCGCGCGATATTCGCCCTCATCCCGAGCAGTGCCCCGACAGCGTCCGCCGAACCTAACTGGATGTCGTGATTCGACGCGTTTGATTCGGCTTGTTTCTGTCACGATGCTTGCACGGGTGAAGCTAGAAATCACCCGTGCCAGTGTCTGATCCAGCCGCAAAAGCTTAGAAGAGGCCTTCGATCTGTCCTTCCGCATCGATATGGATGCGTTCTGCGGCGGGCTCCCGGGGCAGACCGGGCATGGTCATGATGTCCCCGCAGATCGCGACGACGAAGCCGGCCCCGGCCGAGAGGCGAAGTTCACGGACCGGGACGATGTGGCCCGAGGGTGCGCCGCGCAACGTGGGATCGGCCGAGAAGGAGTATTGGGTCTTGGCCACGCAGACGGGAAGGTGTCCATGCCCGGCAGCTTCGAGTTCCGCGAAGCGCGCGCCCACCTTGGCGTCATGGGAGATGCCAGCCGCGCCGTAGATCTCTTCGGCAATGGTCTGCAGCTTGTCGCGCAACGGCATGGCGTCTGGATAGAGCGGCGCGAAATCCGCCTCGTCATCGTCGGCCAGTGCGGCGACCTTGCGCGCCAGCTCCTCGGCGCCCGCGCCGCCTTCGGCCCAGTGCCGGCAGATCACGGCTTCGACGCCAAGATGGTTGCGGCAATAATGGCGGATCAGCTCATGCTCGGCATGGGTGTCGCTGTCGAAATTGTTGATCGCGACGATCGGCGGAACGCCGAATTTCCGGATGTTGACGACATGGCGCGTCAGGTTGGAGAGCCCGGCTTCGAGCGCCTTCAGGTTCTCCTGGCCGAGCGCATCCTTGGCTGCGCCGCCATGCATCTTCAGCGCGCGGACGGTCGCCACCACGACCGCCGCGGCCGGCTTGAGGCCGGCCTTGCGGCATTTGATGTCGAAGAACTTTTCCGCGCCGAGATCGGCTCCGAATCCGGCTTCGGTCACGACATAATCGGCGAGCTTCAGTGCGGCGCGCGTGGCGATCACCGAGTTGCAGCCATGGGCGATATTGGCGAAGGGGCCGCCATGGACGAAGGCGGGCGTCCCTTCCAGGCTCTGCACGAGGTTCGGCATGAGCGCATCCTTGAGCAGGACGCTCATCGCGCCGGTCGCCTTCAGCTCGGCGGCAGTGATCGCGCGCTTGTCGCGGCTGCGGCCGACCACGATGCGGCCGAGCCGGTCCTCGAGATCGGCATGGTCGCGAGCGAGGCAGAAGATCGCCATGACTTCCGAGGCGACAGTGATGTCGAAGCCGTCCTCGCGTGGATAGCCGTTGCCATTGCCGCCCAGCGACGACACGATCTGCCGCAAGGCGCGATCATTCATGTCCATGACGCGGCGCAGAGCGACATTGCGGGCATCGAAGTCGAGCGCATTGCCCCAATAGATATGATTGTCGACCAGCGCAGCGAGCAGGTTGTGGGCGCTGGTGATGGCGTGGAAATCGCCGGTGAAATGCAGATTGATCTGTTCCATCGGCACGACCTGCGCATAGCCGCCGCCGGCGGCCCCGCCCTTCATGCCGAAGCAGGGACCGAGCGACGGTTCGCGCAGCGCGATCATGGTGCGCTTGCCGAGGCGAGACAGGCCGTCGCCGAGGCCAACCGTCGTGGTGGTCTTGCCCTCGCCGGCGGGCGTCGGGCTGATCGCCGTGACGAGGATCAGCTTTCCATTCGGACGCTGCTCGAAATCCGGGATCGCGGCGCCATCGATCTTTGCGATGTACTTGCCGTAGGGATGAAGGGCCTCTTCGGGAATCCCGACCCTTTCGGCGATGCTGGCGATGGGCGTGAGTTCGGTTGCGCGGGCAATTTCGATATCGGTCGGCATACGGTTTCCTTCGCCGCGTCGCGACCCAGACCGGAGCACGCGGAATCGGCGGTCACAGTGCCGTGAAACGGGCCATTCTGCCACTGCTTTCCCGGAACGCTGCGTCCATATTTTGGCAAGGCTCCGGTCTTCACCCCAAGGGGAGGGGCACCAAACTGGGATCCGGGATGGGAGTGTGCGATGCAGCAAATTGGGTTCAACCGCCGTGATCTCGTCGCTTCCGCGCTCGCTGCGGCCGGGCTCGCGGGGCTGTCTCGTCCCGAACCTGCCCGGGCCCAAGGAGCGGAACTTCCGATGACGCCTGCCTGCGAGGGTAGGGCGGCGGTTACCAGGCGCCAGACCGAGGGGCCGTATTTCACGCCGTCCTCCCCGCTCAAGCGGGATCTGCGCGGAGATGGGCCAGGCGAGATGCTTGTGCTGTCCGGTTTCGTGCTGAAGCCGCAATGCCGCCCGGTCGGCGGAGCCCTGGTCGATCTCTGGCATGCCAATGCGAACGGCGACTACGACAATGCGGGCTTTCTCTTCCGAGGCCACCAGTTCACCGACGCGCAGGGCCGGTACCAGTTCATCACCCGCATGCCCGGCCTCTATCCCGGCCGGACACGGCATTTTCATGTGAAGGTTCGGGCGGGACAGGGGCCGGTCCTGACGACCCAGCTCTATTTCCCGAGCGAGCCCGGCAATGCGCGCGACGGTATCTTCGATCGTGCGCTGCTGATGGATATCCGCGCTGCCGAAGGTGGGCGTCTCGGCCGGTTCGATTTCGTGATCGCGGCCTGAGCGAACCGGCGTGAGCCGGCCCGCTCGGGCTTTGGCTCACGCGACGAGATGGGCGTTCTGCGGGAACAGGAACTTGCGCGCTTCCTCGTCGAATTCCGTCTTGAAGGCGAACTGATCCTTCAATGCCACCGCGCGCTGAGCGGCGGGGCGAGCGGAAATCTCATCGAGATGGCGCTTGACGTTGGTCAGCTTGCCGAAGGCCTCTTCACCGAGCGCGAAGGCCGCGCGCGTCGACCAGCCCCAGACCGACATGTCGATCAGCGTGTAGCTGTCTCCCAGCATGTAACGATGCTTGCCGAGCTGGTCGTTGATGATGCCCCAATGCCGTTCGGCCTCGCGCGAGTAGCGGTTGATTGCGTAGGGGATCTTCTCAGGCGCAAAACGGGTGAAATGCACGGCCTGTCCACAATAGGGGCCGATGCCGGTGGCGACGAACATCAACCAGGAGAGCATCTGGCCTCGTGCCGCCGGTGTGCTCTCGGGGAGGAACTTGCCGGTCTTCTCCGCGAGATAAAGCAGGATCGCGTTGCTATCGAAGATCGTGACGTCGCCATCAGTCAGGGCTGGCGTCTTGGCATTGGGATTGATCGCCAGGAACTCGGGCTTGAACTGGTCGCCACGCCGGGTATCGACCGGCACCATCTCGTAGGGCAGCCCGGCTTCCTCAAGGAAGAGCGCGATCTTCGCGGGGTTCGGCGACGGATGATAGTAGAACTTGATCATCGATTGGGTCTCCTGGCGCAGGGTGATCGAGCGGGTCTTACCGCTGTTTCGTCGCGTAAGCTGCAAGATCCGTCAGCCTGGCGATAGTGAGGTCGGCGCCCGCCCCGAGCCGTTCCGGTTGCATGCGCAGAGCCTTGAACAGTGCCGTGGGGCCGATCCCGCCGGGGGCCGCCAGCTCGGCACGCAAGGCCGTTGCGGGAATGCGCTCGATGCGCGCGACGGTGAAGCCATAGGCTTTGGCGCCGGCGATATCGAAACCGTTGGAGGAAACGAAGAGGATCTCCTCGCGGGCAAGGCCCAGTCGCTTCTCTACCAGCTCATAGCCGCGGGGATCCGGCTTGTAGACGCCGATCTCGTCGACGCTGATCACGGCTTCCAGCAACTCGTCGATGCCGGCCTGGGCGACGAGGCGCTTCAACATGGCCGGGCTGCCATTCGAGAAAATGGCGAAACGGAAGCCCGCAAGCTCCTCGAGTGCTTGCCTTGCCTCCGGGTAGAGCGCGAGCGCGTCATAGGCTGCCGCAATTCTGGCGATCAGATCGGGCGGCGGCGCCAGCCCGAATGTCGCCAACGTGAAGTCGAGCGAGTCGCGCGTGACCGTCCAGAAATCCTCATAGCGGCCCATCAGCGCCCTGAGCCAGGTGTACTCGAGCTGCTTCAGCCGCCAGATCTGGGTGATCGTTTCGCCATGGCCGGGAAACGCCTCGTCAGTGACGCCGGCAACGGATTGGACGTCGAACAAGGTGCCATAGGCGTCGAAAACGAGGGCTTTGAGCGCCATGGGCGGTTCCCTTGCCGTGGGGTCGGGGATCGGT
Source organism: Allobosea sp. 05T439 (assembly GCF_056396005.1). Classification (NCBI taxonomy): domain Bacteria; kingdom Pseudomonadati; phylum Pseudomonadota; class Alphaproteobacteria; order Hyphomicrobiales; family Alloboseaceae; genus Allobosea; species Allobosea sp. 05T439. The sequence goes on along the minus strand of NZ_JBFTKP010000015.1, from coordinate 150,481 downwards.
GCTTCTTCTTAGCACTCGCGTTGGCGGCGCGGTGCGTGATATCCGCACAAGCAGTTTCTCCTTGATGCCCACAGGTTGCCGCATGTCGAACCGCCCCGTGATGCTGATGGTCCTCGATGGCTGGGGCTGGCGCGAGGATGAAACCAATAATGCGGTGAAGCTGGCGAACACGCCGAATTTCGATCGCTATTGGGCCAGTGCGCCGCGCGCTTTCCTGAAGACTTCGGGGCTCGATGTCGGCTTGCCGGAAGGCCAGATGGGTAATTCCGAGGTCGGCCATCTCAATCTCGGCGCCGGGCGCGTCGTCATGCAGGACCTGCCGCGGATCAACCAGGCGATCCAGGACAAGTCGATCGCGCAGGCGCTGGACGCGACCGGGCTTGTCGCGAAACTCAGGGATACAGGGGGCACCTGCCACCTGCTCGGCCTCGTCTCGCCTGGCGGCGTGCACGCCCATCAGGATCACGCCGTGGCGCTGGCCCGGATTCTGACCGGGCAGGGTATCCCGGTCTGCGTCCATGTCTTCACGGATGGACGAGACACCCCACCGCAATCGGCGGCAGAGTATGTACGCGATTTCGCCGCGGCCCTGCCGAAGGAGGCTGTGATCGGCAGCCTGTCGGGCCGTTATTTCGCGATGGATCGCGACAATCGCTGGGAGCGCGTCGAGCAGGCCTGGCGCGCCATGGTGCTGGGCGAGGGCAAGGCCTTCGCGACGGCCGGGGAGGCGGTCGCCGGCGCCTATGCGGAGGGCGTCAATGACGAGTTCATCGTTCCGACCGTGATCGCTGGATATGCCGGCATGCGGGACGGCGACGGGTTGCTCAGCTTCAATTTTCGCTCGGACCGGATTCGCGAGATTCTGGCCGCGGTACTCGACCCGGATTTCACGGGCTTTGCTCGGGCTCGCGTGCCGAAGCTTTCCAGGGCGGTCAGCATGACCTCCTACAGCGCCGAACTCGACAAGATCATGCCGGCGCTGTTTCCGCCGCAGACGCTCTCGAACGGTCTCGGAGAGACCGTCGCCAAGGCAGGGCGGATGCAGGTCCGCATGGCGGAGACTGAGAAATATCCGCATGTGACCTATTTCTTCAATGGTGGCGAAGAGCGCCTCTATCCCGGCGAGGACCGGGTGATGGTGCCGTCTCCCAAGGTCGCGACCTATGATCTGCAGCCCGAAATGTCGGCGCCGGATCTGACGGAACGCGCCGTCGCGGCGATCACTTCGGGGCGATACGATCTCGTCGTGCTGAACTTCGCCAATCCCGACATGGTTGGGCATACCGGAGTGCTTTCGGCGGCGATCAAGGCGGTAGAAACCGTCGATGCGGGTCTGGGCCGGATTGCCAAGGCAATCGAGCAGATGGGCGGCGCGCTGCTGGTCACAGCCGACCACGGCAACAGCGAACTGATGGTTGATCCGGTGACCGGCAAACCGCATACCGCCCACACGACATTTCCGGTGCCCGTCATGCTGATCGGCAGTGAGGCGAAGGCGTTGGCCGATGGCAGGCTCGCCGATGTCGCACCGACACTGCTGGCATTGATGGGGCTGAAGCAGCCGGACGAGATGACCGGCCGCTCGCTGCTGCGCTGACCAATGTAGGCTGATCAGAAGCTGTAGGCGGCTTTCACCTTGACGGGATGCTGGCTGAAATTGGTGAGGTCCAGATTACGGGGTTCACCCTTGGCCTTGCCGGCGACCTGGATATTGTAGGCGGCCGAGAGCGCGAGCTGTTTCGTCGCCTGCCAGTAGATGCCGGGGCCGGCGAATGTGGCGTAACCCGCTTCGTTGCCGAAGCCGAGATCGTTGTAGCGCCGCAGATGGCGGACCTCGCCGCTGACATAGAGGCCGTCGATGACCTGCCAGGCCAGTGATCCTGAGGCCGTAAAGGTCGACGAGCGCCCGTAGCGGTCGGGGCCGGTCCAGGTCATGTCCTGGGAGAGATTGAGCGCGGCATAGAGCTTGCCGGGCAGCAGCGCCTTGTCGGCGAAGAGACGGATGCCGGTATTGAAAGTGGTGAAGCGGCCGGCGCCGTCCGGATCGGTGCCGTTGACGCTGGGATCGAGCACCACCGTCAGGCCGATGCCGTGCAAGTTACGGCCGAGCAGGCGGTATTTCATCTCGACGCCGGCACCATTATTGCTTGAGTTCGCACTGATCCCCTCGGCTGAGGCATTGGTGTAGCCACCGAGCAGATAGGGGCCGAGCTCGAAGCAGGGGAAGAGCCCATAGGAGCCCTGGAGCTGTGCGCCGTGGGCGTTCGACTGGCCACTGCGCGTGCCGAACGCGCCGCCATAGGTCAGGCTCGGCCCGAACGAACCGAGATCCGCTACGTCCGAACCGGTTGTGAAGCCAAAAGCGTCGGTCGGGATGCCTTCGCTCTCGGTGCAGGCTGAGAGCGTCGGCTGGGCGGCAGGTGCGCTCTTGCGGGTAGGCAGGTCGGTTGCCAAGGCGTTGGCGGAAAGAGCGCTCAGGGCAAGGGCAGCGGCGGCAATCTTCGGCAGCATCGGTCAGTCCTCGGGTATCGATGCCCCAAGATCGATCAGATGCAAATGATTTGCAAGAGCGTTAGCTGGCTGCCAGAATCGTTGCGGGGAGAATCCTCGCGAAATTGGTCGGGAATGGCGAGACTGCGCCGGCTTCCCAAAATATAATAAAGTTACATCTTTGCAGCGACACCGCTATCGCACCGCAACCGAAGCGAGGCGGGCCGCAACGAGCGGCGCAATGCCGGCGAGTTCGGCGGCAGGCTTCCAGGCGGCGGCGTGAACTTCCTCGAGCTGCGCGACGAGCGGCACCGCGGGATCGGCGACGAAGAGATATTGCAGATCGTGATGGATATGGTCCGGCTCTCCGCGCGAGGGTTTTCCGGGGACGTCATGGCTGTCGATGACGAAGGGCAGATCGTCGCCGCGATGCCAGGGATGCAGGGCAAGCCTACTGACGCCGGTCTCTTCGATGGCCTCGCGCGCAGCGGAAAGGTTGAATGCTTCGGCCTCTTCGTAATGGCCGCCAGGCTGCAGCCAGCGACCGATGACGACATGGTCGATCAGCAGTACCTGGGCGTGATCCGGCGACAGGACGATCGCACTGGTCGTGACATGGCCCGGAAAGGTGTCGCGCTCGTCGAGCGCATGGCCTGCGGCAATCTGCCAGCGCAACAGCGACAGATGCTCACGCCGCGAGGCGACCTCGGCGCGATAGCGCGTCACTACGCCCTCAAGGCGAGACCGGAAGGAAATAGTCATGGCAGTTGCAGCTCGTATTCCTGGAATCGACCATTCTTGATGCCATCATAACCGATCAGGAAGCGCAGGCGACCAGGCCTTTCCTCGAGAATGGTCACGACCTCCGCCTTGGCATCCTTGGGCGGTGCAAGTGTGCCGAGATCCCTCGGTGACTGGGGCGCGGCAGGGTCAAGCAGCAGCAGGCCATAGGGAACGTCCTGTTCCTGCGCAGGGCCGACCAGGACCAGCAGGCGTCCGTCCCGCAGTGCAGCAAGGTCGCGCACGCCGCGATTCGGGCCAGCCGGGAAAGCGATCACAGTCGGAGTGCCCTGCGCGGGTTCATTGCCGGGCGCGAAGAGCTCGTCCGGATTTGTTTCTAGCAGGAAGGCGCGACCGTTCTGCGACGGCGCCCGCAGCCCGATCCAGAGCCTGTCATGAGCGGTCGCTATGCCTTCGATGTTCAGGCCGTTGCCATCCGTCAGGGGCTTGCCGAAAAAGGGCGCAACCTCGCCGGCACGACGCAACAGATCACTCAGGCGGTAGGTCAGTTCAACCTGGCCGATGGGGGTGCCGGCCGTATCGACCTTGACCCGCGCGAGCTGGAACGACGAGAGGCGAAACTCGCTGCTGCTGCGCGAGCAGCCATGCGAACCGGCGATGTAGAAATAGGGCGCGGCGTAGGCGACCGCCTCGCCGTCGAACTCGCCATAACCGCCGATCGTCGGACAAGGAGACGCGGGGATCGCGCCGAGCGCGGTCGGGGAGGGGCTGTCCCCGATCAGCTCGACCACGCCGGCAGGCTTGATGCGCCCCTTGGTCAGGATAGCGAACTGGGCCGAGCGGTTCTCGTCATTCGCCAGGAGGCAGCGCCGCTCCTCGCCATTCGCCGGCAGGCAGGCCAGGCCGCTGACATCCTTGGCTGCCTTGTCGGGCTTCTTGCCAGCAAAATCCTCGGTCGCTTCGACATTGCGGACGGGCTTCAGCGTCTTGGCTGACGCCGGTAGCGCGAGCAGCAGCGCTGTGGCGAGAGCAGTCGACGTCAAGGCAAGGCGAGGCATGGCAGGGTTTCCGGTTGCCGCGGGATTGAGCGCGTCGCGCCCGGTGCTGTCAAAGCATTAGTCCGCATCATGCACATTCGGGGCCGGTCAGGCTCGCCCTTGTGTGCGATTGACGTGCTTCTCGCACTCTCACCGCGCTGGTCGCGGCAGACAGCCGGAATCCAGTCGAGCCCCGCCCCGGCGACGGAGGGCGGAGCCCTTGCCGTTCGGAATGCGAGGACTATCTAGCGCGGGTTCACCGAGACCCTTTCTATGCTGCCCCTCGATTTCCGTGTTCCCGGCGTCTTGAATTCAAAAGAGATGCTTATCGCAGAGGCCATCCACGCCCGAGCATGGGAAACTGTAAGAAGCGACCCAGATCTTGCCGGAGATGAGGCCGAAGCTGCGAAGGCGAGGCTTGGAGGGATCGTGGCTCGTTTGATGTCAGATCCTTCAAGATCGGTCGGCGACCTCGCCGCTGCAGCAGTCCGGGCCTTCAACGAAAGCCCCCGCACGCCCTGAGCGGAGAGGGGGATTGCGCGCCACCACCCATGGCGCGCAGTCAGTTCTCATGCGTCTCAGGCCGCGAGTACGCCGTCTGCGTTGCGCAGGACATCGGCGAGCGGAACGAGACCCTTCATCGCGCCACTGCCTGCCGCCTGTTTGCCGTCCTCGATGGATACCGCGAAGCGAAACGCGGGATCGGCTTCGATGCGCTTGCGCAGCGCCAGGATGCGGGGATAGTCGCGTGGGTCGACGGCCTTGTGGAAGTCCACCCAGCGCGCAACGCCGGCAAACACCGCATCGGCCAGCGTCGGTCTGTCGCCGAGCAGGTAGTCGCTGTCGCCGATCATCGCCTCGAGTTGTCCATGGCGCTCGGCGACAAAGCTGCGGCCGAACTTGCGCAGCGTTTCGCGATACTCCTCCGTTACACCTTCCGCTTCCAGCGCCACCCACATCGGGACGAACGCACCGGTGAAGCCGGTATTGAGGAAGGCGACGTATTGATGCAGCCGGTCGGCCTCCGGCGTGCCGGGTTCGAAGCTGATGCGGCGGTCAAGGTCGCGCGCCTCCAGCCACAGGGCGATCGCCATCGTCTCGGTGAGGACACGGCCTTCGCCGGTGATCAGCACGGGCGTCTCCACGCGGCCGTTCAGGCGTTTGTAGGCGTCGGTGCGCATTTCTCCCAGCATATCCACCCTGGTGAGGCGATATGGCTGGCCGAGCCATTCGAAGGCGGTCACCAGCCCTGCGGAACTGCCGAGCGGAAAGCCGGAGGTGAGGATCGGTTCAGATATCGGGTTCATGTCGTTTCTCCAACGTCGATGCGCTGGATATGCGGATGTGGACGCCCGACCTGTAGATTGGCAACGGTGGACTCAGCGTCTACTCTCATAGACTTTGAGCGAGCGGCTCGCCTGCGCTGGGTTCATCATCTGGAGAGCTGGCCTTCAAGGACCGCAGGGGCGCCGGCGTCTCGTTGTTGCGATCGCGTTCGCCAGTTCCTTCGTGCGAGCGGCAGCAGCCGTTCTCGAAATCCCGGCTCGTCCTTTGATCTCCCGTGGACGGAATGCCACTGCCTGGTCCTGTCCTGCGCGCCTCTTTCTGCTTCAGCGAAAGCAATTGCTGGTGATTGCAAGCCTAGGGTCTCCGGGAGTCGCTCCCAGGAAGGCCCTCCCATGCTGTCTGCCACACTCGATCCCGTTCAAGCCCCGCGCACATGTCAGATGACGCCTCGCTCTTCGGAGTCCCTGGGATGAGGCCGCTCAATGCGTTCGAAGGGTTCGGAATCGAGATTGAATACGCGATCGTCGGAACCGCCGATCTGGAATGCCGCTCCATTGCAGATATCGTCCTGGCGCATGCCGCCGGCACGGGCGCCGTAGCTATGGAGCGAGGCTTGATCGGCTGGTCCAACGAGTTCGTGCTTCATGTCCTGGAAGCGAAGAATCTCGCTCCAGCGGCCAGATTGGAAGACCTCGCCCAGCCCCTGCAAGGCGAGGTCATCGCATTGAACAAGACCCTTCTGGGCCACGGAGCGCGCCTGATGCCGACGGCAATGCATCCGTGGCTGGATCCCCGATATGATGCTCAGCCGTGGCCGATTGATCCCCACGGAATCTACCGCACCTATCAGCGCATCTTCGAAACCAGATCGCATGGGTGGACCAATCTGCAGAGCGTCCATCTCAATCTCCCCTTTGCCGACGACGATCAATTTGCGCGGCTCCACGAAGCGATCCGTCGCGTCCTGCCGATCATTCCAGCATTGGCTGCAAGCTCGCCCATTGCCGACGGCCAGCGCACCGCCTACCGCGATTTCCGCATGAGGGCCTACAGAACCAATGCGAAGGCCTATCCCCTGATCAACGGCCTGATCATTCCCGACAGCGTCTCCAGTCAACGCGCGTACGAAGACACGATTCTCGAGCCGATCTATGCCGTCATGGCGTCTGCAGATCCCGGCGGAATCCTCAGGCACCCCTGGCTCAATGCCAGGGGCTGCATCCCCCGTTTCGACCGAAACACAATCGAAATTCGGGTCATCGATACCCAGGAGTGCCCCGAAGCCGATCTCGCAGTTGCCGCCGCTGTCGTTGGAGCAGTCCATCGCCTCTACGGCGATCTCCAGCGCCTCAGCGGCGACATGGCCTCCGAGGAGCTGGCCCGGATATTCGACAGCTGCGTGATATCCGCCGAGGACGCCATGATCGATGATGGGGCCTATCTCAGGCTGTTCGACTATTCCGGTCAGTCCTGTCGCGCCGGCGATCTCTGGCGACACATTCTGGAGAACATGGATGACAGCTCGGGCATTGATCCAGCGCGCTGGACACCAATCTGGGCAACCATCCTGAAGCATGGCAGCCTTGCCCGCCGCATCGAGGATGCAGTGGGGGCCAGCCCGTCACGTGAGCGATTGGCCGCGGTCTATCGCGATCTCTGCGACTGTCTCCAGCAAGGCACCATGTTCGCGCCCGACAGGGACAGCTGAGACGCATACAGGCGACCGAAGCGCCCCGACGGGCTCAATGCGAGTCCTTGTCCAAGGGCCTTCTTGGGCGGGGCAGGGGGGCGAGGCGATCGCTTGCCAGCCCAACTGGCCTGGTTCGCCGGCTTTGGCGCCGGTGATCAGTGCATCAGCCGTCCGCCGGCGATGTCGAGGGTTGCGCCGGTCAACCAGCCCGAACTCTCCGAAGCGAGGAACAGCGTGGCCGCCGCCACGTCTGCCGGCGAGCCGAGCCGCCGGACCGGATGAGCGAGGACCACCTGCGCCCTGACGGCGGGAGGCATGTGTGTTGCGGTCCGGTCGGTCAATACGGCCGATGGTGAAATGCAGTTCACGCGCACGCTGGATGGCCCGAGGTCGTGTGCGGCTTGCTGTGTGAGCATGATGACGCCGGCCTTGGCGACCCCATAGCCGAGCGGCGCCTGCGAAGGCGCGCGGCCGGCTGTCGAGGCCATGGTGATGACGGCGCCGCCGCGGCCCTGCTTGAGGCTTGGCAGGAAGGTTTTGAGCGTCAAGAACGTGGCGGTCAGATTGTGATCAAGGCTGGAGTGCCAGTCCGCCTCAGTCACATCCTCCAGCGCAACGGGCCTGCTGGTCCCACCGCCGGCGAAGGCGGCGAGAATGTCGAGCTTGCCGCGCCGTGCAACGAACGCGGCACGCGCGGTCTCCAACTCGTCGTGCCGGGTGCAGTCGATCCGGACGGCGGCATGCCCGTCGGAGATCGCCTCCAGGGAGCGCAGCACGGTGTCGAGCCGGGGTTGGTCGCGGCCGGCAACCGTCACGGAAACCCCGTTATGCGCCAGCCAACGCGCGGTTTCGGCGCCGATCCCGCCGGAGCCGCCGGTGACCAGCGCCGTTTTGCCGGCGAGGTCGGGGAAAGTCGGGATGTGCGACACGGTCGACGGTTGCTCAGACATAACGTGCGACCGTCATGCAGATCACGGTAACGAGCAGCAGCCCGGCTGAGATCCGATAGAGGAGACCCAGCCAGGGCGCAGCTTGGCCGGTCCTGCGCAAACCGCGCAGCACCCCGACAGCCTGAATCACCAACGCCGCCACCGCGGTGCCGGCGCCGAGCGCAAGCAGCATTTCTGCGTTTCCGACGTTCCCGGCATGGATGAAACTCCACAGGAGCGCGCCAGAGATCATCGCGACGACGGCGGCACCGAACTGCGGGCGGAAGAGGCGGGCGACGTCGTTTGCACCAGTACGGGCCAGCACGAATGTCGTGCCGGCCCAGAACACCGAGGAGAGAACGTGCATGGCGATGATACTGATCAGGAAGGGTTCCATAGGCTAGGCTCCGAAACAGCGCCCATTTGAATGGGCAAAATTGGATATACAATCTGTATAATCATGAGTCACGAGAGAACGTCAAGGCCCTATTCGAGTGCCAAACGAGAGGCCAAAACCGCAGAAACGCGCGGCCGGCTCCTCGCTGCGGCAGCGGCATTGCTTCGGGAGCCGGCTGGAAGGACGCTCTCGCTAGAGGCCGTGGCGGCCGCGGCGGGCGTGACTCGACTGACCGTCTACAATCAGTTCGGCTCGCGACGTGGGCTGCTCGAGGCGACCTTCGACGCCCTGGCGGCTGCCGGCGGGATCGCTGATCTTGCAGACGCAATGGCCATTTCTGACCCGAAGGAGGCCTTGGCGGCGCTGGTCACGGTGTTCTGCGGCTTCTGGAGTTCCGATGACGGACTGGTTGGGCTGTTCGCGACAGCGGCCGGCGACACCGAACTGACGGAGAGCCTGGCAGAACGCAATGAGCGCCGTCGGCTGGCGCTGGCCGCGCTCGTGCGCCGCCAGGGTGGGCGCGACGAACAGCTGCAGCGCGATGCCGTCGACCTGCTCTTCGCGCTGACCAGCTTTGCCGTGTTCCACATGCTGCGGTCCGGCGGGCGCGAACCAGATGCCATATGCGCACTGCTTCAACCGCTTTGCGACCAGGCTCTGCGGGGCAATGATGGCGCGCTGAACCTGTCGCCGCGGGGGCCCGGTGTCTCAGCCGGATTGTGACAGGGCGGCTGCCGCTGCCATCGGACGTCAGTAATCGGGCAGGAGATCAGCCTGCGGACGGCGCCCTCGGTTGTTCCCTGTTTCAGCCGGCACCCCACCCATATCATCGTGCGATTTCTGCATCCCGCAGACCCGGCGGACGCACTCGCGTAGCCAGCGGTGCGCAGGATCGGCATCCAGCCTGGGATGCCAGAGCAGGGACACGGAGATCTCAGGCACAGAAACCGGCAGCGGAAAGGTGACCATGCCGTCGCGCAGGGCCCGAGTGTGTCGTTCGGGCACAATGGCGACGAGATCGGATCCACGCGCGAGCGAGAGCGCAGGCGAGAAGCCGGTGACGATCGTGGCGATGTCTCGCCGCAGTCCGATCGCCTCCAGCGCGTCGTCGATCGGTCCCTTGTCGAGACCGCGCCGCGAGACGAGGATGTGCCGGCCAGCAGCAAAGCGATCGGCGGTGATCTCGCCTGTGGCCAATGGATGTCCCCGCCGCACGACCCCGACGAAGTGATCCGAGAACAGCGCCCGCGTCTTGATTTCCGGGCTCTGCGCCGCCCCGATGACACCGGTTTCGAGATCGACACTGCCTTCTCGAAGCAGCGTACTATCCTTGTCCAGCTTCTGGACGAAGCGGAGCCGTATGCCGGGCGCTTCCGCCTGGATGTGCGCGATGAGTTCAGGCCCAAAGGCCTCGACGAAGCCGTCGCTCGCCCGAACCGAGAAGGTCCTGACAAGCCGTTGCAGATCGAGCGCCTCGGCCGGCCACAGGATTGCCTCCGCTTCCTGAACGAGCGGACCGACGCGCTCCCGCAATTCCAGTGCACGCGGCGTTGGTACAAGGCCGCGCCCCGCCCTTACCAACAACGGGTCGCCGATCGTCTCGCGCAGCCGCGCCAGGGCTCGGCTCATCGCGGACGGGCTTAGCCGCAGGCGCCGGGCAGCGCGGGCCACGCTGCCTTCGGTGAGAAGGACATCGAGGGTGATGAGCAAGTTGAGGTCGGCTCTCGTCATGCTGGCAAGACTAGCACGGCTCGCCAGCATGACATGGCGTCAAATGCACTGAATCAGTGCAAATGCTGCGTCTTCCGCCGGGTGTCATATGTGGCTACCTGCTTCGAACCGTGCTTCGGAGCCCCCCACGATGATGAAGGCTATGCTTGACCCGCCGTTCCCCACCGAAGCCACGACGGCCCAGCGTGGCGCGCCTCGTTTGGCTCTCGCCAGCCTGTCCCTCTGCATGTTGCTGTCCTCGCTTGGCACCAGCATTGCCAATGTCGGCCTGCCGGCGCTGGTGCAGGCCTTCGCAGCCTCCTTCCAGCAGGTGCAGTGGGTGGTCCTCGCCTATTTGCTTGTCATCACCACGTTGAGCGTCGGGGTCGGACGACTTGGCGATCTCGTCGGACGCCGCTCGCTTCTGCTGGCCGGCATAGCCCTCTTCACAGCGGGCTCGGCGGGGTGCGGCCTTGCTTCCGGCCTCGCCGGCTTGATCGCCGCGCGGGCGGTGCAGGGGGCGGGCGCCGCAGTCATGATGACGCTGAGCCTGGCCCTTGTCGGCGATGCCCTGCCGAGGGACCGGACCGGCAGTGCCATGGGGTTGCTCGGCACCATGTCGGCGGTCGGCACGGCACTCGGCCCCTCGCTCGGTGGTGCTGTCATCGACGGCTTCGGATGGCGGGCGATATTCCTTGTCACTGTCCCGTTCGGCGTCGTTGCCTTCATGATCGCCTTGCGGAGCCTTCCGGTCGATCGCCTCGAGAAGAGGGGAGACAAGCCGCGCTTCGATATGCTCGGCACGCTGCTGCTGGCCGCTGCGCTGGTCGCCTATGCGCTCGCCATGACCTGGAACCGCGGTGCATTCGGCTTGCTCAATGGCGGGCTCCTGCTAGCCGCAGCAGTCGCCGCGCTCCTGTTCGTACTGGTACAAGCGCGGGTCGCGGAGCCCCTGATCCGGCTCTCGATGGTGCGCGAGCCCGGGCTGCGGAAAGGCCTCGCCACAACCGCGCTGGTCGCGGCGGTGATGATGACAACACTGGTCGTTGGCCCCTTCCATCTCACCATGGCGCTCGGCCTCGATGCATCGGGCGCTGGCCTGGTCATGGCGATCGGGCCGGTTGTCGCGGCGCTCTCGGGCGTACCGGCTGGCCGCTTGGTCGATCGGTTCGGCGCGCAACGCATGAGCTTGGTGGGCTTGGCCGCCATGGCCGTCGGATCGCTTCTCTTCGCGCTCGTGCCGCTGCAGATCGGGATTGCGGGCTATGCCGTCCCCCTGATCGTTCTCACCCCAGGCTATGCGCTGTTCCAGGCCGCCAACAACACGGCCGTGATGCGAGAGGCTGGTCCGGAAGGGCGCGGGCTTGTCTCCGGGATGCTCGGCCTCGCCCGCAATCTCGGCCTGATCACCGGTGCTTCGGTGATGGGTGCGGTGTTCGCTCTCGCCGCGGGGACGGACGGCAGCGCGGTCGCATCTCCGGACATGGTCGCGACCGGATTGCACGTCACCTTTGGCCTGGCTGGAGCAATGATCGTCATGGCCCTTGCCATCGCGAGCCGCTCGGGCACTCCCGCTGCTTGAGGATGGAATCCGGCTGCGCTCGGGCTGAGGTTGGTGCCGCGACATGAATGAGGATCCGTCGGGGCATTTCCATTGTCACCAGCGGATAGCCGTAGACAGGCGCGTCGGCCGCGAGTTTCATGAATCCACGCTCTAACCACGCATGATCGCTTGGGCCCGGGATGGGATTGGGGGCTGTCTATCGCACCCGGTTGGTCAATTCGCTCGGCGGCCGGCGGCGTTCGCGACGAGGCGAAGAAACCATGATTCCTGAGCTTCCGTCCGTGAACCAGCTTTCATTGGTCATCAGCCAGGCTGCCGCACCAGCATTCCTGCTCGGCGCGGTCGTCGGCCTGATATCGGTCCTGATCAGTCGCCTGGAGCGAATTCTCGACCGGTCGCGCATGTTGAGCAGCCTGCAGGGCGAGGGGCCTGTCGTTCACGAACTCAAGGCTGATCTCCCCCGCCTCGAGCGGCGAGCCCATCTGATCAACAGCGCGATGCGTCTTGCCATCTCGAGCGGTGTTTCGACGATCCTGCTGATGATGCTCGCGTTCATGTTTGCGTTCGTCGGGTCGGCCCATGAACGGGGTGTGGCCGTGCTCTTCATCGTGGCTGTTGGGCTCTTCGGCGCTTCGCTTGTCCAGTTCCTGCGCGAAATCAACGTCGCCTTGCGACGGAGCGATCATATCGCTTGATCCGCATCGCCGGGGCATAGGCAACGACCGGCGCCGCCCAGGCGGCGCCGGTCGTTGGACTCAACCGAGCTTGTCGTAAGCCGGGACGGTAAGGAATTCCTCGAATTCAGGCGCGAGCGAGAGGGTCGAGAACAGCTCGATCGCCTCCGGGAAACGGCCCTTTGCGTAGTTTTCAGGCCCGACCTCGCCCTTCACGCGCTCCATCTCCTCGGTGAGGCAGCGCTTGAAGAGATCCGCGGTGACGATGGTGCCTCCGTCAACGGTGACGCCGTACTGGATGAACTGCCAGATCTGGGCACGGCTGATCTCGGCCGTCGCGGCATCCTCCATCATGTTGTAGATCGGCACCGCGCCGCGGCCGCGCAGCCATGCTTCGAGATATTGCACGCCGATGCGGATGTTCTCGCGGAAGCCGGCCTCGGTGCGCGTGCCCTCATGGACCTCGAGCAGTTGCTCGCGGCCGACGGAGACGTCCTCGCGCTTCTTGTCGAGCTGGTTCTGCTGCGGCATCAGCCGGTTGAAGACCTCCATCGCCACCGGCACGAGATCGGGATGGGCAACCCAGGTGCCGTCATGGCCGTCGCCGGCCTCACGCTCCTTGTCGGCCCGGACCTTGGCGAAGGCGGCCTCGTTGGCGGCCGGATCGTTCTTGACCGGGATCTGCGCCGCCATGCCGCCCATGGCGAAGGCGCCGCGGCGGTGACAGGTCTTGATCAGCAGCAGCGAATAGGCCCGCAGGAAGGCCTTGGTCATCACCACCTGCGAGCGATCGGGCAGGACGAAGGCCGGGTTGCGGGCGAGCTTCTTGATGAAGGAGAAGATGTAGTCCCAGCGGCCGCAGTTCAGCCCGGCCATGTGATCCTTCAGCTCATAGAGGATCTCGTCCATTTCGAAGGCCGCGGGCAGGGTCTCGATCAGGATGGTGGCCTTGATCGTGCCGGTCTTGAGGCCAAGCGCGTTCTGAGCGGCGACAAAGACATCGTTCCAGAGCCTGGCCTCGAGATGGCTCTCGAGCTTCGGCAGATAGAAATAGGGGCCGGAGCCCGCAGCCAGCGCCGCCTTGGCATTGTGGAAGACATAGAGGCCGAAATCGACCAGCGAGCCCGAGGCGATTTCACCGTCGATCTCGATATGGCGTTCCGGCAGATGCCAGCCGCGCGGGCGGATGATCAGAACGGCTGGCTTGTCCTTGAGCTTGTAGGCCTTGCCGGTGGTCGACTCGGTGAAGTCGATCCGGCCGGCCCAGCGATCCCTGAGATTGATCTGGCCTTCGACCATATTGGCCCAGACCGGAGAGGAGGCATCCTCGAAATCGGCCATGAACACCTTGGCGCCGGAGTTCAGCGCGTTGATGATCATCTTGCGGTCGACAGGACCGGTGATCTCGACACGACGATCCTGCAGATCGGCGGGAATCGGCGCCACCTTCCAGTCGCCTTCGCGGATATGCCTGGTCTCGGTCAGGAAATCGGGCGTCTCGCCGGTATCGAAGCGCTTCTGGCGCTCCTTGCGCAAGGCGAGCAGGCGCTTGCGCGTCTCGTTGAAGCGGCGCTGCAAGTCGGCAACGAAGGCGAGCGCATCATGGCTCAGGATCTCGTCGAAGCGCGGACCCATTGCGCCCTTGATGACGACACCCTTCGGCAGGGTCTTGGTGTCCGACATGGCGGTCTCCTTCGCATTCGGCAGGGATGAGGTGAGGCGCAGTATCGGAGGAAATCGCTTTCTCCTGTAGCCGCGGGAATGCTTGATGACTTTTGCCAAAATGGAATAAATCGGCATTCACCCTCTGTCCGCTTGCGTGCAATATCGGAGCGCGGAAAGGCAGGACGGATCGACGATGACCAAGGTAGCAGGATCTCACTGGCGGACCATGACCGTGTCCGATCTCGACGCTGTCGTCGCAGTGGCGGCCGAGGTTCATCCGGATTTTCCGGAGGAGGCCGCCATTTTCGCCGAGCGGCTGAAGCTGTTTGGCGATGGCTGCCGGGTCCTGGACATGGGGAGCGGGATCGCCGCCTATCTGCTCAGCCATCCCTGGCGCGAGCTCGAGCCCCCAGCCCTGAACGCGCCGCTCGGCGCGCTGCCGCCCGCTCCCGGGACCTTCTACATCCATGATCTCGCGCTGCTGCCGCAGGCGCGAGGCACCGGCGCCGCTGTCCTGGCGGTCGCGGATGCACTCAGGCTCGCTCAAAAGTTCGGGCTGCCGAGCCTGTCGCTCGTCGCGGTCAATGCCTCTGTCGGCTTCTGGGGCAAGCAGGGTTTTTCGGTCGTCGCCGACCCGCGGCTCGAGGCCAAGCTTGCGAGCTATGGCAGCGAGGCGCGTTTCATGATGCGCCTGGTCGCCGGGGCGGATTGAGCCGAGATCGCTAAACGAGGGCCTGAAAGCGCTCCAGGAAGCGCGCTTGCGCGACTTCGGTCGATAGTGGCCTCAGCCAGTCCGTGACCTCGCGCGGCAGCGGCTTCGGCCGGCCAAAGAAGATCAGAGCTTCCTCGCGGTCGAAATCGGCGAGTTCGGTCGCCTCGAGGAAAGCCGAGATCTTGTCGGCGTCCTTGGTTTTCCGCGCCAGTATGGCGGGCGTCGCCGCCGGCAGGCCGAAGCGCAGATGGATCGCGGCAAGCAGCCGGAGCTCGACGCTCTTATAGGCGTCGCCCATCACCACCTTGAAGGGCGAGATCATGTCGCCGATGACATATTCCGGAGCGTCGTGAAGCAGCGCCATCAGCCGCCAGGGCTTTGACCAGTCCGGATTGAGCTGGCTCGCGATCGCCTCGACCAGCAGGCAGTGCTGCGCCACCGAGAAGGAATGCTCGCCGCGCGTCTGGCCGTTCCAGCGCGCGACGCGAGCCAGACCATGTGCGATATCCTCGATCTCTATATCGAGCGGGGAGGGGTCGAGCAGATCGAGCCTCCGGCCCGACAGCATGCGCTGCCAGGCGCGGGGTGGAAGCGGCGCCTTGGCCATGCTCAGGCCGGAACGCGGGTGTCGCGGGCGAGCACGGCGCATTCCTCGTAGCGGAAACAGCCAGTCAGATGGTCGTTGACCAGTCCGCAGGCTTGCATGAAGGCGTAGACGATGGTCGGGCCGCAGAAGGTGAAGCCGGCGGCCTTCAGCTCCTTGGAGATCGCCTTGGAGACTGCCGTCTCGGCCGGCACCTCCTCATGAGTCCGAAAAGCGTTCTGGAGGACGCGGCCGTCGAGATGGCGCCAGAGGAAATCCGAGAACTCGCGCCGTTCGCTGATCTCGAGATAGGCGCGAGCGCTCTTGATCGTGCCCTCGATCTTGCCGCGATGGCGGACGATGCCGGCATCGCCGAGCAGCCGCTGGACATCGGTCTCGGTGAAGCGAGCAATCGCCTCCGGCTCGAAACCGGCGAAGGCCGAGCGAAAACTGTCGCGCTTGCGCAGAATGGTGATCCAGGCGAGGCCAGCCTGAAAGCCGTCGAGGATCAGCTTTTCGAACAACGCGCGCGAATCATATTCCGGCACGCCCCATTCGGTGTCGTGATAGGCGAGATAGAGCGGATCGGTCCCCGGCCAGATGCAACGGAACTTGCCGTCCGGGCCTTCGACTGCTGCGCGTCCGCTCATGCTGCTGCTCCAAAACCGGGCTCGCCGGGGAAGGGGAAGCGGATAAAGTCCGGCTTCGCTAGGGTAAAGGCCACGCCGCCGCCTTCGAGTCTTTCGCCCGCGGCCATGGCGTCGGCGACACGGTCGAGCCGCAGCATGGCGAGGCCGCGCCCCTTGGCGCAGGAACCGATGCGGCCGAGCACCTTGCTGCCGGCGGTCGCCTCGACGCCCATCTCGGGAACCAGTCCCTCGGTAAAGACCACCGGCACGATGCGCGTCCGGGCGGTGCCGCGATGCTGCATGCGCGACACCACCTCCTGGCCGATATAGCAGCCCTTCTTGAAGGAGACGCCGCCGAGCTGGTCGAGCAGCGCCTCATGCGGAAAGGTGTCGCCATAGACGAAATCCCTGCCGCCATCGGGAATGCCGAGCGCGATGCGCCTGGCGTGGTAGGCATCGGGTTCGGCGCTGGCGAGCGAGCCGACGTCGTTGCGGTCAGTGATCGCGCGCTCGCCGAGCGCCGGCAGGCGCGGGTCGGCATAGACGAGGCCGGCATCGTCGGGGAGCGAGAAACCGCCGCTCGATGCGACCACGGTGGCCACCTCGGTAAGATCGTCGAGCGCGACCTTGGCGCGCAACTTGTAGAGCTTCAGCCGCTTCATCAGATCGGGAACCTGCAGGAGCGGCACGTCGAGGAGAAAGCCTCCGCGTTCCTCCTCCGGCACCGCGACCACGAGAAAATCGCTGATGATCTTGCCTTGCGGTGTCAGGAGCGCGCCGTAGCCGGCATGGTCCGGTGTCACCGCGTCCATCTCGTTGGTGACGATGTTCTGCAGGAAGTCGCGCGCGTCCTCGCCACTGACGCGAATGATGCCGCGATCGACCAATCGGGTTGCAGGCATGGTGAAGCTCGTTTCTGATCGCTGCCAAGGGCTGGACGCGGGTCCGTTCGATAGGTAGGCCGCTTCAGCCTCATCCTCAACCAGCAGGACGCCTCCGATGCCGCAGAGCTATGATGTCATTCTGAAGGGCGGCACCGTCGTGAATCACGATGGCCGTGTCCAGCGGGATCTCGGGATTACCGGCGGCAAGATCTTGGCGCTCGGCGATCTGTCGCAGGCTTCCGCAGGTGAGACGGTCGATTGCCGCGGCCTGCATATTCTGCCGGGCGTCATCGACAGCCAGGTGCATTTCCGCGAGCCGGGGCTCGACCACAAGGAGGATCTGGAGACCGGCTCGCGCGCCGCGGTGCTCGGCGGCGTCACGACCGTCTTCGAGATGCCGAACACGATCCCTCAGACCACCGACGAGGCGTCGCTGGCCGACAAGGTCAGGCGCGGTCGGCACCGGATGCATTGCGATTTCGCCTTCTGGGTTGGTGGCACGCATGAGAATATTGCCGATGTGCCGGAGCTCGAGCGCCTGCCGGGTGCGGCGGGCATCAAGGTCTTCATGGGTTCCTCCACCGGCTCGCTGCTGGTCGAGGACGACAAGGGCGTCAGTGAAATCCTGAAGCGCACGCGCCGCCGCGCCGCCTTCCATTCCGAAGACGAGATGATGTTGCGCGAGCGCATGGGCCTGCGCGTCGAGGGGGATCCGTCGAGCCATCCGGTCTGGCGCTCGCCCGAAGTCGCCCTGACCTGCACCAGGCGACTGGTGCGGATTGCACGCGAGACCGGCGCGCGCGTTCACATCCTGCACATCTCGACCGGCGAGGAGATGATCTTCCTCAGGGATCACAAGGACGTCGCGACCGTCGAGGTGCTGCCGAACCATCTGACGCTGGTCGCGCCGGACTGCTACGAGCGGCTTGGCACCTATGCCCAGATGAATCCGCCGATCCGCGACGACAGCCATCGCCGGACGATCTGGTGGGGGCTGGAGCAGGGCATCGTCGACGTGCTCGGCTCCGACCATGCGCCGCATACGCATGAGGAGAAGCATCATGCCTACCCTGCGAGCCATTCCGGCATGCCGGGCGTGCAGACGCTGGTCCCGATCATGCTCGACCATGTCAATGCCGGGCGGCTTTCACTGGAACGGTTCGTCGATCTGACCAGCCATGGCCCGCAACGGATCTTCGGGCTCGAGGGCAAGGGGCGGATCGCGGCGGGCTATGATGCCGACCTGACCATTGTCGACCTGAAGCGCCGCGAGACCATCACCAATGACTGGATCGCCTCGCGCTGCGGCTGGACGCCCTATGACGGCGTCACCGTGACCGGCTGGCCCGTCGGCACCTATGTCCGCGGCCGGAAGGTGATGTGGGAGCGCGAAGTGGTGACGCCTGCGCAGGGCGAGCCGGCGCGCTTCCTGGAGGCGCTGCCGCGCGGGTGATTTTTTTCGCGCGATCGTGTCGATCCTGCGCTGCCCCGTTCGACGTATTGTCAAGGAGCAGGGGAGGCCGCAGGTCGTTGCGGCTTCTCCGGAGCTCCTGACAATCGCGTGGGGGCACGGCTCCCGCCCAACGGGAGATCCGAAGATGAGAAACGTCGTTGCCGCCACATTCCTGTCCCTAGACGGCGTGATGCAGGCGCCGGGCGGCCCGGAGGAGGATAGCTCAGGTGGCTTCAGCCATGGCGGCTGGACCTTCCACTACTGGGACGAGCCGATGGGCGAGGTCATGGGAAAGGCCTTCGCCGAGGAATTCGACCTGCTGCTCGGCCGCAAGACCTATGACATCTTCGCGGCGCATTGGCCGCATGCCGGCGACGACCCGGTCGCCATGAAGTTCAACGCCTGCATCAAATATGTCGCGACCTCTGCGCCGAAGACGCTGAACTGGCAGAATTCGGTCGCGCTACGTGGCGAGATCGCCGCCGAGGTCGCGGCGCTGAAGCGCCAGGACGGCCCCAAGCTCCTGCTCCAGAGCAGCAGCGAGTTGATCCAGCTGCTGCTGGCGAAGGACCTGATCGACGAGTTCAACCTAATGATCTTCCCGGTGGTGCTCGGCGCAGGCAAGCGGCTGTTCGGCGCGGGCACGATGCCGGGTGCATTTACGCTGGTCGAGAGCAGGGTTTCGAGTACGGGCGTGGTCATGGCGACCTATCGTCGGACCGGTGCGGTTACGACCGGTTCCTTCGCGCTTGAGGCGCCGAGCGAGGGCGAGATCACCCGCCGCGAGAAAAATCTAAGCGCTGCCTGAAAAAAGTTTCGGCGCGTTGTCGATTCCGGAGCGCGCCGTTCGACGTGAGGACAGAGAGCGGGAATTCTCCCCTCTCCGAACCAAAGTCAGAATCCACCTACCCCATCAGGAGAAGACCGATGCGCTTCATGATCATCGTCAAGGCGACCCAGGATTCCGAAGCCGGCATCATGCCGAGCGAGGAAATGCTGACCGCCATGGGCGCCTATAACGAGCAACTGGTAAAGGCCGGCATCATGCTCGCCGGTGACGGGCTGCATCCCAGCTCCAAGGGCGCACGCATCCGCTTCTCAGGCGCCAAGCGTGCAGTCGTCGACGGACCTTTCGCCGAGACCAAGGAACTGATCGCCGGTTTCTGGATCTGGCAGTGCAAGTCGATGGAAGAGGCGGTCGAGTGGGTCAAGCGCTGTCCCAACCCGATGCTGGGCGATTCCGAGATCGAGATCCGCCGGATCTTCGAGGCCGAGGATTTCGGAGAGGCCTTCACCCCGGAGCTGCGCGAGCAGGAAGAGCGCATCCGCGCCGAGGCCGCGAAAAAGTCCGGCTGACCTGTCGATTTCGCGACGCGTCGATCGACGTGTCCTCAGGAGCGGCGGGGCACCAGGCCCCGACCGGCTTCGGACCACCGACACCAGGAGCAAATCCATGCGTTACATGATCATGGTCAAGGCGACCAAGGACAGCGAAGCGGGCATCTTCCCGGAAGATGACAGTCTGATGGCCGCGATGGCGGCCTATCACGAGGAACTTGCCAAGGCCGGCATGCTGCTCGACGGCTCCGGCCTGAAACCGAGCTCGAAGGGCTGGAGGATCAAGTACTCGGCCGACGGCAAGAACCGCGTCGTTGACGGCCCCTTCGCCGAGACCAAGGAACTGGTCGCCGGTTACACCGTGATCAAGGCCAAGTCCCGCGAGGAAGCGCTCGAATGGACGCGGCGCTTTCCCAGGCCCTTCGAGCTGGGGCAGGAGTGCGAAATCGAGATCCGCGAACTCTATGAGCTGGAGGATTTCGAGCAGTTCGAATCGGTCGAGCGCTTCCGGGAAATGGGCATCGGCGGTGAGTGACGGCGGGACGATACCTGCCGCTGCGTCTTGCGCCATCGGTCTGTGGAGGCTTTCATGAATACGGTCTTGTCCAAGGATGGCACCGCCATCGCCTATCAGCGCTTCGGTTCCGGCCCGGCGGTCATCCTCGTCGACGGCGCGCTCTGCAGCCGCGCCTTCGGGCCGATGCCGAAGCTTGCGCCGCTGCTGGCGGAGCGCTTCACCGTCTTCGTCTATGACCGCCGCGGGCGCGGCGACAGCGGCGACTCGCCGACCTATGCCAAGCAGCGCGAGATCGAGGACATCGCTGCGCTCGTCGCCGAGGCGGGCGGCGAGGCAGCGGCTGTCGGCCTCTCATCCGGCGCCGCATTGGCGCTTGAAGCTGCCGCCGCAGGCGTGCCGATCCGCCGGCTCGCGCTGTACGAACCGCCCTATCTCGCCGCTGACAAGGAGGGCCGGCAGCCGCCGCAGGACTGCCCCGGCAAGCTCAAGGCGCTGATCGCCGCGGGCCGGCGCAGCGCCGCTGTGCGCTTCTTCATGGTCGATATCGTCGGCATGCCGGCATTTGTCGGCTGGCTGATGCGGCTGATGCCGGGCTGGTCCAAGCTCAAGGCAGTCGCCCATACGCTGGTCTACGACACCACGATCATGGGCGATTTCACGGTGCCGGCCGAGCGCCTCGCCAAGGTCGCAGTTCCGACGCTGTTGCTTGCAGGGGAGAAGAGCCCGCGCTCGCTGAGGATGGCGGCGCAGGCTGCGGCCGATTCCGTTCCGGGAGCCAGCCACGCCGTGCTGAAGGGGCAGACGCACAATGTCTCGCTGCCGGTGTTGGCGCCGGAGCTGGAACGCTTTCTCGCGGCCTGACGGCAGACCGGGCGGCTTGCGCAGCACGGGACGAAATGGTGTGTATCGCCAGTCATGTCGGCGAGCGATGCACACCGCACCATTGAAACGGTCTGGCGAATCGAGGCTCCCAAGCTGATCGCCGGGCTGACGCGCATCACCCGTGATGTCGGGCGCGCCGAGGAACTGGCGCAGGATGCGCTGGTCGCGGCCCTGAAGCAGTGGCCGCAAGAGGGCGTACCGCGCAATCCGGGCGCCTGGCTGATGCAGGCGGGCAAGCACCGCGCCCTCGACGGCCTTCGCCGCGACAAGCTTCTCGCCCGCAAGCATCGGGAGCTTGGCCACCAACTCGAAACCGAGACGACGCCCGATCTCGACGCCGCGCTCGATGACGATGTCGGCGACGATCTGCTGCGGCTTGTCTTCACGGCCTGCCATCCCGTTCTCTCGACGGAGGCGCGCCTTGCACTGACGCTGCGACTGCTCGGTGGACTCACCACCGAAGAGATCGCGCGGGCCTTCCTGGTGCCTGAGCCAACCATGGCGCAGCGGATCGTGCGGGCGAAGAAGACGCTTGCCGACGCCAAAGTGCCCTTCGAGGTTCCGCATGGCGCGGATTTGGCCGAGAGACTCGAGTCGGTGCTCGAGGTCGTCTACCTGATCTTCAACGAGGGCTATGCGGCAACAGCCGGCGAGGACTGGATCCGGCCGGCCCTGTGCGAAGAAGCACTCAGGCTGGGGCGCATCCTGGCCGAGCTCGCACCGCTGGAGCCCGAGGTCCATGGACTCGTGGCGCTGATGGAGATCCAGGCGTCGCGCCTCAGGGCCAGGGTCGGCCCGAGCGGCGAGCCGATCCTGCTGCTCGACCAGAACCGCGCACGCTGGGACCATCTTCTGATCGGCCGGGGTCTTGCGGCGATCGAGCGGGCGCGCGCGACGGGCGGCGTGATCGGTCCCTATCTGCTCCAGGCCGAGCTAGCCGCCTGCCATGCGCGGGCGCGCACCGCGGAAGAGACGAATTGGGTCCGCATCGCCGTGCTCTATGGTGCGCTGGCCGCGATCAACCCGTCGCCGATTGTCGAACTCAACCGGGCGGTGGCGATCAGCATGGCCGAGGGGCCGGCAGCCGGGCTCGCCGCGGTCGACCGACTGGTCTTGGAACCTTCGCTGAAAAACTACCATCTGCTGCCGAGCGTACGCGCCGATCTGCTCGGCAAGCTCGATCGGCATGGCGAGGCGCAGGCCGAGTTCGAGCGCGCGGCGGCGATGACGAGGAATGTGCAGGAGCGAACATTATTGCTCGCTCGCGCAGAGAATGCCCGCCGGGCCGCTAGCGGCGCCTAGGCAAATCCAGAGCATCAGACCGGACAGTGGGATCCACTTTTCGGAGAAATCCGATGCGGGGCAAAGAGATGGGCCGCCACAGTACGTCCGGTCGGACGCACGGCGATCTAGTGCCGTGTGCCCATCGTGAAGGCGCCGCAGCGCACCTTTTCCGCCAGGGTTTCGGCGAAAACAGCTGTGGCTTCTTCGCCATAGGTCTCGACCAGCGTGCGAAAGGCCGCGAAGAGAGCGGCGTGGGCCAGCGCATCGCTGTCGAGCCCGTCCTGCTGCGCCTCGTTGAAGGCGTCCTCGACATAGCCATAGGCGACGCGGCGTGCATCTCCCGGCTCGTCGGTGAGCATGGGATCGAGCTGCAGATCGTCTGGACGGATGGACATGAAGGCACGGACTCTGCGGCTGGTCACAAAGGACCGGCGCGTACCCGAGAATCAGGCCTGCGCCGGGGCGATCGACTGCCTCAGATTCATACGCATCAGGGGAGGCTGGCGCTACCGCGGTGTTTAAGAAAGGTTAATTTGACCGCGCGAGTTTTGAGAAAGACACAGTTTCGTCCCGATGTGACCTATCCGCCATAGCGGCCGGCGAGGGACCGCGCCAGGCGGTCGCCTTCGGCGGCGAGTCGCCGTGCGGCCTCCTGGCTGCCGCCAGAACAGCTCCGGTGGGTCGCCGAATAAGCCCGGAAACCGCCGTTATAAGCACTCATCAGCCGTTCCCGCCGCTGTGGCGTGCGTCCTTCGGCCTCGATCAGCGCAGTCATGCGCTCACGCCAGACATCGGCTTCCTTGCCGCCGCACAAGGTCCGCAAATAGGCGAGCGAGCCCATGATCTCGGCGAGTTCGAGCAGTTGCGGTTCGTAAGGCGGAGGCGGCGCCTCGGGGGGCGGCGTGGCCTGGGTCGGCGGCTGCGGCGCCGACTGCTGGCGTTGCCCCTGTGCAACGGCGTGACCGAACGGCGCAACCGCCAATGTCCAGGCGAACAGGAGCGCGAGCCGGGCGCAGGTCACGGCCGCTGCCCGCCGTTCTGCAGGATGGCATGCGCGTTCCGCAGCACGTCACCGAGTTCGCGCGTCGTCGCCAAGCCTCCGAGTTTGAGCGGATCGGCCCACATCACGGCGCCTGCCTCAGGGCCGGGCTGCGGCTCGCCGGAAATCCATTCGCCGACGAATGAGGCGATGACGAAATGATGCGTCACCGAGCCTGCCGCATCACGCCCGAAAATCTCGACATGCCGGTTGAAGCCGAGAATGGCGGCCTTGACCCCGACCTCCTCCTCGAGCTCGCGCAGTGCGGCCGCTTCAAGCGTCTCGCCTGCTTCGACCTTGCCGCCGGGGAGTGACCAGAGCTGGTCGGCCGGCGGCTTGGTGCGGGTTGCGAGCAGCACCTTGCCGTCGCGGAAGACCGCGAGGGACGCGGCAAGCGTTGGGCGCGCCGCCTTGGCCTGCGTCGGAAAACGGATGACCTGGCCGCTTTGGCTCTTCACACGTGCTGCCCGCCATTGATGTGCAACTCGGCGCCCGTGACATAGGACGAGGCGTCGGTGCAGAGGAAATGGATCGCCTTCGCGACTTCCTCCGTCTTGCCGAGCCGGCCGAGCGGCAGCGTCGCGACGATCTTCTCGGTGCCGGGCGAGAGGATGGCAGTGTCGATCTCGCCGGGCGAAATTGAGTTCACCCGGATGCCGAGCGGGCCGAAATCGGCGGCCATCTCGCGCGTCAGGCTGGCGAGCGCCGCCTTCGAGGTGGCATAGGCGGCACCGGCGAAGGGGTGGACGCGGGAGCCGGCGATCGAGGTGACGTTGACGATCGTGCCCCTGGCGGCGGTCAGCTCGTCCAACAGGCCGCGCGCCAGCATGATCGGCGCGAAGAAGTTGACCTGGAAGACCTGGTGCCAGTCATTGAAGGAGGTCGTGGCAGCGCCCAGGCGCATGCCCTTCGGCCCCTTCGGCGAAATGCCGGCATTGTTGACCAGCGCATTGAGCTTGCCGCCCTCGGCCGCCAGCCGCTTCTTGATCTCGGCTATGCCACGCATCGTGTCCTCGGGGTCGCCGAGATCGATCTGGACATGATCGTCGGCGCCTGAGGGCCAGGGGCATTTATCCGAGAAGGCCTGGCGCGAGCACGACAGGATGCGCCAGCCTGCCATGGCGAACTGCATCACCGTGGCGTGGCCGATCCCGCGGCTCGCTCCGGTCAGGAGCATGACCGGGCGCTTGCCTGCCTCGGTCTTGGGGAAGTCGAATTTCGGCATGGCCATGCGGTCAGATCCTCAGGGGTAAAGGCGGGTTCGCGTCCACGGCTCGGCGGCCGAGGCACGGCGGAAGACCACACGGTCGTGCAGGCGGAAGGCGCCATCGCGCCAGAACTCGATATAGACCGGGTCGATGCGGAATCCAGTCCAGTGCGGCGGGCGCGGGATCGTGCTGAGACCGAATTTCGCGGCATAGCTCGCCACCGCCTTCTCGAGCGCGAAGCGGCTCTCGAGCGGGCGCGACTGCTGCGAGGCCCAGGCTCCGATGCGGCTGTCGCGCGGGCGAGACTGGAAATACGCATCGGCCTCGGCGTCGCTGACGATCGATACGGGTCCGCGAATACGGACCTGTCGGCGCAGGCTCTTCCAGTGGAACAACGCGGCCGCCTTGCCCTGGCCGAGCAGCTCCTCGCCCTTCTGGCTCTGGGTGTTGGTGTAGAAGACGAAGCCGTCGCGGTCGTGCCCCTTCAGCAGGACCATGCGGACATTGGGCAGGCCCTCGGCGTCGACCGTCGAGAGTGCCATGCCGTTGGGGTCGTTCGGCTCGGAGCGCGCGGCCTCCTCCAGCCAGCTCGCGAACAGGGCGAAGGGTTCATCGACTTCGGTGAAGTCACCCGGCGTTAACCGTTCCACGTGTCTAATCCTCGGCAAGTTCTGGTTAAGCGTCGGGCGAGCGCAATCTGTGATTTGGTGTTGGACTGCGAGTTTATATAGGCCAGCCCGGGCGGCGAACCAAAGCCTCGATCGGCGCGCTGCGCCCATGCGTCCGGCTGCGGTCGCCACCGTGCTGCTGCTCGCCGTTGCCAGCGCCGGCTGCTCGGTCTCCTTTCCGATCCTCGGCCTGTCGAGCAAGTCCGAAGACGAGGTGGCGATGACGACGACTTCGACCCTGCCGGCGCGCGGCACGACGAAGCCGAGCGTGCTTGGCGCCCTCTCCACCGAGCTTGGTCCCGAGGATCTGCGCCGTGCCGATGGGGCGATGGCGCTGGCCCTCGACCCCCAGGGCAATGGCGCAGCGGTCAACTGGGATAATCCGCAGAGCGGCATGAAGGGATCGTTCACGCCGGTCGGTGGGCCGTTCCTGCGCTCGGACGAGATTTGTCGTGCCTTCATCGCCAATGTCCAGACGCAGACCAGCCCGGTTCGGCTTCAGGGCACGGCCTGCCGTCCGTCCGGTGGAGAATGGGCAGTCAAGGAAACGCAACCCTGGAAGGGGTTGAGCTAGCATAGGCTGCCGGATCCGGCCTGCGGCCGCGCCGGGAAGGAAAACGTTGCATTCCCGCCACAGTCTCCCCACATAGCGGGCGGAGCTGTTCCGGCGTGCCGTATCGGGCGCGGGAAACAGCGTCTCGTCGAAGAGTGGGGTTCATGCATGCGCGATCCGTATCAGGTCCTGGGCGTCGCCCGTGGTGCCAGCGAAGCTGAAATCAAGAAAGCCTATCGCCGTCGCGCCAAGGACCTGCATCCCGACCGCAATCAGGATGATCCCAAGGCGCAGGACCGCTTCTCGGAGCTCAACAGCGCCTATGAGATCGTGGGTGACGAAACCAAGCGCAAACAGTTCGACCGCGGCGAGATCGACGCCGACGGCAAGCCGAAATTCCAGGGCTTCGAGGGCATGGGCGCCGGTCGGGGCGGGCGTGCCGGCGGGTTCGAGTTCAATTTCGGCCATGGCGGCGGCGCGGCCTCGGGGCGTGGCGGGGCCGATCAGGGCTTCGATCCTGCCGATATTTTCGGCTCGCTTTTCGGTGACGCGGCCCGCCGCGGCGGCGGCCGGGCTCGCCATGAGCCCCAGAAACCGCCGGAGCAGAGCTTTTCGCTGAGCGTCTCGCTTGCCGAGGCCGCCACGGGCGCTACCCGCCGTGTGAAGCTGCCGCATGGGCGCGAGGTCGAGGTCACGATTCCCGAGGGTGTTGCGGACGGCAAGGTCATGCGGCTGCGCGGCCTTGGCCAGACCGATCCCTTCTCGGGCGAGGCTGGCGACCTGCTGATGACGATCAAGGTCAAGCCCGATCCGCGCTTCACGATCGAGGGCCATGATCTGCGTACCCGCGTGGCGGTTCCGCTGGCGACGGCCGTGCTGGGCGGGCCGCTGCATGTGCCGACCCTCACCGGAGCCGTGGAGATGAAGATTCCGCCGCTGACCGGTACGACGAAGCAGTTTCGCCTGCGCGGCAAAGGGCTGAAGGGCGAGAAGGGTCATCACGGCGATCTCTTCGTCGCAATCGACATCGAGATGCCGGAGAAGGATCCTGAACTGATGGCGCTGATGAAGGCGCGGAGCGAGTAAGCGAGCAACTGAGCCTTTCGTTGAGGCGCTGGCTCGGCTAAGAGACCTTCCGCTTCGTCCAGTTCGCAGGTCCCCGATGCCCGAATCCAGCGCTGCCTCCTCCACCGCCAATGTCCTGAAGGGCAAGCGGGGCCTCATCATGGGCGTCGCGAACAATCGCTCGATTGCCTGGGGCATTGCCAAGGCTGCGGCCGATGCTGGTGCGGAGCTGGCTTTCACCTATCAGGGCGATGCGCTGAAGAAGCGCGTCGAACCCCTGGCGAAGGAACTTGGCGGACAGGTTGTCGGCCATTGCGACGTCACCGACTCGGCGACGATCGATGCCGTCTTCGCCGAGGTCGAGAAGCTCTGGGGCAAGCTCGATTTCGTCGTTCACTGCATCGCCTTCTCCGACAAGGACGAGCTGACCGGCCGCTATGTCGAGACGACTGAAGCGAATTTCACCAAGTCGCTCCTGATCTCCTGCTACTCCTTCACCGCCGTCACGCAGCGCGCCGAGAAGCTGATGACCAATGGCGGCTCGATGCTGACGCTGACCTATTACGGCGCCGAGAAATGGATGCCGCATTACAACGTCATGGGCGTGGCGAAGGCGGCGCTGGAATCGAGCGTGCAGTATCTTGCCGCCGATCTCGGTCCCTCGAAGATCCGCGTCAACGCGATCTCGGCTGGGCCGATCAAGACGCTCGCCGCCTCTGGTATCGGCGATTTCCGCTATATCCTGCGCTGGAACGAGTACAATTCACCGCTCCGTCGCACCGTGACGATCGAGGAAGTCGGCGAGACAGCAGTCTTCCTGGTCTCCGACATGTCGCGCGGCATCACCGGCGAGATCATGCATGTCGATGCCGGCTACCACGTGGTCGGCATGAAGGTGCCGTCTGCCCCCGATATCACGCTCGACAAGGGCGAGTGATCCGGAGCGCCGGCTTCAGCCGGCGCCGGCGTTCCGCAGGCGCGCCGTTTCCGTATCGTCGCGCCTGACTTCCTCGCTCGCGAGAGCGTCGCGCAGCTCGGACGCACTCCCGCCGCCGATGACGAGCGTCGGCGCGATTTCCGCGAGCGGCGCCAGGACGAACGCGCGCTCGGCGATGCGCGGGTGCGGAACCTGAAGACCCGGCTCGTCGATGATAGCCTCGCCATAAGTCAGAAGATCGATATCGAGCGTGCGCGGCCCCCAGCGCTCCTTGCGCTCGCGGCCTTGCTCGCGCTCGATCCTCAGACAGAAGGCGAGCAGGTCGGCCGCCGCGAGATCGGTTGCGATCATCACGGCCATGTTCTTGAATTCGGGCTGGTCGAGCTTGCCCCAGGGCGCGGTGCGATAGACCGACGAAATCCGCAGCACGGTCACGGCAGGATGGCGCGCGAGGGCTTCGATCGCGGCGGCGAAGGCAATGACCGGATCGCCGAGATTGCCGCCGAAGCAGAGAGCGGCCTCAGTCTTCACGCCGGAAGTCCAGGCGGATGCCGACAGCTGCCAGCGTTGCCGGAATCGGCGGCGCGGGCTTGCGCAGGGTGATCCAGACACGGCTGACCGGCGGGAACTCGGCCAGGATGGCCTGCGCCACGGCGCGCGCTGCCGCTTCCAGCAAATTGTAGCGGCGGGTGGTGAAGGTCTGTTTCACCACGGCGACGACCTTGCCGTAATCGACCGTATCCGCGAGGTCGTCGCTGATGGCCGAGGCGTGGATATTGGTCGCCAGCGCAATATCGAGCGTGAAGCGCTGGCCGAGCCGTTCCTCCTCGGAGAAGCAGCCGTGATAGGCATAGATGTCGAGCTTCTCGATCAGGATGCTGCCTGTCTCGCTCATGGCGCGTCTCCGATGGCGGTCCAGACCTTGAAGGCGTCGGCATGTGGACGAATGTCATGCGCGCGGATGATCGAGGCGCCCTGCGAGACGCCGTAGAGATGGGCTGCCAGCGTGCCGGCCAGTCGCTCGGCCGGAACCTTCTGGCCGGTGATCAGACCGATGGTCGACTTGCGTGAGGCGCCGAGCAGGATGGCGCAGCCAAGCTGTTCGAGCTGGCGGAGGTCGCGGATCATCGCGAGGTTCTGCGCCGGCGTCTTGCCGAAGCCGATTCCCGGGTCGACCACGATCTGCTCGCGTGGCACGCCGGCTGCGATGGCGATGGCGATGGAGCGTTCGAGGTAGCGCAGAACGTCGTCGAGGATATCAAGCGCGGGATCGATGCTGTCGCGGTTGTGCATCAGGATCATCGGGGCGCCGAAGCGGGCAGCGACATCGGCAATGGCCGGCTCGCGCTGGCAGCCCCAGACGTCATTGACGATCGCTGCGCCGGCGCCGAGCGCGGCTTCGGCGACCTCGGCCTTGTAGCTGTCGATCGAGATCGGGATGCGTGTTCGGGTGGCGAGTCGCGAAATCACCGGGATGACCCGGGCACGCTCGGTCTCCGCATCGACTTCTGCATGGCCTGGCCGGGTCGACTCGCCGCCGATATCGACGATATCGGCGCCCTCCGCGATCAGCGTTTCGGCATGAGCGATCGCCTCGTCGGCGCTCTTCAGCATGCCGCCATCCGAGAAGGAATCGGGAGTGACATTGACGACGCCCATGAGCAGGGGCGTCGTGCCGAGGGCAAGCCTGCGACCGTCTGGCAAAGTGAGAGCCGGGGACATGGATCCATCCGAAGCGGAGAGCCGCCTATACACAGCGCACTCGCGCTCTGCCATCAGAAAGCGATGACAGGTTGCCATGGCCAATACGCATGCCCCTGTGCCCCTCTGACGCTTTGACCTGCGGGCGCGGAGCGTGCATGAGCCGGAGCATGCTGCCGCTCACGATCTCTCACCGCCTCTTCCTCGTCCGTCACGGCGAAACCGACTGGAACCGGGAGGGTCGTCTCCAGGGTTCGAAGGACATCCCGCTGAACGAGCTCGGGCGCGAGCAGGCGGCCGAAGCCGCCGGGCGCCTGCGCAACCTGGTGCAGGGCTATGAGGGGCTCGATTTCGTGGCCTCTCCCATGGAGCGGGCGCGCGAGACCATGGAAATCCTGCGCTACCGGCTGGGGTTGCCGCCCAAGGGCTACCGTATCGATGAGCGCCTGCGCGAGCTGACCTTCGGCGCCTGGGAAGGGTTCACCTGGCGCGAGGTCCGCAAGTCCGAGCGCGAGCTGGCGCTGGCGCGCGAGCGCGACAAATGGGGCTTCGTTCCCCCTGAAGGCGAGAGCTACCGGATGCTGGCCGAGCGGATCAGGCCGGTGCTGGAAGGGCTGACGGGCGAGACGGTGATGGTGAGCCATGGCGGTGTGGCGCGCGCCGTGCTCGCGCTTGTCGGGGCCGTCGCGCCGGGGGAAGCCGCCATGGTCGATATCTGGCAGGGCAAGATCCTGATGGTCTCGGACGGACGCGTCTCCTGGGTCTAGCGCGAGGTTCGGTCGCAGACATTCATCGTGGGTTCAGGGGTGCTCTTTAAGGAGTGTTGTGCTAGCAGGGATGCACACAACAGCGACATGCTCGGCCGGGGGGAGGCAGCCGGAATCCGGATCGAACGATACGGTTTCCGGGGCAGTTTTAGAGGTGCGGTTCGCCGCAGGGTCGCCTTGGGGTGAGTGCCGCCGGGGCTGCTCTGGCCGATCCGCAGCGGGGCACCATGAACGACATCAGCATTCTGTCGGCGGACGAGACCGCCCGGAGCGCCACCCCGCTCGCCATGATCGCGGGCGAGAAGCGGCCTGACCTGATCCGCGATGAGGTTCTGGGCGAGATCTTCGCTGCGACAGTGGCCGCGCGCGGCGCACACCCGGCTCTGACGGATGCCGAGCGCCGGCTCAGCTATGACGAGGTCTGGGCAGCGGCGCGCAGTCAGGCGCGCGGCCTTGTCCTGTCGGGCGTCGGCCCCGGCAGCATGGTCGGCCTGTGGATGCCGCGCGGCATCGACCTCCTTGTCGCGCAGATCGCGATCACGCTCAGCGGCGCGGCCTGGGTGCCGTTCGATGCCGAGGCGCCTGTCGATCGCATCGCGACCTGCCTGAACGATGCCGAGGCCAAGGGGCTCGTGACCTGCGCCGCCTGGCAGGGCAAGGCGACCGCGATCGGGCGTCCGGTCTGGTCGCCTGCCGATCTCGTGGCGCGTGACGATGGCGCACTCCTGCCGGCGCGCGCAGCCGGGCTGAGCAAGGATCATCCCGCCTACCTGATCTATACCTCGGGCTCGACGGGGACGCCGAAGGCGATCGTCATCAGCCATCACAACATCTGCCACTTCCTGCGCTCCGGGAACGCCTTCTACGGGATGGGGCCAGACGACATCGTCTTCCAGGGCGCGTCGGTCGCCTTCGACCTGTCGATGGAGGAAATCTGGACACCCTATCTCGTCGGCGCGACGCTGTTCGTCGCTTCGCCCGAGATGATGGGCGATGCCGAGAAGCTGCCGGCAATCCTGAACGGTGCCGGCGTCACCGTGATCGACACCGTGCCGACGCTGCTCGGTATCCTGCCTTCCGACGTGCCTTCGCTGCGGCTCATCCTGCTCGGCGGCGAGGCGCTCCCGCCCTCGATCGTGCAGAAATGGGCGAAGCCGGAAAGGCGCATCCTCAACACCTACGGGCCGACCGAGGCGACCGTGGTGGCGACCGCGACCGAGGTGAAACCCGGCGAGGTGGTGACCATCGGCCGGCCGATCCCCAACTATACCGCCTATGTCGTCAGCGAAGAGCTGCAATTGCTGCCGCCTGGCCAGCAGGGCGAACTCCTGATCGGCGGCCCGGGCGTTGCCCGGGGCTATCACGGCCGCCCCGAACTGACGGCGGAGAAATTCATCGCCAATCCGTTTGGTGGGATCGACGACCCCATTCTCTACCGATCCGGTGATGCGGTCAGCCTCGATGCGGCCGGCAACATCGTCTTCCATGGCCGTATCGACGACCAGATCAAGATCCGCGGCTTCCGGGTCGAACTCGGCGAGATCGAGTCGAAGCTCGCAGACGAGCCGGGGGTGAACCAGGCGGCGGTCGTGCTGCGCGAAGATGACGGCATCGAACGGCTCGTCGCCTTCGTGGTCAGCGAGCCCGGCGTCGCGGTCGATGCGGGAGTGCTGCGCGCTGCGCTGAGAGAACAGCTGCCTCCCTACATGGTCCCTGCCCATTTCGAGGCTGTCGGCTCGCTGCCGCGCATGGTCTCGGGCAAGGTCGACCGCAAGATGCTGAGGGCTGCGCCGCTGACGGCGCCGGCCGCAGCCGGCGAGCAGGAGCCGCCGCGCAACGAGACGGAGGCCGCCCTTCTAGAGGCGGCCAAGCGCGTATTGGGTGCGTCGAGCCTGCCGTTCGAGGCCGATTTCTTCGTCGATCTCGGTGGTCATTCGCTGCTGGCCGCGCGCTTCATCTCGATCGTGCGCGAAACCCCTGCCTATGCCGGCATCACGCTGCAGGACGTCTATGGTGCCCGTACGTTGCGTGGCATGGCGGCGGTGCTCGATGGGCGCGGGATCGCGGAGGCCGAGGATCTCTCTTTCACTCCGCCCTCCTTTCGGCGCCGCTTCCTGTGCGGGCTGGCGCAGGCCGCCGCGCTGCCGATCATCATCAGCCTGGCGACGGCGCAGTGGCTCGGAATTTTCGTCACCTATCTGCTGATTTCCGGCGAGGACCTGTCGCTGCCGGCGCAGGTCTTCACCCTGCTCGGCGTCTATGTCGCGATTACCATCGTCACCGGCCTGATCTCGATCGCCTTGAAATGGATCGTGCTCGGCCGGACCAAGCCCGGCGTCTATCCGCTCTGGGGCGTCTATTATTTCCGCTGGTGGTTCGCCGCGCGCGTTGCAGGCCTTGTCCATATCAAATGGCTGCAGGGTACGCCGGTGATGCGCTTCTACTGGCGCCTGCTCGGTGCCAAGGTCGGCCGCGACGTCATCATCTCGGATTACGAGGCCGGTGCGCTCGATCTCATCGAGATCGGCGACTACACGACCTTCGGCTCGAAGACCACTTTCGCCAATGGCGAAGCCATCGGCGACAAGCTGATCCTGGGCCGGATCAAGATCGGGCGGGACGTGAACGCTGGCGCCTCCGTGGTCTTCGGTCATGGCAGCACCACCGGCGACCATGCCGAGATTGGCGATCTGACGGCGATACCGTCCGGTACGACGGTCGGCGCGGCCGAAATCTGGGACGGCACGCCTGGCCGGAAGATCGGCATGGTCGATCTCGACGCGTTGCCGCCGCAGGCCGAGGCGAGCATGCGCCGTCGCTTCGCGATGACGGTTTTCTACGTGTTCATGCTGATCGTGCTGCCGCCGATCAGCTTGCTGCCGATCTTCCCGGCCTTCTGGCTCTTCGACAGGATCGACGACCAGATCGCGACATGGTCCGATATCAGCTATCTCTGGTATCTGCCGATCCTGACCTGGCCGACGGCGATGGGCCTCATCGCCTTCACCGTGCTGCTGATGGCCGGCCTGCGCTGGGTGATCCTGCCGCGCGTGACCTCGGGCTCGTGGTCGATCCATTCCGGCTTCTATGCCCGCAAATGGACGGTGGCGCTGGCGACCGAGGTGACGCTGGAGACACTCTCCTCGCTGTTCGCGACGATCTATATGCGCTTCTGGTATCGGTTGATGGGCGCCAGCATCGGCAAGGGCGCGGAGATCTCGACCAATCTGTCGGGTCGCTACGATCTGACGGCGATCGGGGCCGGCAACTTCATCGCCGACGAGGTCGTCTTCGGCGACGAGGACATGCGCCGCGGCTATATGCGTCTCGACATGACGAAGACCGGCGATCAGGTCTTCATCGGCAATGATGCGGTCGTGGCGCCAGGCGCCGTGATCCCCGACCGGGTGCTGATCGGCATCAAGTCGAAGCCGCCTGCCAATGAGAAGATGCAGCCGGGCGATACCTGGTTCGGCTCGCCGCCGATCCGCCTGCCGACGCGGCAGAAGGTCGACCTTGGGGCGGATTGGACCTACAAGCCGTCGCTGGGGAAGAGGCTGGCGCGGGCGGGCTTCGAGGCGCTGCACACCTCATTCCCGGCGATGCTGTTCATCACTTTCGGCACCATCGCGGTTGATCTCGTGCTGCAGCAGAAGATCTTCGATCGCGACTGGGGCGGGCTCGCGCTCAGCTTCATGGGCGTGTCCATCCTGATCGCGGTGACGCAGGCGCTGATCTGCGCCGCGATGAAATGGCTGCTGATGGGCGTCTACAAGCCGGTGATGAAGCCGATGTGGTCGTTCTGGGCGATGCGCACCGAGGCGGTCGCCGTGCTCTATTGGGGATTGGGCGGCAAGGTGCTGTTCGACTATCTGCGCGGCACGCCTTTCCTGCCCTGGTTCCTGATGCTGTTCGGTGCGAAATACGGCAAGGGCGTCTGGCTCGACTCGACCGATATCACCGAGTTCGACTGCATCAGGGTCGGCGACTACTGCACGGTCAACGCGCATTCGGCCCTGCAGACCCACCTCTATGAGGACAGGGTCATGAAGGTCGGCCGCGTGCATCTCGGCAAGGGCGTTTGTGTGGGCGCGGCAGCGACGGTGCTCTACGACACCCATGTCGGCGACTACGCGCAGATCGGCCTGCTGACCGTGATCATGAAGGGCGAGAACCTGCCGGCGAATACGCGCTGGGAGGGGGCGCCGGCGGTGCCGGCCAAGGCGGCGGCGCACTAGGGCCAAAGCTGACCGGCGGTTCTACCCGTCGAGGCGGCCCTCGGCCGAAGGTCGCGGAGCGCCGACGCAGCCATTATCGAGCGGTAGTGCGATCTCGTCAGGCTGCAATGCGCGGACCGCGCCCTTTGGCAACTCGCCCAGCGGCAAGGCCCCGATGCCGACACGGACCAGGCGCAGCACCCGCGCGCCGGCCGCTTCGACGATGCGCCGGATCTGTCGGTTGCGGCCCTCGTCGATCACCATTTCGATCCAGGCGTTCCTTTGGCCATGGCGCAGGAGCGTCGCCGCCTTGGTCGAGAGCGCCTCGTCGCCGTCGACGGCACCGGCGCGCAGCCGCACCATCAAGGCGGTGTCGGGCACCGTGTCGATCTGGACATGGTAGGTTTTCTCCACGCCGGAGGCCGGGTCCAGGATGCGCTGCGCCCAGCGCGTGTCGTTGCTCATGAGCAGCAACCCTTCACTCGCCTTGTCGAGCCGCCCGACCGGGGCGACGAACGGTAGCTCCAGTCCGTCCAGGCAGGAATAGACCGTGGCGCGGCCTTCGGGGTCGGTCCGGGTCGTGAGCGCGCCGCGGGGCTTGTTGACCATCAGATAGACACGGCGTTCGGCCGAGACCGTTTCGCCATCGACGATGATGCGGGCACGCGCGAGATCCAGGCGCAGGCTCGGGTTCAGGGCAAGACGCCCATCGACCCGGACGCGCCTGCCGAGAATCAGGCCTTCGGCCTGGGTGCGTGAGCAATAGCCGAGCTTGGAAAGGGCGCGCGCGAGGCTGACGGACCCCGGCGTGCCGGGGCCGGATTGTCTCGACATGGTCTGGGCATTCCGAATGCGAAAGACCGGTCGCCGGCTCCGGGGCCATCATGTCGAGGCGCGGGACGGGCTACCGTGGACAAGCCGCCTTGCGGTGCGAAACCGTCTGCGCGAACCTCGTCCGGGATAGGTTGCTGTGCCAGGTCCGAGACGGCACGCCGTGGCAGGCGTCGTGGCCGACCTGAGGCCACTCCCCCCGAACCCGCTCCTCTTCGGAAGGTTCGGGGCTAGGCGCCCGCGATGATGACACTCCCGGGGCGCCAGGAGCGCGGCTGGGTGACAGGCCTGCGTCTCATCGGGCCTAGAAGCCGCCGGATCGGACGGCTGTCAAGACTTGCGCTGCCGCGCAGCATTGCCGGGGATGCGGAGCGCGGGACGCGACGCGGCGGGCGTTGGGGCATGGTTTGCGCGCAGCGGGGTTTCGCGCGGGCGCGATCCGGCTTATGAGCCCGGAGCGAAACCCGTCAGGCTGCCATGTCCCATAACACCTTCGGCCATCTCTTCCGCGTCACCACCTTTGGGGAAAGCCACGGGCCGGCGATCGGCTGCGTCGTCGATGGCTGCCCGCCTCTGATCCCGCTGAGCGAAGCCGAAATCCAGCTCGAACTCGATCGCCGCCGGCCCGGTCAGTCGCGCTTCACCACGCAGCGCCAGGAGCCTGATCAGGTCCGCATCGTCTCCGGTGTCTTTCCCGATGAGGCGAGCGGCCAGCAGGTGACGACGGGAACCTCGATCGGGCTGATGATCGACAATGTCGACCAGCGTTCCAAGGACTACTCGGACATCAAGGACAAGTACCGGCCCGGCCACGCCGACTTCACCTATGACGTGAAATACGGCATTCGCGATTATCGCGGTGGCGGGCGTTCCTCGGCGCGCGAGACGGCCATGCGGGTCGCGGCCGGCGCGATTGCGCGCAAGGTCGTGCCAGGCATGATCGTGCGCGGTGCGCTGGTGCAGATGGGGCCGCACAAGATCGACCGGAACAACTGGGACTGGAACGAGGTCGGCAATAATCCGTTCTTCTGCCCGGATGCCAAGGCGGCGGCCTTCTTCGCCGAATATCTCGATGGCATCCGCAAGTCCGGATCCTCGATCGGCGCGGTGCTGGAGATTGTCGCCGAGGGCGTTCCTGCCGGCCTGGGCGCGCCGATCTACGGCAAGCTCGATGCCGAGCTGGCCTCGGCCCTGATGAGCATCAATGCCGTCAAGGGTGTCGAAATCGGCGAGGGGTTCGCTGCGGCCGAACTCTCGGGCGAAGAGAATGCCGACGAGATGCGGGCCGGCAATGACGGAAAGCCGCTCTTTCTCTCCAACCACGCCGGCGGCATCCTGGGTGGCATCTCGACCGGGCAGCCGATTGTCGCCCGTTTCGCGGTGAAGCCGACATCCTCGATCCTCGCCACGCGCGCGACCGTGACGCGGACCGGCGGGGAAGCGGATATGTTCACCAAGGGGCGCCATGACCCCTGCGTCGGCATCCGGGCCGTGCCGGTCGGGGAGGCAATGGTCGCCTGCGTGCTGGCCGACCAGTTCCTGCGCCATCGCGCCCAGGTCGGCGTGGTCGAGCCGCGCTGGCCCTTTGCTCGGTGAATTTCAGTGTTACTGAAATTAATTCCCTGCTTCATTGCAAGTGAAGCGGGGGCGTATTAGCTTGCGGCCATGAAGCTCGAAACTTGGCTCCGGCAGAATGGCATGGCTCGCAGCGCCTTCGCGCGGCAGGTCGGCCTGTCGCCGGCCAGCGTGTCGGCGCTCTGCAACGATCAGAGTGCCTGGATCTCGCGCGAAAGTGCCGAGCGCATCGCCGCCGCCACGAACGGTGCCGTCACCCCCAATGATTTTCTGGGCCTGCAAGGGCCGCGGGAGGCTGTCATGCAGCAGAACGTCACTCAGGCCATCGAAGCCTTCGCCCGCGGCGAGATCGTTATCGTCACCGATGACGATGACCGCGAGAACGAGGGCGATCTGATCATCGCGGCCTCGCTCTGCACGCCGGAGAAGATGGCCTTCATTATCCGCAATACCTGCGGCATCGTCTGCGCGCCGCTGACGGCTGACGAGGCGCGGCGGCTCCGGCTCGACCCGATGGTCTCGTCAAACGACGCACCGCTCGGCACGGCCTTCACGGTGACGGTCGACGTCAAGCACGGGCTGACCACCGGTATTTCGGCCGAGCAGCGCAACAATACCGTGCGGGCGCTGGCCAATGGCAATATGGGCGCCACGGATTTCGTGCGGCCCGGTCACGTGTTTCCGTTGATCGCCAAGGATGGCGGCGTTCTGATGCGCTCCGGCCATACCGAAGCGGCGGTGGATCTCTGCAAGCTCGCCAATCTGCCGCCGGTCGGCGTAATCTGCGAGCTCGCCAATGATGATGGCACCGTGATGAAGGGCGCGCAGATCACCGCCTTCGCCAAGACGCACGGGCTGCAGCAGATCACGGTCGCCGAGCTGATCGCTTATCGCCAGGCGCGCGAGAAGCTCGTCGAGC
This sequence comes from Allobosea sp. 05T439, assembly GCF_056396005.1. Classification (NCBI taxonomy): domain Bacteria; kingdom Pseudomonadati; phylum Pseudomonadota; class Alphaproteobacteria; order Hyphomicrobiales; family Alloboseaceae; genus Allobosea; species Allobosea sp. 05T439. The sequence continues at coordinate 112,535 of NZ_JBFTKP010000015.1, read as the reverse complement.
GGGTGCATTCCTTCCCGGTCAAGACCGAGTTCGGCGAGATGACCGGCCATGTCTATGTCACGCCCTTCGAAGACACCCAGCATTTTGCCTTCGTCATGGGCAAGGTCGGTGACGGCGAGAAGGTCCCGGCGCGACTGCATCGTGCGAATGTCGTGGCGGATGTGCTCGGAGGCGCGAAGTCGATCCAGTGCGCGCTCCGGCGCTTCCAGCAGGATGGTCGCGGCGTGCTGATCTATCTGCGCGACGGCTCCGCCGGCGTGCCGATCAAGAGCGTCGAGGAGGGTTCCGACGCCCAGCGCTCGCAGCAATGGCGCGAGGTCGGACTCGGCGCCCAGATCCTGCGCGATCTCGGGGTCGCCTCGATCGTCAACCTCGCGTCCTCGCCGCGCTCCTTCGTGGGCCTGAGCGGCTTCGGCATCGAAATCGCGGAGACGCAGCCGCTGGAGTGAGCGGCTCCGCCATCAGCGCGACGAAACGCAGCCCCCGGGGATGCCTGCCCTGCCCGGATTGGGTCGCCGCTGGGCGACTTGCAAGGGCGGCTAGATCATCGGACCGGACATCGCATCCAGTCCGATGATCTAACCCTTTGTCTTTGCATCGGCTTTCCCGAAAACCGCAATCCACTTTTCGGGCTGATGCTTTAGCCTCGCATCAGTGCCAGGACATGGCTTGCGGTCGATTTCGACAGGGCTTCGAGATCGTAGCCCCCTTCCAGGATCGAGACGACACGGCCCTCGGCGCGGCGGTCTGCAATCGCCATCAGCTTCTGGGTTGCCCAGGCGAAATCGCTTTCGACCAGATTGATATTGGCGAGCGGGTCGCGCCAATGCGCATCGAAGCCGGCCGAGATGATCACGAGGTCGGGCTGGAAGGCGTCGACGCGCGGCAATACCGCAGTCTCGAACGCATCCCGGAAGGTGTCGGAACCATCGCCCGCGCGCAGGGGGGCATTGACGATCGTGCCGTGCTCGCCACGTTCCGAGGCGGCGCCGGTGCCGGGATAGAGCGGCATCTCATGGGTTGAGGCGTAAAGCACGCTCGGGTCGTTCCAGAAGATCTCCTGCGTGCCATTGCCGTGATGCACGTCCCAGTCGATGATCGCGACGCGCTCCGCGCCATAGGCCTTCTGGGCGTGGCGGGCGGCGATGGCAGCCTGATTGAAGAAGCAGAAGCCCATCGCCTTGACGCTCTCGGCGTGGTGGCCGGGCGGGCGCGTGGCGCAGAAGGCATTTCTCGCCTTGCCCTGCATCACTTCGTCCACGGCATGGGCGGCTGCGCCGACGCCGCGCAGCGCAGCCTCCAGCGAGCCGGGCGACATCGTGGTGTCGGCTTCGATCTCGACGAGTCCCGTTGCCGGTGAGGCGGCGATCAGTGCCTCCGCGAAGTGGCGCGGGTGGCAGAGCGTGACGAGTTCGAGATCGGCGCGCGGAGCCTCGACCCGGGCGAGATGGGCGAATCGTTCATCTTCGAGTGTTTGCTCGACGACGCGGATGCGGTCCGGGCGCTCGGGATGGCCGGGCGGAGTCAGGTGCCGGAGGCTCGCCGGGTGTGTAATCAGAAGCGTCGTCACTGGTTCTCACCCTCATTGCGGGGCCTGCCGCCGCGCGTCATGTTGCACTGCCGTTGCGCGATTACCACGGTCGCGGTCGAAGTCGACGAAACACGCATCACGGCTGGAACTTCATTGCGCCATGTCAGTTTGCCGCATAGAGCAGCGGCATGTCTCGACGTCGCCCCAACCCCGGGGGCGGGAATAGAATATTAACTTTTCATTCATCATAAATGGCGCGTTCGCGGCGTCGCTGGTGGTAGGCATGAAACAGACCGTAATCGTTGCCCTGGCGCTGTCGACCCTTCTCGGTGCGTGCCAATACAAGAGCGTGAATGCTCCCGCACTGTCCGAGCGCGATGCAGAATACATCGCGCTGGTGCCGAAATTCGAGCACCAGATCACGCAGTTGCCCTACGAGATCACGGACCCGACCGGTCTGCCGCCCGGCAGCATCAAGGTCGATACGGTCGAGAAGTTTCTCTACTTCGTGCTGCCGAACAAGAAGGCGATTCGCTACGCCGTCGCGACCGGCGACGAAGCCTTCGGCTGGACGGGTGAAGCCACGATGCAGCGCAAGGCCGAGTGGCCGCGCTGGACCCCACCGGCCGAGATGATCAAGCGCTGGCCGCATCTGGCGCCCCGCGCCGGTGGCATGGAGGGCGGTCCGGACAACCCGCTCGGTGCGCGCGCTCTGTATCTCTACCAGAACGGCAAGGACACGCTCTACCGCATCCATGGCACGAACGAGCCCGAGACCATTGGCCGTTCGGCGTCTTCCGGCTGCATCCGGATGCGCAATATCGACGTGATCGACCTCTATAATCGGGTCACGGTCGGCACCAAGGTGGTGGTGGTCTGACGGCCCCCGCCGGTTCTGGTCGGGCCTCGCCCGGCCAGGGTCTGACAGCATTTCAGATCGAGCGGAGCAAGATGCTCGGGGCATCCGAGCATGCGGCGGCGATCTAGCTCCTTGTTTAAGCATCGGATTTTTCCAAAAACCGGATTCCACTTTTCGGTCCGATGCCCTAGCCTAGCTCCACCAGCACAACCTCCGGCGGAATTCCGAACCTGAGCGGCAGTTTGCTGGTGCCGAGGCCGGCAGAAACCACCAGATCGCGCCCGTTCTCGCGGACATGGCCATAGGCGTAGCGATTGCCATAGCGTGACGGCACGATCGGCGACCAGCCGAACAGCCTTACCTGTCCGCCATGGGTATGGCCTGACAGTGTCAGCCCAACCCGCGCCGGCATCCGGGCGAAGACATCCGGCTCATGCGCCAGCATGATGACGGGCGCGCCATCATCAGCGATCTGGGCGAGGGTGCCGGGCAGATCGTCGACGCCATTCTTCTGTCCGCGCAACCGTTTGACGAAGGCGATCTGGTCGCCGAGGCCGGCAAGCCAGAGCGGACCTGCAGCGGTCTCCAGGCGCACCGCCCGATTCTCGAGAACCGTGATCCCGGCCGCTTCGAGCGCAAGGCCCGCTTGTGTCGGCCCGCTGCGGTTCCTTTGTGTCGGTTCGTCCTGCCACCAGTCGTGATTGCCGAGTACGGCGTAGACCCCGCTCGGCGCCTTGAGCGCGGCGAGTGCCATAGCCCATTCGGCATAGGGAGGGTCGGAGGCGCGGCGCGTCCGGCTCGCAACGAAATCCCCGAGCAGCAGGACGAGATCCGGTTTCAGCTCGTTGGTCATCGCGACTATATCGCGCACACGCGATACCGGCATATGCGGCCCGCCAATGTGCAGATCCGAGATGATTGCGAGTTTGAGGCGGCCTGACTGGGGCCAGCCATTCGGCGTGAACCGGTAGTGCGTCACCCGCTGATGGGTTGGCTCCCAAGCATAGGCATAGCCGCCAGTGCCGAAGCCGGCCAAAAAAAGACCGGCGAGAGTTTGGAGAGCTCTGCGCCGGTCAATCATGGAGGGTCTCGAAAGTCAGTCTGGCAGTCGTCAAGTCAATCGTCAAAACCGTTGCGGAGAACGGCCGGCACAAGATGAGCCGGTTTCCTCTCTGCCGTCCTGTCCGACGCAGGCGAGGCACGTCTCGTTCCCGCGGCGATCGCGCGAAATGCGATCGGGCGGAAGTGCGATGCGTAGGCCTCTTTGGCCGAGGCATCATGGAAGCTCGCGCTTCGTTGCGTCGTCTGACGCTTGTTGGCGGAAGGCATCGGTCCTGACTTTACTTGTTGCACGGTGCCGGCGGTTCCTGGCCGTCGACACAGGGAAGGTGACGTCCGATCGGGACGACGAAGCGGCGTGATCGTGATTTCTTCGTGGCTTTTCGGCCTCGATCGCAATCATGTCGCCGCTTCGGTTAATCTCCCCTTAAGCATGCAGGCTCAGGCCGCGAGCAAGCCTTCGGCCTTGACCCAGGCGAGCGTCTTGTTCAGGGCCCGCTCGTAGCGGTCGAACATCTCCTCGATCTCGGCCTCGGTGATCACGAGCGGCGGGCAGAAGGCGACACGGTCGCCCATGGCGCGGGTGATCAGGCCCTCTTCCTGCGCGAAGAAGACCGATTTCGGGCCGACGCCCTTCTTGGTCTCGAACGGGGCCTTGGTCACCTTGTCCTTGACGATCTCGACGCCACCGATCAGACCGACGCCGCGCGCTTCGCCGACCAGCGGATGCTCGGCAAGCTTCTCCAGCCGCCGCAGGAAGGTCGGGGAGACCTTGCGGGTGTGCTCGACGATCTTGTCGCGCTGATAGATTTCCAGCGTCTTGACCGCGATCGCGCAACCGACGGGATGGCCGGCATAGGTGTTGCCGTGGCCGAAGGTGCCGATCTTGCGGCTCTGGTCGACGAGGACCTCGTAGACCTTGTCGTTCATCAACACGGCGCTGAGCGGGAAATAGGCCGAGGTGATCTGCTTGGCGAGCGAGATCGTGTCGACGTTCATGCCATAGGTCGTGGTGCCGAACATGTTGCCGGTGCGGCCGAAGCCGGTGATGACCTCATCCGAGATGAACAGGATGTCGTATTTGGCGAGAACGGCGTTGATCTTCTCGAAATAGCCATCCGGCGGGGTGATCGCGCCGCCAGCGCCCATTACCGGCTCGGCAATGAAGGCGGCGACCGTGTCCGGCCCTTCGCGCAGGATCATCTCCTCCAGTTCGGCTGCGAGGCGCGAGGAGTAATCCTGCTCGCTCTCGCCAGGCTCGGCGAAGCGATAATGATGCGGGCAGGAGGTGTGCAGGATGCCCGGCAGCGGCAGGTCGAAATCGATATGATTGTTGGGCAGGCCGGTGAGCGAGGCCGAGGCCACGGTGACGCCGTGATAGCCCTTCAGCCGCGAGATGATCTTCTTCTTCTGCGGCCGGCCAAGGGCATTGTTCATGTACCAGACGATTTTCACCTGGGTGTCGTTGGCGTCGGAGCCGGAGGCGCCGTAGAACACCTTCGAGATCGGAACCGGTGCGATCTCCTTCAGCTTCTCCGCCAGCTCGATCGCCGGATCATGGCTGCGCCCGCCGAAGATATGCGTGAAGGGCAGCTTCTTCATCTGCTCCGTCGCCGTGTCGATCAGCTCCTGGTTGGAGTAGCCGAGCGCGGTGCACCAGAGCCCGGCCATGCCCTCGATGTATTCCTTGCCGGCGCTGTCATAGACGAAGACGCCCTTGCCGCTTTCCAGCACCAGCGGGCCGGTCTCGCGATGCGTCGCCAGGTTCGTGTATGGGTGGACCAGGGTCTCAATGTCGCGGACGGCGAGGTTGGATAGCATGGCGCAATCTCCAGGTTTTTATGCGGCCTTTATGCGAGCATAGACCGGGATCAGCGCAAGCACTGAGCGATTTTCACGCAGATCGACGCAGACTCTGGCGCGTATCGGGTTGCGCCTGCTCAGGATTGTCCGGCCGAGCCGGGGGGAACGCGATATCCTGCGCCCGCCCTTGCCAGCATGCCGCCGACGGCGACTGCCGTCAGGTCTTCGCCGGCCGCCGCAATGATCTGCACGCCGAGCGGCAGACCAGCGTCCGACTGCGAGATTGGCGCAACCAGCGAAGGCAGGTCTGCGCCAGTCGCGAGCGAGGCCCAGAGCAGGAAATCGAGATAGGGGCGAGGCTCGCCGTTCACGACAAGGCGCCTCGCGTGAATATCCGGCGTGTGATCATGCGGGATCGCGGCAACGGGGGCAGGTGGGCAGAGCACGACGTCATAGGACTGGAAGAAGCGGGCCCATTGCCGTTTCAGAGCCATGCGCCGCTGCGAGATCTGCTGGTAGAGCCCCGGCGTCATGCGCGCGCCGCGCGCTTGCAGCGATTGATGCGAGAGATCGTTGGTGCTGAAGCGCGATGCCATGGCCTGGATACGCGCCCTGACCTTAGGCGGCAGACCATAGGCGACGACGGCATGGTTGAGCAGCGCATAGACCTCGAAGGCTTCGGAGAAGCGGATCGCCGGGCGCGCCGTCTCGTCGATGATCGCGCCCTGCGCGGCAAGCAGATCCGCGGCCCGATGCACGACTGCGCCGACCTCCCGGTCGGTCGGAGCGAAAGCATCGTCGGCCCAGAGTGCGACACGCAGGCCGCGGGGCTCTTCCAGCCGAGGAGCGGTGAGTGTGGCGCCCGCGACTCGGGAATCGCGCGGGCCGGCCAGCACCGGAAGGATGAGCGCAAGATCCTCGGGCGCGCGCGTGATCGGTCCGGCGACCAAAAGGTCGGCATTACGCGGTGTGCGGCGCTCGGGCGGCGGCGGCAGGTGGCCCCAGGTCGAGATCAACCCCCAGCTCGTCTTCAGGCCGTAGACGCCGCAGGCATGGGCCGGCCAGCGCGCGGAGCCACCGAGATCGGAGCCGAGCTCGAAAGCAGACATGCCGGTCGCGACCGCGGTTGCCGCTCCGCCGGACGAGCCGCCGGGCGAGAAAGCAGCATTCCAGGGGTTGTTGGTGACGCCGTGAATGGGGTTGTAGCTCTGGAAATCGCCTGAGAAGACCGGGACGTTGCTCTTGCCCAGAATGACGGCGCCGGCAGCGCGCAGGCGAGCGACGGGGGCGGCATCATCGGTGGGAATGCGCTCCTTGTAGGCGGGTAGCCCGCCGGAGGAGGGCAGGCCGGCAACGTCGAAGGCGTCCTTGATCGTGATCGGCAGCCCTTCAAGCGGGCGGGCGCTGCCATCGGCGAGGCGCCTGTCCGATTCTGCCGCCATGGCGCGCGCGGCCTCGCGGTCCTGGGCAATGATGGCGTTGAGCAATGGGTTCAGCGAGTCGATGCGGGCGAAGCTGGCCTCGAGCAGGTCGCTCGCGCTGAAGCGGCGCGCGAGCAGGGCTTCGCGGAGGTCGGTCGCGGAGGCGGTCAGATCGATCGCAGGCATCGGTACGTCCGGTCGGTTGGCAAGAACCAGTTCGCAGGAACCAGCCTCATGCCTAGCCGGTTCGCGCTTCGACTTCCATCCGCCGAAGGAAGCTCTCGCCGTCACTGATGCCGAGTTCGTAGGCGAAGCGGATCCCCTCCCAGTCGCGGATCGTGAATTGCGAGACCGGAATGGTCCGGGACGGGCGCGCATAGGTCCGGCCCGGCACCTGCGGCACCGCGGAGAAGGGGCGCGTCAGCAGGACCAGCGTCCGTTCGCCGGCCTGTTCCAGATCGGCGAGCGCCCAGGCGGGGGCGCTGTCGACCAGCCCGCCGTCGAGCGCAGCGCGCTGCCCGACGAGCCCGGCCGGCATGAAGGGAGGCACTGCAGCGCTCGCCATCAGGGCCGCGACCAGTTGCTCTGCGGTTGCGCAATCGGCGAGCCGGACAAGATCGGGCACGAAACCGAGGCGGCGCCCGGCGGTGGGATGGACCGGCCGGCGGAGGCGCTTTTCGAGCTGATAGGCGCCGATCCCCAGCATCGCGGCGATCGGCAGGGGCCAGAAGCGTGGCGGGCGCGAGATCGCGATGCGGAAATCGCTCATCAGCCGCAGGGTTGAGAGGGCCTCGGGCGTGAAGAGCTGAGTGAGGAGGCGCTGATAGAGCTCGCCGACCGGGAAGAGCCGCCCACCCCGGCGAAAGGCCGCCCAATCCATTTCGGATGTTCGGTCGAGACAGGCTTGCCTGACCTGCTCGCGTACGGTCGGGCCGAGACCGAGTGCCGTATAGAGCATCGCGAAGGCGCCGGCGCTGACACCGACGACCCGGCGCGGCGACAACGCGAGGCGTGGCGCCACGGTTTCATGGAAGCCACCCTGCCAGTAGCAGCGATTGCCGCCGCCAGCGAAGGCGAACCCGGCGAACATAAAGGCGCTATTCGGCGTCCGCGGCGCGAGCGAGGTCGCGCCAGGCCAGGACGAGCCGGTCGAGATCTGCGAGATCGCCGGCCGGCAGCTTGCCGAGCGTGGTCGCGACATAGCTGCGTTGCGCCGCGATGCCGGCTTCCGCCAGCCTGCGCCCCTCGGGCGTCAGATGCATCGCATAGGAACGCCGGTCGCCCGCGATGGCGCGGCGCTCGACGAGGCCGGCCTGCACCAGGCGATCGACGAGCCCGGAGACGTTGCCCTTGGTGACGTAGAGCCGCTCGGCCAGCTCGCTTTGGCTGATGCCTTCGCGCTCGGTCAGCGTGGAGAGCAGATCGAATTGAGGGATCGAGAGCCCGAGCGTACGGATGCGCGCCGTCATCTGGCCGAGCATGCGCTGGTGCAACCGCATGAAGCGGAACCAGACGCGGTCTGGATCGGTGCGTAGGGCGTCGGGCGCTGACACGGTTCCAACTCTCAGGGTCTATCAGTTCTGCCCTAAACTATCGCGTGGCTCCAGGCGAGCCCTTCATTCCCGCTCCGGCTCAACTCCTGCTTCCCTGCCGGGGAGCAGCCTGTCTATGCTGCTCCCAACAACAGCAAGAATGATCGTGGGGAGAGACGCTATGCTTGGCCTGATGCAGGACTGGCCCCTGCTGCTGCACCGGATCATCGACCATGCCGCCGTCCAGCACGGCACCCGCGAGGTCGTGAGCCGCGCGGTGGAAGACGGCTCGCTGCGGCGCACGACCTATGCCGATATCCGCCGCCGCGCCCTGCGGGTGGCCAGGCGCCTCGAGCGGGAAGGGATGCGGCTCGGCGACCGGGTCGCGACGCTGGCGTGGAATACCGACCGGCATCTCGAACTCTGGTACGGGATCAGCGGGATCGGCGCGATCACTCATACGGTCAATCCGCGGCTGTTCCCGGAGCAGATCGCCTGGATCATCAACCATGCCGAGGACAGGATGCTATTCCTCGACCTGACCTTCGTGCCGCTGATCGAGCAGATCCAGGACAGGCTGCCGAGCATCGAGCGCTACATCGTGCTGACCGATGCGGCACATATGCCGCAAACCAGCCTGAAGGGAGCAGCCGCCTTCGAGGAGTGGCTCACTGAAGCCGATGATGATTTCGCCTGGAAGCAGTTCGACGAGAACACCGCCGCCGGGCTCTGCTACACCTCCGGCACCACCGGCGGTCCGAAGGGGGTGCTCTATTCGCACCGCTCGAACGTGCTGCATGCCATGGCCTGCTCGGCGCCGGATTATATCGGGTTGTCCTCGCGCGACAGCGTGCTGCCGGTCGTGCCGCTCTTCCATGCCAATAGCTGGTCGCTGGCCTATTCCGCGCCGATGACCGGAGCCAAGCTGGTCATGCCGGGTGCGAAGCTCGACGGTGCATCGCTGCTCGAATTGCTGGAAGGCGAGGGCGTGACCTGCACCGCTGCGGTGCCGACGGTCTGGCTTGGCCTGCTGCAGCATCTGGAGGCGACCAACGCCCGCCTCTCGACGCTGAAACGTGTGGTGATCGGTGGTTCAGCCTGCCCGCGGGCGATGACGGAAGCATTCGAGCGCAAATATGGCGTCACGGTCGCACATGCCTGGGGCATGACCGAAATGAGCCCGATCGGCTCGTTCTGCTCGATCAAGCCGGTCTATGGGCATCTGCAGGGCGATGCGCTCTACGATCTCAAGGTCAAGCAGGGGCATCCGCCCTTTACCGTCGAATTCCGCATCACCGACGATGCCGGCCAGGACCTGCCCTGGGATGGCAAGACCTTCGGGCGCCTGAAGGTGCGCGGACCGTCCGTCGCCGGCGCCTATTTCAGGCGTGAGGATGAAGCGATCCTCGACGAGCACGGTTTCTTCGATACGGGCGATGTCGGCACGCTGGATGCCGCGGGGTATCTCCAGATCACCGACCGCTCAAAGGATGTGATCAAGTCGGGCGGCGAGTGGATATCGTCCATCGATCTCGAAAATCTCGCGGTCGGCCATCCCGATGTGGCGGAGGCCGCGGTGATTGGCGTCGCCCATTCCAAATGGGACGAGAGGCCGCTGCTGGTCATCGTTCCAAAACCCGGCCGTTCACCGAGCCGCGACGAGATGCTGGCCTATATGACCGGCAAGATCGCAAAATGGTGGCTGCCGGACGATGTCGTCCTGGTCGAGGCGATACCGCATACCGCTACGGGCAAGATCCAGAAGACCGCGCTGCGCGAGCAGTTCAAGGACTATCGCCTGCCGACAGGCTGAGCCGCGAGGCTTGCCTTCGGTGCCAGACCCCGCCACGTAATCATCATGCATCGTCGCATCGTCTTCGAGGAACCTGTCTCGCGCGCCGCACGCTGGAGCCGGCGGCTGGCCTGGTTTTCCGTCGCGGTGCTGCTGCTGGCCATTCTCGTCGCCCGGCTCGGCGAGCCTTCGGCGCAGGGACTCGCGCCGATCGCCGGTGCCTATGGCTTCGTTCTGCTGGCGTTGCTGCTGGCCGTGCTCGCCTTCATGCGGATCTGGCAGGTGGGGCATCGCGGGGTCGGCATGGCGGCACAGGCCTTCGTGCTTGCGCTCATCATGCTTGCCCCAGTGCTCTATGGTGGCTTCAAATGGCTGACGCTGCCGCGATTGAGCGATATCTCGACCGATATCGATGATCCCCCGACCTTCAGCCGCTCGCAGGCCGCGTTGACCGTGCGCCACGGCCTGGTGCCGCCCGACGTACCGGCTGGAGAGCGGCGCATCCAGCGCCAAGCCTATCCGAAGACGCTGCCGATCGTGCTGGAGGTCCCGGCCGAAACGGCGTTCACAATCGCGCGCCGGGCCGCCACTGCACTGGGCTGGCAGGTGCTCGAAGCGTCGCGCCCCGGCGGACGCAGCGGGGCAGGGCGGATCGAGGCGGTGGCGCGCACCCGAATCCTGCGCCTTGCCGAGGACATCACGATCCGAGTGCGACCGCGTGCCGACGGCAGCCGCATCGACATCCGCTCGGCTTCGCGGATCGGAAGCCACGATCTCGGCGCAAATGCTGCCCGCATCGCCGCCTTTGCTGCAGAGGTCGAGCTGCTGGTCGAGGCACGGTAGGTCATGTGCGACGGCGTGATGCGATCCGAAGAAATCGACGCCGCTGCATCAGGTCCGGGCCAGCTTGTATCGGCTCGCCAGCATCGGCAGTGCCTCGTCGCAGATGACAGTGCCGTGGAGGACCAGATCCTCGAGTTGGGCGAGGATCGAGAGCGAGGCCGCGCCATGCAATGCGACCGGCAAGCCCTGATAGATTGGTGGCACCATCTCCGCGATGCGCTCGTCGCCAGCCCTGAGGCGGTTGAGGATCGCGGCTTCGCGCAGCCGGCGGTGCTGTACGAGCGCGCGCAGGAAGCGCTGCGGTTCGTTCACCGGCCCGCCATGGCCAGGCCAGTAGATGGCGTGCTCCATCGCGCGCAGTTTTTCGATCGAAGCCATGTAGGACGCCATCGAGCCGTCGGGCGGGGCAACGATGCTCGTCGACCAGGCCATGACATGGTCGCCTGAAAACAGGCTTGTCTCTTCCGCGAGCGCGAAAGCGAGGTGATTGGCGGTGTGCCCCGGCGTTTCGACCGCCGAGAGCGTCCAGCCGGGGCCCGTGACCGTGTCACGGTCATACATCGGCAGATCGGGGGCATAATCGCGGTCGGCCGCGGCATCGAGCGGATTGATCTCGCCAAGCGCCAGTTCGCGCGCCGCGCGATGCGGCAGGCAGCCGGCGACGATGGCGCCTGTCGCCGCTTGCAGTGCCGGAACGGCGGGCGAATGATCGCGATGGGTGTGTGTGACAAGGATATGGCTGACGCTCTCGTCAGCGAGTGCGGCAAGGACGCGCGCGACATGAGCCGGGTCGTCGGGGCCAGGATCGAGCACCGCCACAGTGCCCCGGCCGATGATATAGGTGCAGGTGCCGGTAAAGGTCATCGGCCCGCTATTTCCGGCGATGATGCGCCGGACGAGCGGCGACAGTTCAACCACGTCGCCGGAGGGAGCCGTGGCGCTCCGATCGAATTCGATGTCTTCGCTCATGCGGGTTCCGTCGCCTGGTCCAGTCGCGTCACGGGGGCAGGTTGCGCCCCGGCCTTGCCGCTTCGCGCACCGCCGCGCGCCTTGTAGGGCATTGCAGCATTTTCTATAGACGGAAAACCGGCTGCGCAGCGCGGCCCTCGAAAAATGGATGAGAGCGCATGGCCGATCTGCTTCCCCTTTCCGCTCCGACCCTGGTCAACGCGATCCTTCCCCAGGTCTCGGGACGTCGCGCCGCGCTGGCGCGCAATGTCGCCCTTGCCGTGGCCGGCAGCCTGCTGCTCGTCCTCGCGGCCAAGATCAAGGTGCCGTTCTGGCCGGTGCCGATGACCCTGCAGACGCTGGCGGTGCTCGGCCTGGGCGCCGCCTATGGCTCGCGCCTCGGCGCTGCGACTGTCGCACTCTATATTGCCTATGGCCTTGCCGGGCTGCCGGTCTTCACCAACACGCCGCCGGTTGCAGCCGGGCTGCTCTATCTTGCCGGTCCGACCGGCGGGTTCCTTGTCGGCTTCGTGCTTGCGGCGGCTTTCGCTGGCTGGGCGGCCGAGCGTGGCGCCTCGGTGATCCGCCTGATCGCGGGATTCATTGCCGCGGAAGCGCTGATTCTTGGCCTCGGCGGCCTGTGGCTCGCGCTCGGGGCGCAGATGGCGAGCGGTGCCACGGGTGTCGGCTTCGCCAAGGCCTACACTTTCGGCGTGCAGCCCTTCCTGCTCGGCGATGCGGTCAAGATGGCGCTGGCTGCGAGCCTTGTCGGGGCCAGTTGGTCCTTCCTGCGCCGCCGCGGCTGAGACGCGCTGCAACGGTAGAGACGAACGAGCCGGGGCTTTGCCTCGGCTTTTTCTTTGGCGCCGGCCGGGAAGGCATCGGCCCGAAAAGGGGATTGCGGTTTTCGGCAAGGCCGATGCAGCCGCACAAGGTGAAAGCATCGGGCCGCATACAAGATCCGGTCCGATAGTCCACCGATTCGCGTCAGGCAGACGGGCCTGCGCTCAGCCTTGCGGATTATTGCCGGAGCATGTCTTCACGGGTTGGCCGAAGATATCGAGCTTCATCAGCTCCCCGCATTTGTCGCAGCCGGAAAGCAGCACGGCGAGGCTCATGATTCCGATGATTCGGGAAAAGCGCGTCATAGAGTGAGCCCCATTGTCCTTGGGCGAGACTACAGGAGCCTCGCGCGCGACACCATCGCTGTACCGGGAGAAGTCGTGGATGCGTTAATCGGGCCAAGGCAGGCCCGCCTGAGGATCAAACCGCGCTGAAACGGTCCGGGCAACAAAAAAGCCCCGAAGGGCTTGATCTGTAACGGCTTGAAATATCTCGGGAAATTTTGGTCGGAGTGGCAGGATTTGAACCTGCGACCCCCACGTCCCGAACGTGGTGCGCTACCAGACTGCGCTACACTCCGATCAACTGGTGGCCGGCTTATAGCCAGCGTCGCGCCGCAGCGCAACAGGGCTAAGCACCTCTTGTGTGGATTTCTCCAGAGCCTCGCCGAAGGATCTGTCGCATCGGATGCAGCCACCTGTGAGAAGCGCTTGTCGACGGTTGCGCAGAGGCGCGACGCACACTAGAACGCAGCAGCGCGTTGGGGCGTCGCCAAGTGGTAAGGCAGCGGTTTTTGGTACCGCCATTCCCAGGTTCGAATCCTGGCGCCCCAGCCATTATCATAAAGTATTGATTTTAAACGATTTTCCAAGATTTCTGTAACCGTTGTCCATAGCAGCCGGACGTGACGCCCTTGGCTGCTAGCCTGAAGTGGCGAACGGGTTGGTAGGGTCGAGACCCACAGGGGCGAACGACATTCTCCCGCATCAGCAGGCTTCGATTATCTCAGCTACACCCGATCGTCGGGCGCCGGATCTTTTTGCCAGGCCCCGGGCGTAAGCGTACTGTGCGTGAAGTAGGCGGCCTTCATTCGACGTGATGGAAGGTTGCTTGATCTCCCAATCGGGGAGGACGTTATGGGACGCAAGTTCATCGACTGCCGTGAATTCCCGAGCGAGATGAATTGCTCAGTCACGATCATCGCCGACAATGAGAGCGAACTGGTGGAGGCCTCGGTGCAGCACGCCGTTGCCGTGCATGGGCATCAAGATACGCCTGAGCTGCGGAACCAAATCAAAGCCGCCATCAAAGATGGCATGCCGTCTGAGAAGGCACCCAGTCGCGCCGCCTGATCGAACACGTGGTGCCGCCATCCTCTGATCCAACAACTGGCCTGCTGCCGGTTTTGTGCACGGTCTGACAAGCACGTCTGTAACGAGCGGTGCCGTGTCATCTCATCGACCAGACGAGAGGGGCTGGGCAGTGTCGGGGGCGATAGTCGGCGCACATGTTGGGCACGAGACACTGGCATCGGTGCAGCTACGAGTTATGAGCCCGTTCCAAGACGCGCCTTCAGTTCGACAGTCGTGCGGTCGATCAGGAATTGCTGGTAGCGATAGAACATTTCCTCGCCCATCGGCGTTGCGAACGAGTTGGCGTAGCGCTGACACCGCTCGCGCAGCCCGGCCAGGCGCTCCAGCATGTCCCTGATCGCTTCACGTTCATCCGCATCCGGCAAGGCGGGCTTCGCGATGGGATGCAGTGCTGGCGCATGGCTGACGGCCTCCCCCGCCACGAGCCTTGCTTCCGCCTCAAGCTTCTCGCGCGCGGAATCAAGTCGCCAAAGACGAAAGCGGCTGATGCCCTTCAGCAGGTTGAAAAGGGCCGTAACGGCCATGACGAGGTAGATCCAATAGGCGGGCGACATGAGGTTCACGAGCCACGGAAAATAGCGGTCTACGAACTCCGGCTCGCCAGTCAGAAAGAACTGCCTCGCTTCGGACGATAGCGGCACCGCGGTCGCCGAACTCGTCGAGGTCGGCGGGTTGCTGCGCACGAAAGTCGGAAGCGCAGCCGCCAGGAGCACCAGCAATTCAATGCGGTCAGCTCTCTTCGCGCACGCGTTGGCCAGGACCAGCGTATTGACCTGCGGCACCATTTTGTCGGTCGCAGGGGCCAGGCGCATCAAGTCGTATCGGCCAGCCGGCACGCGCCCAAGAGTCAGCCATGGAAAGCGGTCGGTCAAACCTCTTAAATCTCGGAGTTCGATGATTTCCAGATCATAGCGGCCGATGATCGTCCGCAGGAACTCGGCATCATTTCGCATGACATAGGCGGCAATATCGAGATTGCCCTGCGCCACAAGCTGAGCCTGCTCCTCGAGCTCGCGATAGGACGTTCGAATGTCGAGCTTCTTCAGGTCGGGATCGCCGAGCAGCTGGAGCACGAGATAGGCCGTTCCCGAATTCTCGGGGCCTATTCCGATGGAGGCGCCCCGTAGGTCGGAGAAGCTACCGAAGGACCGATCGCGCCGGGTCAGAAAAAGCAGCGACTCCGGCTCGGGCAGGCGCCCCAATAGTTCCAGTTCGGATTCGGCAGGCACTGGAGTGCCGTCCTGAACGAAGGCAAATTTCTCGGCGCAGGACTTTTGGTCTGCCATCAGGCGTTTGGCGTTCTCGATCGAACCCGCCGTCGGGATAACCTCGAGATGCCCTCGGTCGCGCCTGGCCAGCTGCGCCAGATCTGAAGCGAGCGAATGATAGGCGCCGCCTGGCGCTCCGGTCAGTATCGACGCTCGAAATGAGCCGTAGTCGCGCACCGTGCTGTAGGACAGAGCCAAGCCTGCAATGGCTGCTGATGCAACAACCAGCAATAGAATGCGCAGAACGCCCCTGCGCCGACCCGCGAAACTAGGTTTGTCTGGTCTCGGAGCGTGAACCGGCACGGTAGATGCCTGCAATGGGGGCAGTATGATCGCGAGGTCCCGGAGATTTGCACGACACTCGCGCGCTCGCCAGTTCTATCATCACTGCCAGCCACCCTGCGCCCGTTGCAAACGTAAATGCCTTTTCCTCCGTTACGCTTTAGCGGCCGGAGCCGGCGCTTCCATCTGCCTCACATACGCCGCGCCCTCGCCACGCCTGTCCAAGGGGCATCCCCTCACCAGAGTTTGATGTCGAACGAGTAGCTCACGCCGAGGCCGACGGTCGTCTGGTCCGGCGATCCATAGCGGGTCACCAGCGGGCTGGATGCCGCATCATCCCTGAGGCGGGCGTATTCGACATAGGCACGGACCTCCCATCGCGGCGTCAGTTGATAGCGCGCCTGCAGGCCGGCGCCGATCGAATGCAGCCCGCCCTTGGCATTGAAGAGGGGAAGCCCGGAAGCCAGCGATTGGGCGGCGTCGACGCCGAAATACGGTGCGGTCGCCTTGTTGTCGGCCAGCGAGAGGCGCGGCCCGCCGGACAGCGTCCAGCGTTCGCCGACGGGAACGACGACATCGGCGGAAAGATCGGCGACGAAGCCCCTGTGCCCGCCGAAACCACGGCGCGTTTCGATTCGCGTCCGGAACCAATCCCGGGGCCAGAACTCGGCGAAGAGGCCAGCTTCGATCGTCGCGTCGACATCGCCGAGCCCGCGCAAATGTCTGGGGTAGTCGCCAGCGTCGCGACCGCCCTTGTACTTGCCGACAAGACCGCCATGGAAGCCGCCGATGTCGATCAGCGAAATACCGGCACCGTCCAGAGGGGCGCGAAAGCGCGCAGCCTTGCCGGCCCGGCGGATGGAGACGATCGGAAGGGGTTCGAAGCGGAAGCGGCTAGCGCCTTCGAATTCGGGGAGAAACCTGCCCTGAGCACCCAGGGTGATGGTCCAATCGCCGGGGATCGTTGGCATGCGATCGAAAAGACTCTGCGCATGGGCATCACCAGGAACTGTCGTGCAGATGAGCGCCAGGGCAGATGCGGCCAGGGCCACGCGGCCGGACAAAATGCGCCGAAGCGCCTCCAACGACGTCATTCATCAACCCCAATGGCGCAAAACGCGTGCGCGAGACGCTCATCTCTAGGGCCGCGGGCGCGCGGGGCGATGTCGCCGGGATTTCGGTTTGCAACAGACTGTTGCAGAATGATGCTTGCCCAAAGGGCATGTGGAAGGCCAAGGGTACTCCTCTGCCGGAGCTTCATCGCGTGGCCCGCTCGAACAGCCCTCATCTCCTCATCGTCGATGACGACGCCACGATACTTAGGATCCTCGCGCGATTCCTGAGTGAGCATGGGGTGCGTGTGACGCAGGCCCAGGCCGGGGCGCAGATGCTCGAAGCCCTGGAAGCAGGGCGCTTCGACCTCATCGTCCTCGATATCATGATGCCGGGAGAGGATGGGCTCAGCCTTTGCCGGCGCGTCCGTGCCACGAGCAACATCCCGATCATCCTGCTGACGGCGATGACATCCGATACGGATCGGGTCGTCGGGCTCGAACTCGGTGCCGACGATTACGTGACGAAGCCTTTCAACCCGCGGGAGCTTCTGGCGCGGGTGCGGGCTGTTCTGCGCCGGACCGGCGTCTCTCCCGCCGCTGCGCGCGATCACGTGCGGTCGAACTTTCGGTTTGCGGGATGGACTCTGGATGCGAAACGCCGCGTCTTCCTGTCTCCCGACAATGTGCTGACCGACCTGACCAGCGGCGAGTTCGATCTGCTTCTGGCATTCGTCGAGCATCCGCAGCGTGTTCTCAGCCGTGATCAGCTGCTCGATCTGGCCCATGGCAGGGCAAGCCAGATCTTCGATCGCAGCATCGACGTCCAGATCAGCCGGCTGCGCCGCAAGATCGAGATCAATCCGCAGGAACCACTGCTCATCAAGACCGTGCGGAGCGAGGGATATGTCATGACTGCGGACGTGGTTGCCGATGCGCCCGAAGCGACGCCATGAGGGTAAGGCTGTGGTCGCGGGTGGGCTTTGCCCCCCGCATCGCCATTGTTGTGGTCCTCACCTTCATCGGGACGCAACTGCTGGGCGAAGCGCTTCGCGCGCTGGTGCCACCCTCGGATTTCGCGTTGTTCGACACGCAGTGGCTTGTCGATACGACAGTCGATGCTCAACGGACCGTGACGGCGGCTGATGCCAGCCAGCGTGATTTGGCGCTGTCTTCGCTGAGATCGAAGGAGTGGCTCGATTTCGTCATCCGTGAAGGTCAACCCGCAGCGCCGGGCGGTCCTTCGCCTGCATCGAGCGCGACGCTCCAGGCCCAGATCAGCAAGAAACTGGGCGTCGATGCGGATGCTGTCGTTGTCAACATCACGCCCTACGGCAACCTGCTCAGTCAGGTCAGGACCGGTGTCGTTCTCTTGTCCGGCCTGCCGGCGCTCATGACCAATGTCGCCGCGGATTCTGTCGAGCACTATCCGCTCGTGGCATCGGAAATCGAGATCGGCGTCCGCCTCTCGGATCGGTCCTGGCTGATCGTGACGCAGCGCGCCGGCGATCTGGCGAGCGCGCGCTACGTGCGGAACGCGGCGGACCTGATCGGCGGGGCGCTGTTTGTCGGCATGCTATCCATCTGGATGGCGCGCAGCCTGGTCAAGCCGCTGACGCAGCTTGCCGGAGCGGCCGAACGGCTCGGCCGAGAGCGGGCGCTGACTCCGATCGGTGACATGGACCTGCCGGAATATGCCGCGATCGCCCACGCCTTCAACGACATGCAGGCGCGCCTCACGCATTTCGTGGATGAGAGAACCACTATGCTCGCGGCCATCTCGCATGACCTGCGCACGCCGCTCACGCGGCTGCGGCTCATGGCGGAGTATGTGCGCGACAAGGATCAGCGGCAGGAGGTCCTGTCCAATATTTCCGAGATGGAAACCATGATCCAGTCGTCGCTCGCTTTCGGGAGTGACGATGCCCGGCGCGAGCCGCACAGCGTGGTCGATATCGCCTCGCTGCTGATCAGCCTTTGCGACAATTTCACGGATATGGGGGGGCATGTCACCTATGTCGGCCCCGATCATGCGCAGCTGTCATGTCAGCCCGTGGCGATGCGCCGTGCTCTGTCAAACCTCATCGACAATGGCCTGCGCTATGGAGAGCGGGTCAGCGTTAAACTGCGCGACGAAGCTCAGGCGCTTGTCATTGTTCTCAGGGATGGCGGGCCAGGGATTGCGCCGGACCAGATCGAGCGTGCCTTCGCTCCGTTTCAACGCCTCGATGGCTCGCGCAGCCGTGCGACCGGTGGCACCGGCCTCGGGCTCACGATTGCCCGGGACGTCATCCGGGCGCATGGCGGGGACGTCACCCTCGCTTCGGCCCAGCCGGAGGGCCTGCTGGTGACCGTGAACCTGCCGAAGCCGACGATGTTGCCGTCTGTGATCTGACAGGTGCTCCGCGGCACTTGCCGTCGCAGCTTGCCCGGGCGGCCGAATGAAATTGGCGTTCGGCGGCTTGGAGATTGGTGCACGCGATCCGGCTATTGTTTCTGGCCCGTGTTCACCAGCGGCGTGGTCAGTACTTCGCCGGTCGTGCTCGCCGCGTCGCTGATCGAGTCTCCGAGTTGCTCGATGCGGCCATTGAAATTGCGGCGAGTATGGGGGTCGACAATGGCGATCGGTGCTGCAATCGCAAGACCGGCCGCAGTTCCAACCGTTGCCGCGGCACCGGCGGTGACAGCCATCAGGCGGTCGCCGAGGCCGACGCGTGAATCGGTGATGGACTGGCCCGCGACGAGGCGGGTCCCGATCAGCCGCACGACCTCGGGGCTCTCCGCGAATTTGCCATGGTTGAGCCGGTCGTCCGATCTGAGCTTGGTCAGGTCGAGCACGGTGATGCCTTCGGCAGCCAGTTCGTCGCGATAGGGCTCGGCTTCCGGGTTGATCGCGCCCAGCCGTGCCGTGCTGCCCCAGACCCGGCGGGAAACCGCCAGTGCCCGGTCGTCTTGCGAGACGAAGAGGGTGAATTTCGCGCGGCTCTTGCCGATCTCGGCGATCTGGGTCCGGAAGACATCGACATCGACGTCAGGCGAGGCGAGCATGATATTGGCGATCTTCGGTGCGATCTGGCCGTTGCGGATCGCCATCTGGCGCAGCGATTCGAGCGTGAGCCAGTTGCCCATGGAATGGGCCAGGATCGAGACCTCGCCGACGGCCGGATCGCGCGCCAGCGCCTGCAGCGTGGCCTCGAGCGCATGGCGGGAATAATTCGTGCTCTCGCGGTCGTAGCCATAGGCGAAGAGCGAACCGCGCGAGGGCCAGGTGAAGAGCAGCGGCACGACATTGGCATCGGAATCGTGGACGATCTGAGCGAAGCGATAGACCGCATCCTCAAACCGGTTGTTGAAGCCATGGACGAAGAGGAGAACGCGCCGCTTCGGGGCTTTCAACGCTGCTGAGTGCAAGCGGGCGAAGGCGGCCTGCTGGTCGAGACGGTCAACCTTCAGCGTCACGAATTCGCGTTCCGGGTCGCCGGGAAGGCGGCTTGGCCATTGGACCTCGCCAACCTTCCGGGCGCGCGCGGGCGGGATCGAGACGGTGATCTCGGCGAAGGATGATTTCGCCCCGCGCTCGCCGGAAAACAGGATGCCGCTATCCGGGTCGGGCGAGCGCGTCGTTGCCACGAGCATGGTGACCTTGCTGGCGTCGGGTGCGCCATGCGCAACCGGCGCCAGCACGCCCTGCACGTCGCCGGCGCAGCCGGCGAGCAACAATGCCAGTGCCCCAGCAGCGATCCTCATCCCATGCCGTCTCATGCAGAAGCCATCCAGGTCGCGGGGCCAGGCAGCAGAGCGGTCATGGCCGCTCTGCGCATCATTCAGCAATGGCTGGGGTCAGTACGGCGCGCGGGACAGGACATCGCCCCCGAAACGATCGCCGAAATTGGGCGAGCGGCGGTTCTCGCGCACATAAGCCGGCCCGCTGCCTTCGCTCGGTGCAGGGCCGGGATCGAGATAGCTGCGCTCCTGCGGCGTACGGATCGGGATTCCTGGCCCCTCGTTCGCCGCGATGGGCTCGCGTTGCGTACAGCCGGCGAGAGCGGCGAGCAGGATGAGGGCCGCGGAGGCCCGAAGAAGGGGGGGCCTCGCGGCGCTGATTGTGATGATGGAGCCGCCGCTAGGCATCTGGATAACCCTTCGTGTGGATGAACAACCCGCCGCCGCGTGAGCGGGCGATGCCGGTCGTATAGTGTCGCTGCATCAAAGCCGGCGGCAGCAGCCGGCGTCAACGCGCCGCCGCGAGATCATGTGGACGGCGAACGCCCGACCGATCAGCCGAGCCGGGCGATCCGATCGGGCCAACTCGTTGCTCGTGATCCCGAGACGCTCCGGCTCGGGGAGCTGGCGGCCGTTGCGCGCCGAGCTCCGCGGGCCGGATCGTTCGCATCAGAAGGGGTTGATGTAGTTGGTGATCGCGATCTGCCGCAGCAGCACCTTGCGAATGACATGTGCGGCCGTGACGCGATCGGTGAAGATGGCGGCATCGCCGGCAGCACCCGCCGGGAGCTTGTCGGCAAAGGCCTGGTCGTCGAGTTTCACGCGCACGGCAAAGGGGGCTGCCTGGATGGATTTCGGCGTCACCGCCGCCCCGGATGTCTGCACCTGACCGGTCGAGATCGCCTGCAGCACGCTCTCGACCTTGCCGGTAAAGACCTGCCCCGGGGCGAACTTGAACGTCAGTTCGACCGGCTGGCCGGCCGCAATGTAGCGGGCATCGATCTGCTGGATCTCGACGCCGATGACCGTCTCCGCGGTGTCGACGAAGGCCATGACCGGCGCAAGCGGCAGGTTGGCGACGCGTGCGCCCTTCCGCAGCGCGACATTGGTGACGTAACCGGCGGCCGGAGCTCGAACCACCGTCTTCTCGAGGTTCCACCTGGCGCCCTCGAGTTGCGCCTTGAGCTGGTCGACCTCGGCCTGGCGTTGCTCGACATCGAAGCTGCGGCCGGACCCCGTGCTCTGCAGCTGGGTCATCTGAGCCAGGCGCTGCTGCTGCAATTGGAACTGCGCTCCAAGCGCCTTGACCTGGGCCTCGTAGGGCACGGGGTCGATCTTGAACAGCACAGCGCCCGCCTTCAACGGCGTGTTCGGCTCGACAGGGACGTCGATCACCTCGCCGGCGACATCAGGGACGATGGCGACGGATTGCCGGATGGCCAGCGCCGCGCCTTGCGGCGCGCCCCAGTTCATCGGGATGAACAGGCCGATCAGCAAGAGGAGCAGGACAAGGACCGGCGAGACCTTCCAGAACAGGTTGAACGGCACGATCCGGAGTTTTACCAGCACGAACAGCAGGGCGAGATAGACATTGAGCAGGACGACGATCATCGGGCGAGCTCCTGCGGGCGCGCGGGCGCGTCAGCACGCGCGGGCACGTCGACATAGGCCCAGATCAGGACGGCAGGCCACAGCACGAATCCCAGGAACAGCGTCACCCAGCCGCCGACGGCCACCGCCTGGGCCCAGGGATGATTGCGTCGCTTGGCGATCATGCCCGGAAGCATGGCCATGAAGACGATGACGAAAACCGTGCTGCAAACGAGCACGACGAGGACAATCCAGGCGAATATATCAAGCGGGCTCATGGGCCTCCGTCTACTCTCGACCTGCACCGGCGGCCGGTAGGCCATGACATCGAACGTGCAGGATACTGACAACCCGCGGAAAGTCGCGCTCGAATGTTGGTTTGCCGGTCCTGGAGCAGAGCCGGCTAAAGGTTTGCCTGCCGGGTGAGTTCGGGGCGGGGGCGGGCGGGCGTCACGAGGGACCAGACTAGAGCACGGCAGCCAGTCGCGGATTGCGTAGCGCACCAGGGTAGCATTGCTGTCACGTCTTGGACGAAGGGGGCTGCGGGGGGCGGATTGGGTTTTGAATTCCGAGGGGCAGCGTCAGAAGACCTGGCATTCATGACCAGATGGCAGCTGGCGCGGGGAGCGCGACGGCCAGCGTGGAAGCTGGAGCGGAGGCGCGCGCAAATACCTCACCGGCCAGGAAACCGCTCAACGGATGTGCATTTCGCGTTAGCGCAGGGCCCGGAGCGCGTTCAGGATGACCACGATGTCGATCGCTTCCTGGAACAGGGCTCCCTGCACCGGGGGAAGATAGCCGAGGGCAGCGACAAGCATTCCGACGAGGGACAGCCCGAGGCCGACGAAGACGCTCTGCAGAGCGATGCCGCGCGTGCGCCGGGCGACCGCGAGTGCCTTCGCCAGCGGTTGCAGTTCGTCGACCAGCAAGACGACGCCCGCTGCTTGCGACGACGCGGCGGCGCCGCGCGCGCCCATCGCGACCCCAACATCCGCGGCGGCAAGTGCGGGCGCGTCGTTGACGCCGTCCCCCACCATCATCACCGCCCGGCTCTCGGCTTCGCGGCGCACGACGGCGACCTTGCCCTCCGGCGTCAGGTCTCCCAAAACCTGATCGACGCCGAGATCCGCGCCCACTGTCCGGGCAATCTGGTCAAGATCTCCGGAAGCCAGCACGATCCGCTCGATTCCGGCGGTGCGGAGCGATTGAAGCGTCGAACGCGCATCGTCGCGCAGTTGATCGCGAAGCAGAATGACGCCGGCGAGCAGCCCGTCCGCGGCCACCGCCACGGTCAGAGCGTCCGGGGGGGCGTCCGCAACCAGCGCGTCCGGATCACCGCCGCGGCTGCGGCTGCGCACATAGGAACCGCCGCCCAGTGCGATGCGCCTGGTGCCGACCTGTCCCTCGATGCCCTTTCCCGGCGTTTCGGAGATATCCGAGGGGGGCAGAAGGGGCAGTCCGGCTTCGGACGCGGCCCGAATCAGTGAAATGGCCACGACATGGGCGGAGGCCTGATCGAGGCTCGCGGCGAGGGTCAGTACCTCCGTCGCGGCAAAGCCGTTGCAGGTGCGGATCTCGGTAATCGTCGGGCGCCCCTGGGTGAGCGTACCGGTTTTGTCGAGAATGGCTGTTCGCACTCGCGCCAGGGCTTCGAGCACGCTGCCATCCTTGACCAGTGCGCCGCCCCGCGCGGTCTTCGAGATGCCTGAAATGATCGCGACCGGCACGGCGAGGATCAAGGGACAGGGCGTCGCCACGACGAGGACTGCCAGGGCGCGGATCGGGTCGCTGCTCAGCAGCCAGGCGGCCCCCGCGATCGCGAGGGTCAGCACGAGAAAACCGATGGCGTAACGGTCCGCCAGGCGAGCCATCGGCGCCTTGCTCGCCTGCGCCTGTTCCACCAGCTTGACGATCCCGGCATAGGTGCTCTCGGACGCCGGCCGGCTCGCGATCAGATCGAACGGGGCTCCGAGCAGCGTTGCTCCGCTGAGCACCTCGGCGCCGCGGCTCAGGCTCTTCGGCACGGATTCTCCGGTCAAAGCCGAAAGGTCGAGCACGGCGGTGCCGCTTGCGACATGGCCGTCGACCGGCAGCACCTCCCCGGTGCGCATCAGCAGGCGGTCGCCCTGGCGGATCGCGGCAATCGGCACTTCCTCGAGTGTCTCGCTGCGATAACGCATGGCATTGAAGGCGACCCGGCCGAGGAGGGCCGACATCTCCCGGCGCGCACGCCCCTGGGCAAAATTCTCGAGCAACTGGCCGCCGGCATACATCAGCGCGACGACATTGCCGGCCAGGCTTTCGCCGAAGGCCAGCGCCGCCGACATCGACAGGGCAGCGACGATATCGAGACCGACATCGCCGCGCCGCAGCGACCTGACGATCTGTATGATGAGCGCCAGCAGCACCGGGATGGTCGCAACAGTCCAGGCGCGACTGGCTGAGTTCGCCATGCCGCTCCACCAGAACCAGCCGCCGGCAATGAGCCCGGCCAAAGCAATGCCGACCAGAATCAGGTCAAGATGCTGGCGATAGAGCCGGGAGGTCCGCGCCGCCCAGCTTTCACTGTCGGGCTGTGTCAGGGCCTCCGCCTGAGACTGGGGCACCCCGAAACCTCCTATGCGAGCCGGATGGGAGCAGGGATGTCATGCGGACGGTGGACGCCTGCGAAGCCGGCAAAGCCTCAATGTGACATCAAGCAGCAGACCGGTGAAGCTTGCAGCAGATCGCGCGTCATGCCGCCAAACATCCATTCCCGCATGCGGTTGTGGCCATAGGCGCCGGAAACGATGAGATCGGCGCCGTGCTCGGTCGCAAAGTCGATCAACTCGTTGACTGCATGCTTGGCACTGTCGGTCTGCAGGACTGCCTTTGCCGCCACACCGTGCAAGGTGAGATAGTCGCGCACGTCTTCGGCGCCCTGATCTTCGGCATCCGGGCCGATCGACAGGACAGTCACGGATTCCGCCTGCATCAGAAGCGGCAGGGCATCCCGCACGGCACGCCGCGCTTCCCGCGTATCCTTCCAGGCGACCAGGATATGCTTGCCGGAGAGATAGCTGACGTCGGGCGGTACGACGAGGAGCGGCCGGCCAAGCGACATGACCAGATCGCCCGGAGAGAGGCTCATCCCTCCCTGGACGGGATCGTGATGGGCTTGGCGCGCCAGCACCACGAGATCTGCTGCGCGGGCCTGGTCGAGAACGAAGTTTCGCGGTGTCTCGATGGCGCTGCGCCAGACGAGGTGCTTCATGTCGCCGGCGGCCTTGCGGAATATCGCTTCGGCGCGGGCAAGCTCTGCTGAGACTGCGCGCTTGCTCTCCTCAATCAGGAGCGCGTCGACGCTCGCCAGGCCGTCGCCGACATAGGGGAGAACGAAGTCCTCTGCGGCGATGCCGATCAGCCGGCTGCCGAAACGATCCGCCAGGGACGCGGCCAGCTTGACCCGATCGGCGGCCCCGCCGCCGAGGTTCAGCGGCACCATTATGCTCGCGTAGCCCGCCTGCGCTTTCACCGTTGCTGTCATCGCATGTCCCCCACATCTCGACGCATCCGTGGCATCTATGATCGAGCCCAGTGTGCAGGGACGCATTGATATGGAGCAAGGCGCCCCCCTGCACACCGGCACCGCGCAGATGCCGTAGATGCCTTCAGGCGATGACTGGTTTGACCGGGGCCCTCGGTTTCACGGCAATGATCTGGAAGGGCTGCAAGTCGCCGTCACCGTCGCGGATAGAGACATAGTCGCCGACGACGAAGCGGTGCCGGTCGAGCCGGTAGCCGGCCTCGTCGTCATCGCTGCCGGAATCGTCATAGTCGATGAACCAGGTCGCGCCGCCGGCGCCTCCGGCCCGGCGCAGGAGCCAGCCGTGACGATCCGGCTCCCCCGCCGAGAAGCGCCTGACGCGGCAGAGATCGCGCTGCTCCTGCCAGGCGGCCGCATCGATATGTCCGTCAGGGTCGAGCGGCGCGGTGATCTCGTAGCCATGTCGTGGGCTTCCCTCGGGATAGCCGCTCGTCCGGGCGAGATGAAGGGTGATGACATAAAGCATGATGGTCGTCCGTCCTTTCTGCCGCTTGGATATGCAGGCCACGATCAATCGCGCATATTTCGGGCGCGTCCGGTTTGATCTGGCGCAAGGACGTTTTGGCCGGACTGGCGGAGGTTCTTTCGCGTACTGGAGGATGACATGATCGAAGGCATCAAGAGCATATTGGTGGCGGTGACGGAGGAGGGGCAGACCGAGGAGAACCTTGCTGTCGGCTACGGGCTTTCGTTGGCGCGGCAGACGAATGCGCATCTTACGGTTCAGGCGGCGGCAAGCCGGTTTTCCGTGCCCTATTCGATGATCGATGATTTCAGCGGCGCGATCGTTGCGTCGGAGAATCGGCGCATCGCCGGTCTCGCGCAGAAGCTTGCCTCCGACGCCCGGTTCGCGGCCAATCTTGCCGGCGTGGTCAGCACGGTGGAGAGCCCTCAACTGATCTACAGCAGCCTGCTGCAGCGCTTTCTCGACCATGCCCGCGTCAACGACCTCTCAATCCTGGATGCGGAGCCGACGACGCTCGCCATCGACCGCGGCCTGATCGAGACGGCGCTGTTCGAGAGCGGCCGGCCGGTCCTGGTGGTTCCGCCCGGCCATCCCGGCTTCTCCGGAGAGACCATCGTCATCGCCTGGGACGGCGGGGCGAGCGCGGCGCGTGCGGTTGCCGATGCCTTGCCGTTCCTGCGAGCCGCCAAGGCTGTCGAGATCGTCTCGGTCACCGGCGAGAAGGACCTGTCCAACGCGGTGCCCGGCGTCGAGCTGGCACCTCATCTCGCGCGTCATGGCGTCGACGTCACGGTCAAGACGGTGGCGCTCGGCAAGGGGCGCGACGTCGCGACCGCACTCCAGGACGAGGCGGCAGAGTTCGGTGCCGGCTTCATCGTGTCGGGTGGTTATCGCCATTCCCGCCTGCGCGAATGGCTGCTCGGCGGGGTGACGCAGTCCCTGCTCAAGAACAGCAAGGTGCCGCTCTTCATGTGCCATTGATCGTTGCGGGGAAAATGGCTCAACTCTGCAAACGCGCGGTTGAGCCACTCCCGGCTTGAGATCGGGCGCGTTCAGCCCGGTTTCCGCTCATGAGCATTCGGAATTTCGACGCGCTCTTCAATCCTCGCGCGATCGCCCTGATCGGGGCCAGCAATCAGCCCGGTTCGGTCGGGGCGACGCTTGCCGCCAATCTCTATGGCGCGGGGTTCAAGGGGCCGATCATGGCGGTCAACCCGCATGAAACGGCGATCCGCGCGGCGTTGAGCTATCGCTCGGTAACAGAGCTCCCGGTCACGCCCGACCTTGCCGTCCTGGCGACGCCGGCAGCGGCGGTTCCCGAGCTGATATCCGAACTCGGACAACGTGGTTGCCGCGCCGCAATCGTGATAAGCAACGGCTTTGGCGACAGTGCGGCCACGGATGGGCTGCGGCAACGGATGCTCGATGCGGCCAAGACGCATCTGATGCGCATCGTCGGGCCGAACTGCCTCGGCCTGATTTCCTCCGCCCGCGCGATCAATGCGAGCTTTGCGCATCTGACGCCGCGGCCAGGCCATATCGCCATCGTCAGCCAGTCCGGCGGCATCATGTCGGCGCTGCTCGACTGGGCTGACCGGCGCAGTATCGGCCTTTCGCACGCGATTGCGCTCGGCGACACCAGCGATGTCGACGCGGGCGACATGCTCGATTACCTCGGCACGGATCCGGCGGCGCGCTCAGTGCTGCTCTATATCGAGAACATCTCCCACGCCCGCAAGTTCATGTCGGCAGCCCGGGCGCTGGCGCGCATGAAGCCTGTCATCGTGGTGAAGGCCGGGCGCAGTGCCGCCGGAGCGCGGGCGGCGCTGTCGCATACCGGCGCACTTGCGGGCGCGGACGCAGTCTATGACGCTGCCTTCCGGCGCGCCGGCCTGTTGCGGGTGGCCGAACTCGATGAGCTCTTCGCCGCGGCCGAGATCCTGGCAAAAGGAGTTCGCGTCACTGGCGACCGGCTGACCATTCTGACCAATGGCGGCGGCGCCGGCATCCTCGCCGTCGATGCCGTCGGAGAGCGGGGAAACCGCGTCGCGACCCTCAGCCCGGCGGTGATCGCCAAGCTCGACAGCGTGCTGCCTGAAGGCTGGTCGCGCGGGAACCCCGTCGATGTCCTGGGCGACGCCACGGGAGATCGTTACGCGGCTGCGCTGGAAGCCCTGCTGGAAGAGCGCGAGAGCGATGCCGTCCTGGTCATCAACTGTCCCTCCGCGGTCGCCGACGGCGCGGAGACGGCACGTGCCGTGTCCCGGGTTGTCGCGCGGCAGAAGCATGTTCCCGTCATGACGAGCTGGCTCGGCGGCACGCTCGCGCAGGCCGCCAGGGCGCATCTGCGTGAAGGCGGACTTCCGAATTTTGCGACACCGGAAGAGGCTGTCCGGGCCTTCAGTCATCTCGCCGCCTTCCGGCGAAACCAGGAGCTTCTGCTGGAAACCCCGACAGCTGGCGTCGCGATTGCGCCCAGGCAGGTCGAGGCGGCGCGCAAACTCATCCGGGCAGCCCTGCGCGAGAAACGCACGTCGCTGACGGAACCGGAATCGAAGCAACTGCTTGGGCTGTTCGGGATACCCACCGTCGAGACGAAACTGGCGGCGACCCCGGAGGAGGCCGGAGCATGTTTCGAGGGGATCGCGGTTCCGGTGGCGCTGAAGATTCTCTCGCATGACATTATCCACAAATCCGATGTCGGCGGCGTCGTCCTGGGCCTGAAGAGCAGGGTGGAGGTCGAGGCTGCGGCGCGCGAGATGCTGGAGCGCGTGGGCCGGATTCGACCCACGGCGCGGATTGATGGCTTTGCGATCCAGCCCATGATCTCCCGACCGAAGGCACACGAACTGATCCTCGGCATTGCTCAGGATGAAACCTTCGGTCCCGTGATCCTGTTCGGACGCGGCGGCACCGCGACGGAGGTGATCGGGGACCGCGCCATCGGGTTGCCGCCGCTGAATTCGGTCCTGGCGCGCGACATGATCTCGCGCACGCGGGTTGCGCGGTTACTGGCGGGGTTTCGCGACGTTCCCGCCGTGCCGCTCGAACCGGTCGTCGATATTCTCGTTCGCCTGTCGGAGCTGGTCGTGCAGCTGCCCGAGATCATCGAGCTCGACATCAACCCGCTTCTCGCCAACTACGAAGGCTGCATTGCGCTCGATGCCCGGATCGTCATCGCCGGCAAGAAAGGGCGCCGTCTTGGACTGGCGGTCAGCGCCTATCCGCACCAGCTCGAGCGCGAGATCGCACTCGGCGACGGCACGCAGCTCCATCTGCGCCCGATCCGGCCCGAGGACGAGAGCGCTCTCGCCGAGATGGTCGCGTTGTGTACGCCGGACGATCTGCGGATGCGCTTCCTGGGACCGGTGAAGATCTTTCCGCATGCAACGGCGGCCCGGCTGTCACAGATCGACTATGACAGGGAAATGGCCCTGGTCGCTGGGGAGCCCGGTGCGCCCTATGGGGTGGGGCCGATCTTCGGCGTCGTCAGGATCTCGGGCGACCCGGAGCGCAAGACGGCGGAATATGCGATCCTCGTCCGCTCCGACATGAAGGGGCGGGGCCTCGGCTATCGCCTCATGACCGAAATCATCACGCATGCGCGGGAGCAGGGCTACCAGCGGCTCTTCGGCGAAGTGCTGGCGCATAATGTTCCGATGCTACAGATGGCGAGCGATCTGGGCTTCCGCGTCACGCATGCCGATGGCGATACGGTTCATGTCGAGCTGAAGCTCGATGTGCCGGAGCCGAAATCGTGAACCTGCATTTTGCTTCGATCGCCAAGCCGGCTGGGGCATCGCGGCGCGGCTAACCGTTCGGCGCTCGCTTCTCACCCGTCTCGCCGCCCAGGCACGCTGTAGTGTCAGTCCCGATCTCGCGCCGTACCCGCGACTTCAACGCCTCTAGACTTGCTCCATCGCGCGGCAGAAGCCTGTTGGCGGCGCGATGTGTCTGTCGCGAGGATTGGCCCGTCGCTTTCCATCTGTGTATGCGTACAATCTTGACATTGTACGTCTCTGTTGCCATTTAGTGGGCGACGTTGGCCGCTCAGAGCTGGCTTCAAGGAGTTGTTCCCGTGTCCGACCAAGAATGGCCACCCCTCTCGCCTGCCCAGACCGGCCTGCGCGGACGGTGTCCGCGTTGCGGACAGGGGCACCTGTTCGAGGGCTTTCTGAAGCTGCGGCCGAAATGCGAGGTCTGCGGTCTCGACTATTCCTTTGCTGACCCTGCCGACGGGCCGGCCTTCTTCGTAATGATGTTTGTCTGCATTCCGGCCGTGGTGTTCCCGCTCTGGCTCGAAATGGCCTATGAGCCGCCGGCCTGGGTTCATCTCGTCACCACCTTGCCGTTGATCCTGCTGACCTGCATCCCGCCGCTGCAGCCGTTGAAGGGCTGGCTCGTCGCAGCACAGTTCTTCCACAAGGCTGAGGAAGGTCGGCTGGCTCGCCCCAAGGGTGAGAAGACGCCGGCCTGACCCCGAGGAACGGAGCGCGTTGAGGAGGCCGTGCCTGCGCGCTCCTGGTCTCGTCAGACGATCCCCTGATGCTGCGAGCGCTCATTGCCCATGATTGCGGCCAGCGCCTTCAGGGCATGGGCGAGGCGGCCGCGTTCCGGCACGCCGCCCAGAGAAATCCTGACCGCGTCCGGGGCCTCGCCTTCGACGCTGAATGCATCCGATGGCGTGACCCCGAGGCCTTCCTGACGGACTGCCTCGACCAGGCGGTAACGATCCCAATGCGCTGGCAGCGGCTGCCAGATATGCAGGCCGTTCGGATGATGCCGGGCCGAGGCCGGCAGGATGGAGCGGGCCAGCTCCTGGCGCGCCGCAGCCTCGCGGCGCACCCCGTCGAGCAGGTCGCCAGCGGCGCCGATCCGGATCCAATGGGTTGCAAGAGCCGTCATCAGCGGGGGCGGCATGAGTGCAATGCTTCGCAGGATCGCGACGAGCGCGTCACGGTTCTCGTCCGGTGGCAGGACGACGAAGGCGGTACGCAGCCCCGGGGTCAGGACCTTCGACAGGGTCGCGACATGATAGGTCCGCTCCGGAGCGAGGGCGACCAGCGGTGGCGGAGCATCGCCGGCGAGCAGGCTGTAAGGATCGTCTTCGATGATCCTCAGGTGTTTTGCCCGCGCGATCCGCACGATCTCATCGCGTCGTGCAGGCTGCATCGTCGCCGTGGTCGGATTCTGGATCGTCGGCGTCACGCAGAGCAGTTTTGCGCCGGATTCATCAATGGCCCGCTCCAGGGCGCCCGGCAGAAGACCCTCTTCGTCCGTCGCGACGGGGACAGGCCGTAGCCCCGCCAGCCTCACCGCTGCAAGCAGGCCGGGATAGGCGAGGGCCTCGACCAGGATGGCCTCGCGCGGTTTTGCGAGCAGGCTGGCCAGTGCCACGAGCGCCGGCTGCGCGCCGGGGGCGACGAGCAATCTGGCGGGTTCGATCCGTCCGAGAACGGGCTCAAGCCAGGCACAGCCGGCCGCCCGGTCCGCCAGCGAACCCGCTCCGACATGATAGGTCATCAGCAAATCGGCACTCGATCGCGACAGGACCTCTGTGAGACCGCGCTGCATCAATTCAGCAAGGCGTATGCCTTTCGGGGGCGGGGGAATGTTCATGCTCAGGTCGATGAGCGGACCCGATTGTTCCTTCCGCGTCGAGATGAAGGAGCCGCGCCCGGTTACCGCATCGAGCAGATTGCGATGTCTTGCCTCTGCATAGGCGCGAGTAACCGTCGTCAGATCGACGTCAACAAGTTTGGCGAGTTGCCGCTGCGGTGGGAGTCTGTCGCCAGGGCGCAGGGTGCCGTTCGCGACGGCCTCGGCAATCAGTTCGACGATCTGGAGGTAACGCGGGCCTGCAGATGGATCGAGCTGGCGGATCCACTGCATTGTCTCGTCGCTCCGCGCCATGCCGGCTCTCCGGGTTCCATGCATTGTATGATAATGTCTGCATACGATACACGAGACGATGGCGGCAAGCCAATGGGAATGCCGAGGCGCGGGGTTGATCCATTTGACTGAACGATCAACGCAATCCGGGTGCGGTCTGTGACCTGGATCACATTAATCACCAGGTATTCGTGCAAGATCTAGCCATACGGCGGTTCCTGGGCGAGCGTTTGGCGCGAAGACAACATAAGTTAACCCTTCGTTCACCAAGTCATTTACACGAGGCTGTAAATGAGCCAGCATGCTCTCAGCGTCGCGGCATAGAATTGGGGGAGGTCAGCGATGGATGGCATATCGATTGCGGTTGTAGACGACCACCCGCTTCTGACCGAAGGGATCGTTGCACTGCTGCAACGCAAAGGTGGATTCTCGCTCGTTGCGACCGGTTCCGCTGCTGATCACATCACCACGATCACGGAAACTCACCAGCCTGACGCGATGATTGTCGATCTGAACATGGCGGGCGATGCCTTCCAGGCGATTTCGGACGCATCCAAGGCTGCGCCTCACATGAAAATGGTGGTGTTCACCGCATCGACCAGTACCGACCATGCCATTCAGGCGCTCGACGCCGGCGCCAGCGGGTACGTCCTCAAGGGCAGTCCCGCCGATGATCTCTTCGACGCGATTGAGGCGGCGCGGCGAGGCGAGATCTATATCACGCCTGCTTTCGCCACCAAGGTGATCGGTGCGCTGCAAAGCAAGGCGCTGGAGAAGAGGGCGGCGCAGAGCACCAGGCTGAGTGTGCGGGAGGACCAGATCGTGAGGCTTCTCCTGTGCGGGAAGCAGAATCGAGAGATCGCCCGGGCCCTCTCGCTGAGCGAGAAGACTATCAAGGGCTATATGACCAATCTCATGCACAAGCTGAATGCCAGGAATCGTCTCGAGGTTGTGATCGCGGCGCAAAGGCTCGTTCCTCCGGCATCTGATACGCGTGATCCGGCGAGGCCTCGGTAGGGGCGGGATCGCGCCGTCAGGATCGCATGGGCAGCGTGGCGCGCACTTCGGTTCCACCTGTAGGCAGCCGACTCACTGTGAGTTGGCCTCGCAATGCCTTGATGCGGCTGTCCATGCCCCGCACCCCGAGGCCGCCACCAGCGAGTGTCGTGTCACGGTGCTGGACGGGCAAGGTGCTGCCACTGTCCGACACGCAGATCTCGAGCATGTCGTCGCCAATGCGGGCTTCGACCTTCTGCCCCCGCCCCCCGGCGTGTTTATAGGCGTTGGTCAACGCCTCCTGCACGACCCGGTAAGAACAGAAGCGGATGGCGACGGGAACCTGTGCGGGCAGTTCGGCGATGTTGCGAAGCACATGTGTGCCTGTCTGCTGCTCATGGCGGGTAATGGCCAGATGGATGGTCTCCGCGAGAGAGAGATTCTCCGCCTCGGGCAGTGCCAGCCCTGACGACAGGTTGCGCAGATCCGAGAGGACCTGCTGGATCAGGGGTTCGAGTTCGCCGTGAGCATGGGCTGCGGGCGCCACGGTCCCGCTCGCCCGATCTGCTGCAGAGGGCAGCTTCAGCATCATCAGGCTGAGGAGTTGGATGGGCCCGTCGTGGATGTCGGCGCCAATGCTGGCAAGATAGGTCTCGTTGAGAACGGTGGCGTTGAGCCTGGCCCGGTCCGCTGCCCGCCTGAGCGCATTGTTCCGCTTCGCCAGGGCTTCAGCCCGCGCCAGGTTCTGCTCGAGAAGAGCCTGCTGGCTACTGATGATCCGGCTCGCGCGTTTGACGATGACATGTAGCAGGATGACGATGACGATGGCGACATTCGCGATGAGGAACCATGTCGCGTATCGGACGCTGGAGATCTCTCGGTTCATGAACTGGCTGAACTCGTAGAATTCTCCGATCGCGATGATGTCCCTGGTCTTCTCCCTGTAGATCGGCGCATAGATCTCGATCAGCTTTGGCTTTAACTTCAGAGCCCTGAGCTCATCGCCGTCATCGTCGAGATCGGTGTCGACGACGACGTTGCCTGCCATGATCCGCTTGATGTCGCCCGCCGGCAGCTTCCCGTGAGACACGACCTTGCTCGTGCTGAAGATCAGGTTCCCGTTGAGGTCCCATAACTTGATGATCGCGACGTGGCGGCCGAGGCTGGTATTAACCAGCAGGGCCTCGATCTTCTCACGGCTTTCCTGCGGTAATGTGTTCGAGGCATCCAGCCCCTGCACATGGGGTGCCAGAAATCCCTCGAGATAGAGCGCTCCCGTTTCCGCCATGCCTTGAATCCAGCCGGAGCGAATCCGGCTCTCGACCCAATAGCCGAGAGCAGCCATGGACAGGCCGACGGCCAAGGCGGCGGTGAGGAGGAACTGGCGTTCGAGGGTCAGGGCGTTCCAGCGTTGCAGGATTGCGTTGCGGAATGCGGTGGGCCAGCGCCACTTCTTTCCGTCCCCACCCGTCGTGTCAGTTCCTCCGCCCTGCGCCTGGGAAGCGCCTGCGTACTTGTCATTCACCCGGTCGTTCATCCACAATCCATCGTGGCTTCGATCCAGTGCGCGATCGTCTCGGTGCTAGGCCGTGTCTTCCGCGTATTCCAGATTGGAAGAATAGCAATTTGTGCACTCTTGCGCCAAGGCCAATGTTCTGCCGATAGACGAGAATTCTTCGTAAATTTTAAGATTTTGAATCAGATAGTTTTCAAAATAGCGCAGAAATCCTGCGCCATGAACGACCTCTTCGGGTTCGACTCTTGCCTTGGTTACCTGTCGACAAGTCGGCGGATACACCGTGACATAACCCGATAGAGCGGGGGCACTGTCATCGCGCTGCTGTGCAAGAGCCTGAATCGCTCTCGCTTCAGTTGAATTCGTCTTGCGACGCTCCTTCAGTAGCGCGAAGCGCCATGATCGGCGCCGGTACACGGGTTTGTTGCTACACCCCGTCTGTTGACGGGGGGGCATGGCAAGCTCACCTCAGTGGTGAAATGTCCAGAGCAGGCTTTCGCTCAAGCCCTTCAGTGCTTCGACTGCGTCAGGTCGCTCGCGGGCGATCGCCGTAATCAGGGCGTCCGCCAGCGCGAAGATCGCAGTCGGCGAATTTGGCAGAAGCCGATTCCGGGCC
This sequence comes from Allobosea sp. 05T439, assembly GCF_056396005.1. Lineage (NCBI taxonomy): Bacteria > Pseudomonadati > Pseudomonadota > Alphaproteobacteria > Hyphomicrobiales > Alloboseaceae > Allobosea > Allobosea sp. 05T439. The sequence goes on along the minus strand of NZ_JBFTKP010000015.1, from coordinate 77,544 downwards.
GGGGCGAAGAGCGTGATGTCGGCGATGTTGGCGAGTGGGGAGGTGGGGCCGTCCGTCAGCGCAAGCAAAGTCGACCCCCGCTTCTTCGCGAAGGAGGCGAGGTCGAGCGTGGTGCGCGAATAGCGCGGCACTGAGATCGCGACGACGAGGTCGTCCGGCCTGGCCGAGAGCATGTGGCGAATGGCTCGTTCAGGGCCAGCGCGTGAGGACGCGAAGGTCACGTCGGCGTCGAGATAGAGCGCGAGCCCGTCCTCAAGGAAAGATGCGACATGATGGCTCGCCCCCGACGCGGCGATGAAGACGCGGCGCGCCTTGAGCAGCGCCTCGATCGCCCGTGTCGTGGTCGCCTCGTCGAGGGCGTCCCGCGCGGCCTGCAGATTGGCCGACTGGTCGGAAAGGGCGTCAACAAAGGTGGCGAAGGTCGAGCCCGCGGCCGAGCGTGCGCCTGCAAAACTGTCGACCGGATCGAGCGCGAATTTCAGGGCCGAGGAGAGGGCTGCACGGAATTCGGCATAGTTTCCATAGCCAAGAGCGCGGACGAAGCGCGTGACGGTGGCGTTGGAGGTCCCGCTGCCTTCAGCCAGTCCTTCGATCGTCATGGTGGCGACGTCGAGTGGGTGCTGCAGCACGAAATCGGCCGCACGCCGATGCCCGTTGCTCAAGGACGGGTAGACCCGGGCGATCCGGTTCGAGAGATCGGTCGTCGGCTTCAAGCCTTGGGACATGCGTCTCCACCCGATTGACGTTCGAATATTTTCATGTTTGCTACCCAACGAAAATGAAGCTGTCAAAATGGTTCACATTGGGAGCGGAGATGACCATGCGTAAATCCTTAATGGTTGCGGCTTTGGCCGGAACCTGCCTTGGCGCCGCGCCGGCCTGGGCCCAGACCCTGCGCATCGCGCTGGCTTCGGAACCGACAGCTGTCGATCCGCATTACCATGATCTCACGCCGAACAATGCGCTGGCCCAGCACATCTTCGACTCGCTCGTGCGTCAGGACGAGAAGCAGAAGCTCCATCCCAGCCTCGCCAATTCCTGGGAGAATGACGGCAAGAACCGCTGGACCTTCAAGCTGCGCCAGGGCGTGACCTTCTCGAACGGCAAGCCCTTCACTGCGGAAGACGTGGTCTTCACGTTCTGCCGCACGCTGAAGAACGAGACCAAGGTCTCCGATTCCTTCGCCGATATCACCGGGAACTTCGCCTCGGTCGAGGCGCCCGACGCCCACACGCTGATCATCAACACGATCAACCCCGAACCGCTGATGCCGAACCTGCTTTCGAGCCTCAGCATTCTCTCGGCTTCGATCGTCGAGCATGGCCCCATCAGCTATGACGTTCCCAAGAACTGCGGCGTGACCGGCGCCTGGCCGGCCGTGAGCGGTTTCAATGACGGCAGCCTCGCCATCGGCACGGGCCCCTACAAGCTGAAGTCCTATGTTCGCGGTTCGTCGATCGAGCTCGAGCGCAACCCGAGCTACTGGGGCAAGGCGGAGCCTTGGGCGACCGTGCGCCTGCTGCCGGTGACCAATGCCGGTCCGCGCCTGGCCGGGCTGCTTGCCGGTGACTACGACGTCATCGAGAATCCCGCGGCGCGCGACCTTGGCCGCATCAAGGGTGACAAGCGCTTTGGCCATGTCGTCACGCCCTCGACCCGCGTGATGTATTTTCAGCTCGACGTGGCCCGCGACCAGAGCCCCTTCGTCAAGTCCGAAGACGGCAAGAACCCGCTCAAGGACCCCCGCGTCCGGAAGGCGATGTCGCTCGCTATCGATCGTGACGCGATCGTCAAGCGGATCATGGACGGTGCGGCAGAGCCGGCCTACCAGTTCCTGCCGACCGGTATGTTCGGCACGCTGCCGAACCCGCCGAAGCTGGCCTATGACCCGGCTGCCGCCAAGAAGCTGATGGCCGAGGCAGGCTATGCCAAGGGCTTCCAGCTGACGCTGTCCTCGACCAATGACCGCTATATCAATGACAGCCAGATCACCCAGGCTGTCGCGCAGTACCTGACCCAGATCGGCATCAAGACCGAGGTCGATGCGATGACGCGCGCGATCTATTTCCCGCGCCGCGCCAAGAAGGAATTCAGCGTTGCGCTCGGCGGCTGGGGTTCCGGCACCGGTGAGGCTGCGTCCTTCCTGCGTCAGTGGCCGCCGACCCCGAACGACGAGAAGACCCTCGGCGGCTCGAACTATGGCGGTTACAAGAACGACGCGTTCGACAAGGTGATCCGCACTGCCGTGACGACGCTCGACGATGCCAAGCGGGCCGAATTGCTGCAGGAAGCCGGCAAGCTGGTGCTCGCAGACGGTGCGTTCATCCCGCTGCACTTCGAAAGCGGCATCTGGGCGTTCAAGTCCGACCTGAGCGTCACCGGCCGCGCCGACCAGTTCATGCTGGCGATGTCGGTGAAGCCGGTCGCCAAGTAAGTCCAGTCATCCAGTAAGCGTAGCAGAGTCGATCAAACGCAATGACCGCCTATGTTTTGCAGCGGCTGATCCAGAGCGTCATCGTTCTGCTCGCGGTCTCGGTCGTGGTTTTCTTCGCCGTCTATGGCATCGGAGACCCGATCGAGCTCCTGGTCTCGCCACAGGTCAGTGCCGCCGAGCGCGCGGCCCTGATCAAGCGGCTCGGCCTCGACCTGCCAGTCTGGCAGCAATATTTCACCTTCATGGGCAATGCCCTGAAGGGCGATCTCGGGCGCTCCTTCGTGCATGGCGTGCCCGCGATCGAACTGATCCTCGCCCGTCTGCCCGCGACCTTCGAACTGGTGCTGCTGGCGATGACGCTGGCCGTCACGGTCGGTGTGCCACTCGGGCTGTTCGCGGGACTCGATCCTGACAGCCGGCCGTCACGGATCATCATGGCGAGTACCGTGCTCGGCTATTCCCTTCCGAATTTCTGGAAGGGGATGATGCTGATCCTGCTCTTTGCGGTCGTGCTTGGCTGGCTGCCGACGGCCGGCCGCGGCGAGACCGTCTCCGTGCTCGGCGTACAGACCAGCCTGCTCACGCTGGACGGGCTGCAGCATCTGATCCTGCCGGCGCTCAACCTCGCCATCCCTAATACGGCACTGATGATCCGCCTCGTCGCGGCCGGCACGACCGAGACGATGACGCAGGACTATGTGAAATATGCCCGTGCCAAGGGCGTGCGCCGCAAGCGGATCGTCGGTCGGCACGTGCTGCGCAACATCCTGATCCCGGTCGTGACGGTGGTCGGCATCGAGTTCGGCAGCCTCGTCGCCTTCTCCACCATCACTGAGACGGTCTTCGCCTGGCCCGGCATGGGCAAGCTCCTGATCGATTCGATCTACCAGCTCGATCGGCCGGTGGTCGTCGCCTATGTGCTGCTGGCGACGCTGCTCTTCGTCACGGTGAACTTCCTCGTCGATATTCTCTATGCCGCGCTCGATCCGCGCGTGAAGCTGACCGGAGACATGGCATGAGCGCGCCGGCGAAAGCTCCAGTCGTGCCGGCCTATGCCGATACGCCCCTGCGCGAGAAGGTGTTGCGCCGGATCCGGAACCGGCCGACGACGCGCGGCGCCGCGATCCTGCTCGGTATCCTTGTCCTGCTCGCCGTACTTGCTCCCGTCATCGCGCCGCAGAACCCGCACGACCTCGCCTCGTTGAGCGTGATGGACAACCGGCTGGCTCCGGGAGACAGCGGCATGACCGGCATCACCTACTGGCTTGGTAGCGATGCCCAGGGTCGCGACATGCTGAGCGCGATCCTCTACGGGCTTCGGACCAGCCTGATGGTTGGTCTCACGGCGACCGCGGGCGCGCTCGTCATCGGCATTACCGCCGGCCTGCTCGCAGCTCAGTTCGGCGGCGCGGTCGATGCCGTGATCATGCGCGTCGTCGACTTCATGCTCGGCTTTCCCTCGATCCTGATCGCGCTCGTGCTGCTCGCCTCGATCGGCCGTGGCGTCGACAAGGTGATCTTTGCGATCGTGCTGGTGCAATGGGCGCAATATGCACGATTGATGCGTGCCGCCGCCCTGGTCGAGCGTCGCAAGGAATATATCGAGGCGGCGCTGAATTTCGGTCTGCCGACCCGACATATCATGCTGGCCCATCTCCTGCCGAACTCGGTCGGCTCGGTGCTCGTGGTGGCCTCGATCAGCATTGCGAGCGCAATTACGCTGGAGGCGACCCTGTCCTTCCTCGGCGTCGGCGTGCCCGTGACGCAGCCTTCGCTCGGACTGCTGATCGCCAACGGCTTCGAATTCCTCCTCTCCGGCGAATACTGGATCGCAGTATTCCCCGGCATCGCGCTGGTGCTGCTCATCATGTCGCTCAATCTTGTCGGCGACCGCCTGCGCCGCAGCTTCAACGTGCGCTCATGAGTGCTCCGCTTCTAGAGGTCCGGGGACTCAGGACCGTCTTCCACGCGCTCGATGGCGCCTGGCCGGCCGTCGATGGCGTCGATCTCAGCGTCGCGCGCGGCGAGGTGCTCGGGCTGGTCGGAGAATCCGGTTCCGGCAAGTCGGTGACCGGTTTCTCGCTGGTCCAGCTCATCGATCCGCCGGGCGAGATCGTTGCGGGCGAGATCACCTTCGCCGGCGAGAACCTTCGCGAGGCGTCCGAAGAGCGGCTGCGCAAGCTGCGCGGCGATCGCATCGCCATGATCTTCCAGGATCCGCTGATGACGCTGAACCCGGTGCTCAGCATCGGCGAGCAGATGAGCGAGGCGATCCTGGAGCATCGCCAGTGCAGCCGCGCGGAAGCGCTGAGCGAGGCGGCCAAGGCACTGGCACGTGTCGGCATCTCCTCGCCGGAGGCACGCCTCAAGCAGTTCCCGCATGAGTTCTCGGGCGGCATGCGCCAGCGTGTCGCGATCGCGACCGCACTGCTGAATGCACCCGACCTGATCATCGCCGACGAGCCGACCACGGCGCTCGACGTCACGATCCAGAGCCAGATCCTGTTCGAGGTCCAGAAGCTCAGCCGTGAAACCGGTACGGCGGTGCTGTGGATCACCCATGATCTCGCGGTCGTCGCCGAGCTCGCGGACCGGGTCGCCGTGATGTATGCCGGCCGGGTCGTCGAGATCGGTCCGGTCGACTCCGTGCTCGACCAGCCGCGGCATCCCTATACGCTTGGTCTGCTGAATTCCTCGGCCGCGATGGTCGAGCCGGGTGAGCGCCTGAACCAGATCGACGGCGTCGCGCCGCGGATCGATGGGCGCCCGAGCGGCTGCCCATTCCGCCCCCGCTGCAACCGGGTCCAGCCGATCTGCGCGGAGCAGGATCCGACGCCGACCGGGACCGCCGAACGCAGCTTCCGTTGCCATAACCCGGTTCCGCAGGGAGAGGCAGCATGAGTGCGCCCGTCTTCGAACTGAAGGGTGTGACCAAGCACTTCCGCCGCAGCCCCACCCTGGCGGAACGCATCCTGATGGCGACCGGTCGCGGGAAGGCGCCGCCGGCGCTGCGAGCTGTCGACGGCGTCGATCTCAGCGTCAAGCGCGGTGAAGTCCTCGGGCTCGTCGGTGAGTCCGGCTGCGGCAAGTCGACCCTGGCGCGTGTCGCCACCGGCATCCTTAAGCCGAGCACGGGCGAGGTCATCTACGAACAGAAGCCGGTGGCCGGGCTCAAGGGCAAGGACCGGCTCGAGTTCCTGCTCAAGGTCCAGATGATCTTCCAGGACCCCTACGCCTCGCTTGATCCACGCATGAAGGTCAGCCGGATCGTCGGCGAGGCGCTGAGCGTCCATAAGCTGCTGCCGAAGGCTGAGATCGAGGCCGCTGTCGATCAGGCGCTGACCGAAGTTGGGCTCGATCTCGCCTATCGGGAGCGTTATCCGCACCAGTTCTCGGGCGGCCAGCGCCAGCGTATCGGCATTGCCCGCGCGCTCGCGGTGAAGCCTGACTTCCTGGTCTGCGACGAACCGGTGTCGGCGCTCGACGTGTCCATCCAGGCCCAGGTCATCAACCTGTTCATGGATGTGCGGGAGCGGCACGGGCTGACTTATCTCTTCGTCAGCCATGATCTTGGGCTGGTGCGCCATATCAGCGACCGGGTCGCGATCATGTATCTCGGCCGGATCGTCGAGATCGGATCTGCCACTGCCATCTTCGCCGAGCCGGCGCATCCCTATAGCGCGGCCCTGATCAAGGCGATCCCGTCGGCGGCCGGGCGCAAGCGTGATTTCCAGCCATTGAAGGGCGAGTTGCCGTCGCCACTCGCACCGCCGCCAGGCTGCCCGTTCCACCCGCGCTGCGAGCTCGCGATGCCCGTTTGCCGTGAGGTCCGGCCAAAGCTGACCGAGATCGCGCCCGGCCGCAGCGCCGCCTGCCATTTGCACAAGGCCCCGGAGACCGCATGACCACCGCTTCGCTTACGCCCGCTATCGGCCGCAGCACTCTGCCTTTCGTCGATCGCTTTCATCCCGACAGGCCGCTCGAGGTCAATATCTATCGTCCCGCCGGCCACAAGCCGAACGACCCGGTAGTGGTCGTGCAGCACGGCATGCTGCGCAATGGCGACGAGTACCGCGATTTCTGGATCGATGCTGCGGAGAAGCACGGCCTCCTGATCGTCGCCCCGACCTTCTCCAACGAGCATTATCCGCAGGCCGAAGGCTATAATAACGGGCTCGTTCTCGGGGCCGGCGGCGCGATCGCTGCACGCGACACCTGGCTCTATTCCGTGCCGCAGCGTGTGCTCGAGGCGCTGCGTGCCGGTGGCGTCATCGACCGTCCGGTGATCCGCATCTTCGGCCATTCGGCCGGCGGTCAGTTCGTCCATCGGATGCTGGTGACGCAAGGCTCGGAACCCTTCGAGGCGGCGATGGCCTCCAATCCGGGCTGGTACACATTGCCTTGCCTTGACAGGAGTTTCCCGGAAGGCCTCGGTGAGCTCGGGCTGGATCAAGCGGCGCTGGCGCGTTGGCTTGCCTATCCGATGATCATTTTCGCCGGTGACCAGGACATCGCCACCGCCGATCCGAACCTGCCATCGCAGGCCGAGGCGCTGGCTCAGGGGCCGCATCGCTACGGCCGGGCCCACTTCATGCTCGACTTCGCCAAGCGCGAGGCGGCCCGGCTCGGGCTGCCCTGCAACTGGCAGCTGATCACGGTGAACGGAATCGGCCATGACGGCGCGGCGATGTCGCGTGCCGCAGCGGCCTACTGGTTCGAGGACGGCCGTATTCCCTCAGCCGAGGAACTGGGCCAGCAGGCCGCTCCGGTCCTCTGAGGTCATCGTTCGTCGCGGCGTGCTGCCGCGGCGAATTGAAACCGAAAGCTGTCCCCAGCCGCCAGTGGCGGCTGGGGATTGTTTTATGTCTCAGCCGCGCGACATGTTCAGCGGCGGCTGCACTTCCCCCGGCAGTGGCGAGACATAGCCATCCTTGCCGACGCGGGTCTTCAGGTCGGCCTTTGCCGCAGCCATCAGGGCAGGGTCCGAGAGCACGGCGGCTCCGGCCGCTGCCATCGCCTTGGCAACCTGGACCATGGCCTTGTGCGCGGCCGGGCTTTTGCCCTGCGCCACCACCTGCCAGGTGTGGAAAGGCGTGCCGATCGCGACGGTTGGCGCGTGAGCCTGAACCGTCGGCACGACCCAGCTGACGTCGCCGACATCCGTCGAGCCGATCATCGGATTGCGCGGCGCGTCGAGCGGGACGACGAAATCGGCAAGCGGAGCCTCGGTCTCAGGCAGGCCGATCGAGCGCCAGGAGGACGCGATCTCCTGAGGCGAGAGCGTCGAGCGGATATCCCGGGCGAAGGCGCGGTCGGTCTCGTCGAAATGCGGAGCGCCGAGCTCCTCGAGAATGTCGTGCATCGCCTTCTCGAGCGGGGTGTTGCCGACGACGTTCGAGACGGCGCTGATGATGCGCATCTCCATCTTGGTTTCGGTCATCAATGCCGCGCCCTCGGCGATCTTGCGGACGCGTTCGACGAGCTCGAGCATGCCGGGCAAATCGCGCGCGCGAATCGAGTAGCGGACGCGCGCATGCGCCTGCACGACGTTGGGGGCGATGCCGCCCGTATCCAGCAGCGCGTAGTGCACGCGCGCGTCGCTTGGCATGTGCTCGCGCATATAGTTGACGCCGACACTCATCAACTCGACGGCGTCGAGCGCGCTGCGGCCGAGATGGGGCGAGGCCGCAGCATGGGCGGCGCGGCCGGTGAAGATGAAATCGGCACGCGTATTGGCGAGCGAGAGGGGAGGGGTGACTTCCCAGAAGCTCGACGGGTGCCAGGAAATCGCAACATCGGCGTCGTCGAAGGCACCCGAGCGAACCATGAAGGCCTTGGCTGCGCCGCCTTCCTCAGCAGGGCAGCCATAGTAGCGCACGCGCCCCGGGATCTTGTTCTCGGCCAGCCAGTTCTTCATCGCGGTGGCGGCGAGCAGTGCGGCGGAGCCGAGCAGGTTATGCCCACAGCCATGACCATGGCCGCCATCCTCGAGCGGCTGGTGCGTGGCAACACCCGCCTCCTGGCTGAGGCCGGGGAGTGCGTCATATTCGCCGAGGAAGGCGATGACCGGGCCGCCTTCTCCGGCCTCGCCGATGACGGCCGTCGGGATGTCGGCAACGTTCTCGGTGATTCGAAAGCCCTGGTGGCGGAGCTCGGCGACATGTTCGGCCACGGAGCGCTGTTCGGTATAGCAGACCTCGGGCATGCCCCAGACCCGTTCGCTCAGCGCGATGAAGCGCTCCTTGCTTGCGTCAACCTGGCGCCAGAGGTCGTTTCGATTGTCCATTTTTATCTCGCTTCTAAGTGTTTCCGCATTTGAGCAAGCCAGGAGAGTCTCGTCCAGTCAGTTCCAAGCGGGACTGCAAGGCGCTGCGCTGCATGGTTGACGCGCTCTTTGGCACATGCCTTGCTGGGAGCAGCTTGAGGGAAAAGCAGGGGGCGCAAGACCTCCGGAGTTTTGTCGGTTGCCGATTGGCGGAGGGTATGTATGAACGAACACGGCCTGCGAGGTTTGATCGCGGATGTGAAGGAAGGTGGCCTGTCGCGGCGCTCCTTCGTGCAGAAGATGGTGGCGCTGGGACTGAGCGCACCGATCGCAACCCAGATGCTGGCCTGGAACGGCGTCGCGATGGCGCAGCCGGTCGACGATTACAAGCCGACCAAGGCCGGTGGCGGCGGGCCGCTGAAGATCCTGCTCTGGCAGGCGCCGACCCTGCTGAACCCGCATTTCGCCTCTGGCACCAAGGACCAGGAGGCCTCGCGCGTCTTCTATGAACCGCTCGCCGGCTGGGATGCCGAAGGCAATCTCATTCCGTGCCTCGCTGCCGAAGTCCCTTCCAAGGAGAATGGCGGTCTCTCGGCCGACGGCAAGTCGGTGACGTGGAAACTGAAGCAGGGCGTCAAATGGCATGACGGCAAGCCGTTCACGGCCGATGACGTCGTCTTCAACTGGGAATATGCTGCCGATCCGGCCACCGCCGCCTACACCACCGGCTCCTACAAGGACATCAAGGTCGAGAAGGTCGACGACCACTCCGTCAAGGTCATTTTCGCCGAGGCAACGCCGTTCTGGGCCGATGCCTTCGTCGGCGTCGCCGGCCTGATCATCCCGAAGCACCATTTCGGCGAGTTCAAGGGGGCCAAGTCGCGCGAGGCTCCGGCCAATCTGAAGCCCGTCGGCACCGGCCCCTACAAGTTCGTCGACTTCAAGCCAGGTGACATCGTCACCGGCGAGCGCAACCCCGATTATCACGTCAAGAACCAGCCGCATTTCGACACGATCGAGGTCAAGGGCGGCGGCGACGCAGTCTCGGCGGCGCGCGCCGTGCTGCAGACCGGCGAGTTCGACTATGCCTGGAACATGCTGGTCGAGGACGAGATCCTCAAGCGCATGGAAACCGGTGGGCGCGGGCGCGTGCTGGCGGTTCCTAGCGGCAATATCGAGTTCATCATCCTCAACACGACGGATCCGTGGACCGAGGTCGATGGCGAGCGTTCGAGCGTCAAGACCAAGCATCCGACGCTCAGCGATCCGGCCGTGCGCCAGGCGATCAACCTGCTGATCGACCGCGACTCGATCCAGAAATTCATCTATGGCCGCGGCGGCACCGCGACGGCGAGCTTCGTCAACGAGCCGAAGATGTTCAAATCGAAGAAGCTGAAATACGAGTTCAGCGTCGACAAGGCGAACAAGGTCCTCGACGACGCCGGCTGGAAGAAGGGCGCCGACGGCATCCGCGAGAAGGATGGCAAGAAGCTGAAATACGTCTTCCAGACCTCGATCAATGCGCCGCGCCAGAAGACCCAGGCCATCATCAAGCAGGCCTGCCAGCGCGCCGGCATCGATCTCGAACTGAAGTCGGTGACCGCGTCCGTGTTCTTCTCCTCTGACGTCGCCAACCCCGACACCTACACCAAGCTCTACTGCGACATGGAGATGTACACCACGACGCAGCCGCAGCCGGATCCGGAGCGCTTCCTCAACCAGTTCACCTCCTGGGAGGTCGCCAACAAGGAGAACAAGTGGCTCGGTCGCAACGTCTCGCGCTACGCCAGCAAGGAAGCGGACGACGCCTACAAGGCTGCGCAGAAAGAGCTCGACCCAGCCAAGCGCGCCGCGCTGCTGATCAAGGTCGATGAGGCCTTCTGCGAGGCCAACGTCATCCTGCCGCTTCTGTCGCGTACGCGCGTCGCCGCCGCGGCCAACAACCTGGTGCCGAAATACAGCGGCTGGGACAGTGACGTCTGGCGACTGGCGAGCTGGTATCGCAGCTAGTAGAAGCGGCCAATCCCTTAGCGAAAGCGCAATGCGCTCTCGCTAAGGGTGAGTACCGACCGTTCATTGACCGGCCGGAGCCGGATCATCGCAGGGGCGTCTTCGTCGCTCCCTGCATCCTTCGGTTCCGGTTTACGGTCCCGATCCGCACGCTGACAGAGACCTGTACATGGCGAGTTACCTCATAAGGCGATTGCTCATCGCCATTCCGAGCCTTCTAGGCATCAGCCTGATCCTGTTTACGGTTCTTGCGCTGGCGCCTGGCGACCCGTTCGAGGAGCTCGCGACCAATCCCAATGTGCCTCCCGAAGTCCGAATGGCGTTGCGCGCGAAGTTCGGGATCGATGATCCGATCATGGTGCGCTATGTGCGCTGGCTGACGGCCATGGTGCAGGGCGACTGGGGCTTTTCCTTCGCCAGCCGAATCAATGTCGACGATCTCATCCTGCAGCGGGTCCCGACGACGCTCTTCGTCGTTGGCAGCTCGCAGCTGCTGGCGCTTGCGATCGCGCTGCCGGTCGGCATCTATGCCGCGACGCGGCCTTATTCGGTCTTCGACCAGATCGCCAACACGCTCGCCTTCGTCGGTTTCTCGCTGCCGACCTTCTTCACCGGCCTGCTCTTCATCCTGCTGTTCTCGATCAAGCTGGACTGGCTGCCCTTCGTCTATCGCTCCGATATCGCGGCGACAGGCTGGCGCTGGTACTGGGAGATGATGCGGCAGGCGCTGATGCCGATCCTGGTGCTCGGTCTCTTTCAGGCAGCCTCCTATACGCGCTATGTGCGCTCCGCGGTGCTCGACGTCGTCAGGCTCGACTATGTCACCACCGCCCGGGCAAAGGGCCTCAGCGAGACGAAGGTGACGATCCGGCATGTGGCGCGCAACGCGCTGATCCCGGTCGTCACGCTGGTCGCGCTGCAGATGCCGGCGGTCTTCGGCGGCGCCATCGTCACGGAACAGATTTTCCGTGTGCCCGGCATCGGCTCGCTGCTGATCACGGCGATTCTCGCCAACGACACCCCTGTCGTCATGGCGGTGACCTTCGTCTTCGCCTGCCTCGTCGTTTTCTTCAACCTCATTGCGGATCTCCTTTATGGCTGGCTCGACCCTCGTATCTCCTTCCGCTGAGCCGACTTCCGGCTCGCCGGCGCGGAGCGTGTCGGTCTCGCCAGCGCGCGAGACCTGGCGCCGCTTCCGCCGACACCGCCTGGCAATGATCAGCACGATCGTGCTCGGCCTGCTTGTGCTCGGCGTCGTCATTGGCCCATGGCTCTGGCCTGTGGCGATCAACGATATCGACTTCGCGGCACAGCTGCAGACGCCGTCCTGGAGCCATCCGTTCGGCACCGACGATCTCGGCCAGGATATTCTGGCGCGGATGATCTATGGCGGGCGCATCTCGCTCGCAGTCGGTCTTGCCGCCATGGTGGTCGCCACGTTCGTCGGCGTCGTCGTCGGGGCGATCGCCGGCATGTCGCGCGGCTATGTCGACTCCTTCCTGATGTGGGTCACCGACCTCTTCCTGTCGCTGCCGCAGCTGCCGCTGCTGCTGCTGGTGATCTATCTGTTCCGCGAACAGCTCAAGGCCGTTTTCGGGCTTGAGGGCGGCGTCTTCGTCCTGATCGTCGTCGTCATCGGCGGGTTGCGCTGGATGCCTGTCGCCCGCCTGGTCCGGGCCCAGTTCTTCTCGCTGCGCGAGAAGGAGTTCGTCGAGGCGGCGCGTGCGTCGGGCGCGACGAAATGGCGGCAGGTCGTCAGCCACATCCTGCCCAACGCGATGGGACCGGTCATCGTTGCCGGCACCATCGAGGTGTCGTCCGCGATCATCGCCGAATCGACCCTGTCCTTCCTTGGTCTCGGCTTCCCGCCGGACATCCCGACCTGGGGGCGGATCCTGTTCGACGCCAAGGATCATCTCGATGTCGCTCCGCACTGGGCCTTGTTCCCTGGTGCCGCGATCTTCCTCACCGTTCTCTCGATCAACTTCATTGGCGATGGCTTGCGCGACGCGCTCGACCCGCGCCGCGTGATCTAGGAAAGACTGGAAAGCTTCAGCATGACCTCTCCCATTCTCTCCGTTTCGCATCTGACCACCTCGTTCCGTGTCGAGGGGCAGTGGCGCTCCGTGGTCCGCGACGTCTCCTTCGATATCGGACCGAAGGAAACGGTGGCCGTCGTTGGTGAATCAGGCTCCGGCAAGAGCGTGACGGCGCTCTCGATCATGCGGCTGACACCGCCCGGCTCGAGCAAGATCGAAGGTTCGATCAAGCTCGGCGGCAAGGAACTGCTGACCTTGCCCGATGCCGATATGCGCCATATTCGCGGCAATGAAGTCGCGATGATCTTCCAGGAGCCGATGACCAGCCTGAATCCGGTGCTGACCATCGGCTTCCAGATCGCCGAGGCGTTGATCCTGCACCGCGGCCTGTCGCGCAGTGCGGCCGAGGCCGAGACGATCCGGCTGCTCGAGAAGGTCCGTATTCCGGCGGCGAAGTCGCGCTTCAACGAGTACCCGCACCGCTTCTCCGGCGGCATGCGCCAGCGCGTGATGATCGCGATGGCCTTGGCCTGCAAGCCGAAGCTCCTGATCGCGGACGAGCCGACGACAGCGCTCGACGTGACGATCCAGGCGCAGATCCTCGAGCTTATCAAGAGCCTGCAGGACGAGGAGGGCATGTCCGTCCTCTTCATCACCCACGACATGGGCGTAGTCGCCGAAATCGCCGACCGCACGGTGGTGATGTATAACGGCCAGGCGGTGGAGACCGGCGCCACCGAGGACATCTTCGCCCGCGCCACGCACCCCTATACCCGGTCGTTGCTTTCGGCGGTGCCGAAGCTGGGCTCGATGATCGGCCACAAGCGGCCGATGCGCTTCCCGGTCGTCGATCGGGCGACGGGCCTGTCCGATGTGCCGACGGAGACCTCCGACACCGTGGCTCATGCTGAGCGGCCGGTGCTCGAGGTCAGCGGGCTCACCACCCGTTTCGAAATCCGCGCGGGGCTGCTCGGCGGCGTCAAGGGCCGGGTCCATGCGGTCGAGAACGTCTCCTTCAGCCTGCAGGCGGGCGAGACGCTGGCGCTGGTCGGCGAATCCGGTTGCGGCAAGTCGACGACGGGGCGTTCGGTGATGCGGCTGATCGAGCCGCTCTCCGGCTCGGTGCTGCTTGACGGCGAGGATGTGCTGAAGCTCGACCAGCGGACCCTGCGCGACCGGCGCAAGCGCATGCAGATGATCTTCCAGGACCCCTTCGCCAGCCTCGATCCGCGCATGAATGTCGGCGCGGCGATTGCCGAGCCGCTGCTGATCAACAAGCTCGCGACCCGCTCGGAGGCCCGCGACAAGGTCGCCGAGCTGCTGCGCCGCGTCGGGCTTCAGCCCGATATGGCAAGCCGCTTCCCGCATGAGTTCTCGGGCGGCCAGCGCCAGCGCATCTGCATTGCACGCGCACTCGCGGTCGAGCCGCGGCTGATCGTGGCGGATGAATCAGTCTCGGCGCTCGACGTCTCGGTCAAGGCGCAGGTGATCAACCTCATGCTCGAGCTGCAGGAGCGGATGAAGCTCGGCTATCTCTTCATCTCGCATGACATGGCGGTGGTCGAGCGCGTCAGCCACCGGGTGGCGGTGATGTATCTCGGCGAGATCGTCGAGATCGGCCCGCGCGAGGCGATCTTCGGCAATCCGCAGCACCCCTATACGAAGCGGCTGCTTGCGGCAGTGCCGGTGCCGGATCCGGCACGGCGCCTCGAGAAGCGCCCGGTCTCGAACGACGAGATCAAGAGCCCGGTGCGTGCGCCCGACTACGTCCCGCCGGTCCGCCAGTTCCGCGAGGTCTCACCCGGCCACGCCGTGATGATCTGGGGCGAGGAATGGGAAAAGCCGGCTGTGGTGGCGAAGGTGGCGTAACAGTCATCGATGTGCGGGAGTGCAGCGCGTTGCAGCACCCCGCATATCTCCATCTGAGTGTTCGAGTGGGCCTATAGGCCGCACCAGTTTCTGCCCGCCGGCTCCACTGTTTCGCGCCACAAGCGCACTTATCGCGAGAGGGCGGAGGCGTTGTTCAGCCGGCGTCTGCGTACCGAGGCGCGTTCCTCGGTCATCAGATGCAATGACGTGTTCCAGAGCCCGCCGCTCAACACCGACGTGTCAACATCGCGTCGTGCCATAGGCAGTGCTCCTCTCGACCAATCGGGGCACCATCAATATAAGCCATCACGAATGGTTGTTTTTGGCGGGGATCCGGTAGCCGGATCTGCACCGACGAGGTTGGCTGATGTGTGGGATTTTCGGGTCGATTGGCTTTGAGCCGGACCCCCAACGGATCGATATTGTCGCACATCGTGGTCCTGACGGTCGCGGCTGGACGACCTTTGCCAGCCGGGTTGGCCCCGTAGCGCTCGGGCATCGCCGGCTTGCGATCATCGACGTTACGGATGCTGGATTGCAGCCGATGTGTGATCCGTCGGGCCGTTATTGGCTCGTGTTCAATGGCGAGATCTATAACTATATCGAGCTGCGCGAAGAGATGCGGGCGAAAGGCGAGGCTTTCGTCTCTGAATCGGATTCAGAGGTGTTGTTGCGTGCCTATATGCTCTGGGGCGAGGACGCTTTGCCGCGTCTACGTGGCATGTTTTCCTTCCTGATATGGGACGAGCGTGACAAGACGCTCTTCGCTGCTCGTGATCGTTACGGCATCAAGCCGCTCTACCTGTTCACGACGCCGCGCGGTGCGGCTTTTGCCTCGGAAATCAAGCAGCTGCTCGGCCTGCCAGGGCTGAGCGGCCGCATGAACATTGCGCGGGTGCACGATTTTCTTGCCTCCGGCATCGCCGACCACACGGCTGAGACGATGTTCGAAGGCGTGACGCAGGTGCGCGGCGGCGAGTGCGCCATGATCGATGCGAGCGCCTCGGACACCGTGACCGTCAAATTGCAGCGGTGGTATCCGGCATCGGCGGGCGAGCTTTCCATTTCGGAGAGCGAGGCCGCGGAGCGCTTCCGCGAACTGCTGACGGATTCAGTGCAGCTTCATCTGCGGTCTGATGTTCCGGTCGGATCGTGCCTATCGGGCGGCCTCGATTCATCTGCGATCGTCTGTCTGATGTCAGGCATGATGGGCTCCGGTTCCGGCGGTTCGAGGGTCAACACGGTTTCTGCCTGCTATGCTGAGAAGAGTGTCGATGAGAAGCCGTTCATGGACGCGGTCGTTGCGCATGCCCATACTGAGCCGCATTTTATCTTTCCGAAGGCCGACGACGTGTTCCAGCGGGCCTCGGATATCACCTGGCATCAGGATGAACCCTTCGGTTCAACTTCGATCTTCGCGCAGTGGTGCGTGTTCGAGGAGGCCCGCCGCGTCGGCGTCAAGGTCATGCTTGACGGGCAAGGGGCTGACGAGCAGTTGTCCGGGTATCACAGTGGCTTCTCGTACTACATGGCAGACCTCACGCGCCGACGGCAATTCGGCCAGTTGCTGACGACGATTATCGAGCGCAACCGCTATCACGGCACCCCCATCTACGAGCAGATTCGCAATCATCTCGTTCCGTTGCTACCGCGGGGGCTAGCAGGCCTGCTGCGCCGGCAGCATCGGGCGTTGACGCAACATGATTGGCTCGGCACCGATACCTTGCGACAGAAGGGCAATCCGCGGACGGCGCTTGAGCTCGCCACGGATGAGCTCGGCCTGCCTGCCGTCACCGACCTCCGCTCGCTGTGCATGACGCTGACCTATGGTTCCAATCTGGCCATGCTGCTCCACTGGGAAGACCGCAACTCGATGGCGCATTCTATCGAGGCGCGTGTCCCTTTCCTCGATCATCCGCTGGTCGAGTTCAGCCTCGCTCTGGGCAACGACCACAAGATCGTCGGTGGCGACACCAAGCGGGTTCTGCGCCAGGGGATGAAAGGCATCCTGCCCGAAGCCGTGCGCGAGCGGCGCGACAAGCTCGGTTTCGCGACACCGGAGCAAATCTGGTTCCGGGGGCCACTGCGTGGTCTGGTTGAAGACGGGATCGAGAAGACACTGTCGCGCTACCCCGGGCTGATGAATGCGACAGGGGTGCGGGCGCTAGCGAAGGAAATGCTGGACGGCGATCGTCCGCTCGACTTCACGCTTTGGCGCATCGTGAATCTCGGCTTGTGGGGGGAACGCACGGGCGCGACCCTCTGAGGGGGGTCCACACAATGCTGACAACTGGCGGTACTCCTGATAAAGGCCGTCTGCGTTCAGCCAGTAGCTTGTGCCCCTGGTTTCGGGAAACGAGGTTCACCCTCGGTCCGGAGAAGTTTCAGAAGGTTTGCCATGTGCGGAATTGCAGGAGCGGTGTCGCTGGTTCGCCAGCCTGTCGCTAAGCTTGGTAATGCGCTCGCGACCATGAGCCACCTGATCGCGCATCGCGGTCCGGACGGGCAGGGCGTTTGGCAGGCGCCGGGCGATGTCTGCGGACTCGCCCATCGCCGGCTCGCCATCATCGACCTGTCGCCCGGCGGCCGCCAGCCGATGATCGGCGGCAATGGCGCGGTCATCACCTTCAACGGCGAGATTTATAACTACGTCGAGCTGATGGCGGAGCTGAAGTCGGGCTGGGACTTCCGCTCGTCCTCGGACACGGAAACCGTCCTGGCGGCCTATGCGAAGTGGGGCGTAGACTGCCTGACTCATCTGCGCGGCATGTTCGCCTTCGGGCTGTGGGACGGCGAGCGCTTTTTCGCGGCGCGCGACCGCTTCGGCATCAAGCCATTTTACTATGCGGTGATCGAGGGTACCCTGTATTTCGCCTCGGAAATGAAGGCGTTGCTGCCACTGTTGCCGGAGATTGCGACCGAGGCGGACGCACTGGCCGAGTACATGACCTTCCAGTACACGATCGGCGAAAAGACGCTGTTCAAACACATCCACACGCTGCTGCCTGGCCACGCTCTGACGGTGGAGAACGGTGAGTTGCGTGTCTTCCGCTATTGGGATGTGCATTACGACGTCGACTGGGACCATACGCCGCGCTGGTTCGGTGAGGAAATGCGGAGTCGGCTGACCGATTCCGTCAACGTTCATCTGCGCTCGGATGTGCCGGTCGGCGCCTATATCTCGGGTGGTATCGATTCAAGTTTGATCGGCATCCTGGCGGGACGGGAGGAGGCTTCTGGTCGTATCGGGTTTCATGGCAAGTTCACCGAGTTCCCCGGTTATGACGAAAGCTCCTATGCCGAGTCGGCCTGCCGGGACGGTGGGATCGAACTCCATCAGATCGAAATCACGGCGAAAGACTTTCGAGACAACATTTCCAAGGTTCTCTATCACCTCGACACACCGGTAGGCGGACCAGGATCGTTCCCGCAGTATATGGTGTCAGGATTGGCTGCGCGGCATGTCAAGGTGGTGCTCGGCGGGCAGGGCGGGGACGAGATCTTCGGGGGCTATGCAAGATACCTGATAGCTTATCTCGAACAGGCCCTGAAGGCGTCGATCGACGGGACCCAGAAGAATGGCAACTTTGTCGTTACGCCCGAATCGATCATTCCGCACCTGACGGTGCTCCAGGAATACAAGCCGTTGATCCGGCAGCTCTTCTCCAAGGGGCTGTTCGGCCCGCTCGACGAGCGCTATTTCCGGCTGATCGACCGCTCTGCCGATATGGCCGACGAGGTCGACTGGTCGGCGCTGGATCGGGCGGGGGTGTTCTCGCGTTTCCAGGCCATCTTCAATTCAGAGCGAAATGTGAAGAAGGAAGCCTATTTCGACTCCATGACGCATTTCGACTTCAAATGCCTGCTGCCTGCGTTGCTGCAGGTCGAGGATCGGATGTCGATGGCGCACGGCCTGGAGTCGCGCGTGCCTCTGCTGGATCACTCAGTCGTTGAGTTCGCGGCGACAATTCCGGCGGACATCAAATTCAAGGGCGGCCAGATGAAGCATTTCATCAAGTCTACCTTCGGGGGTGACTTACCGCAGGAACTCGCCCAGCGGCGTGACAAGATGGGCTTTCCAGTCCCGCTGAACGAGTGGTTCTCCGGAGAACTGAAGGATATGGTCTCGGACGTCTTCTCTACCCAGAAGAACCGGCACCGCGAGTTCTTCAATTCGGATGCGATCCTTGCCAATTTCGACAAGGCCGAGCGCTTCTCACGCAAGACCTGGGGGCTGATGAGCCTCGAGCTCTGGCATCAGCTCTTCCATGATCGCGCGACCGACTATCGGCGCATGCTCGACGAGATCGAGCCTGCACAGGTCGCCGCTCAATAACTTCAGATATCATAGGGACTTTACCATGAAGGTCTTCATTACCGGTGGCTCGGGCCAAGTGGGCTCGACAGCAGCGGACATGTTCCTCGAGCGCGGCGATACTGTGATGTCGCTAGACAACTTTGCGACGGGGCGTCGCGACAACCTGCTCGACAAGGACGGATTGACCCAGGTTGAAGGGTCGATCACGGATGGAAAGCTGCTTGACCAGCTCTTTTCCGAGTTCAAGCCGGACGTCGTTGTTCATACGGCGGCATCCTACAAGGACCCGGAAGACTGGGAGACCGATGCCTTCGTCAACGCAGTCGGCGGCGCCAATGTCGCCAAGTCCTGTAAGACCCACAAGGTAGGCCGCCTGATCTATTTCCAGACGGCGTTGTGCTATGGAACCAAACCGCTTCAGCAGCCGATCCAGCTCGATCATCCGATCAACCCCGTGAATTCGAGCTACGCCATCTCGAAGACGGCCGGTGAGCATTACGTCCAGTTTTCGGGGGTCGACTGGGTGACCTTTCGACTCGCCAATGTTATCGGACCGCGCAACGTTTCCGGACCGCTCCCAATCTTTTACGGCCGCCTTGCCGAGGGAAAGAAGTGCTTCGTCACTCCAGCCCGCCGCGATTTCTGCTTCGCTGGCGACCTCGCCAAGGTCGTGGTGCAGGCCGCTGACGGCAAGGGCAACGGAACCTACCACTTCTCGTCCGGCAAGGACGTCGCGATCAAGGAGCTCTATGACGCCGTCGTGAAGGCGATGAAGCTCAACGATTATCCCGAGCCCGAGGTGAAGCCCCTCGGCCCCGATGATGCACCCTCTATTCTTCTCGACCCATCCCGCACCTTCGCGGATTTCGGCGACGTCACATTCACGCCTCTTGAGGAGATTGCGCGCTTGTCCGTCGAGCGCTGGGAAAGGGAAGGCGTGGTCGGTGGCTACACGCATCTCAAAGAAGCCCGGGCCGACATCAAGACAGCGTCCAAGGCCTGAGGCTAACGATGCGGATCCTCATCACCGGTGGAGCCGGTTGCCTGGGCTCGAACCTGACCGTGCGTTATCTCGAGGCCGGGCACGACGTGCTGGTGCTCGACAGTTTTACCACCGGTCAGCGCGGTTCGCTGCCGGGCGAGCATCCCAGGATGGGTGTCGTGGAGGGCTCGGTCACGGATCGGGCCCTGGTTGAGAAGCTGTTCGCGGAGTTTAAGCCGAGCCACGTGATCCATTCGGCGGCCGCCTACAAGGACCCTGACGACTGGCTGGAGGACACTCGCACGAATGTCGAAGGCACGATTCACGTGGCCGAGGCCGCAAAATCGGCCGGTGTCACGCGGTTCGTCAATTTCCATACGGCTCTCGGCTATGGCCGTCCGGAGCGCCTGCCGATCCCGGTCGATGCTCCGGCTCGCCCTTTCACGAGCTATGGCATCTCCAAGCAGGCCGGCGAGAACTACCTGGCCATGTCCGGCCTGCCATTCGTCTCGCTTCGCCTGGCAAACGTGACGGGGCCGCGCCTCGCCATCGGGCCGATTCCGACCTTCTATACGCGGTTGAAGGCGGGCAAGGGTTGTTTCTGTTCGAGGACAGTCCGAGATTTCATCGACATGGACGATTTCTTTTCGGTCATGGATCTGGTCATGGCGGAGGGGGCGCCGACCGGCGTCTTCAATGTCTCCACGGGGACTGGCCACACGATCAAGGAGATTTTCGACATCGTCGTTGATCATCTCGGTATCACCCTGCCCGAGCCCGTGCCTGAGGTCGAACCTGGAGCGGACGACGTGCCTGCCGTTGTGCTCGATCCGTCGAAGGCGATGGAGACCTTCGGCTGGAGGCCGCGCTATTCGTTCGAACAGACCATTCGGCGGATGCTCACCTGGTATGACGCCCATGGTGTCACCGCCATCTACAGCCACCTGAAGGCGCCGCCGGCGAAAGCCTGAGCGGCGGAGCCTCGAAGCCAGATTGCTCGCGGCGGGCAGGCGCCCGCTGGCGATGAAAAGAACGGATCGTTTCCATGACCGAAACCTTCACGGGCAAGAACGTCCTCGTCGTTGGTGGCGCGGGCTTCGTTGGCTCGAACCTCGTGCGCTTCATCTTGAAGGAACGCCCCCGCAAGCTAACCATCGTGGACAATTTCCTGTCCGCCGATCCGGTCAATGTTCCGGATGATCCGGTGGTCCGCTTGGTATCGGGGCCGATTACGAGCGAGCGAATCCTGGCTGCGCTCGATGATGACCTCGATTACGCCTACCATCTCGCCTGCTTCCACGGGAACCAGTCCTCGATCCATGACCCTCTCATGGACCATGAGAACAATACGCTGACCACCCTGAAGCTGTTCGAACGTCTTAAGGACATCAAGTCGCTCAAGAAGGTGGTCTATTCCGCGGCGGGCTGCGCGGTTGCTGCCAAGACATTCGATGGTGCGACGGCGACGACCGAGGAGGCGCCCGTCTCCCTCTTCCATGACAGTCCGTATTCGATCTCGAAGCTCATCGGAGAGATGTACGGGAATTATTATCACACCCGCTACGGCCTACCCTTCGTGAAGGCGCGCTTCCAGAACGTCTATGGGCCGGGCGAGATCCTGGGGGCTGGGCGCTGGCGCGGTACGCCTGCCACTGTTTGGCGCAATGTGACCCCGACCTTCGTCTGGAAGTCGCTTCATGGGGAGGCTCTGCCGGTCGAGAACGGTGGCATCGCGACCCGCGACTTCATTTTCGTGGAGGACATGGCTCGCGGGCTGATGGCCTGTGGCCTCAAGGGTGACCCCGGCGAAATCTACAATCTTGGCTCCGGCGCCGAGGTCTCGATCCGCGAGTTGGCGGAACGGATCAACGCTGCGACTGGCAATGCCACCCCAATCGCGCTGACGCCTGCCCGCGACTGGGATCGCTCCGGCCAGCGCTTCGCATCGACCGACAAGGCTCGCGAGAAACTGGGCTTCGTTGCCGAAATTCCGCATGAAGAGGGCATCCGCCGTACGGTTGAGTGGACGAAGGCGAATAAAGCAAATATCACGCGCTGTATGATGAGCCACGCGCATTTCGTGCCAGACGTACGGAAGTATGTTTGAGCTCGCAGGCGGTTCCTGAAGCCACAAAGTGAAGAAGCCCGTCCGCCCCCGGCGAGGCAGCCAAAGCATCCATGATATCAGACACAAATAGATCTGCTTCCCTTGATTTTGTCGAAGGCCTGATGGCGTGGCGCTTATGGCTGCGCTTCGGCTGGCATGACATTGTCGCGCGCTATCGCCGCTCCTGGGTAGGGCCGCTCTGGCTGATCGCCACCACCGCGATCTTCGTCCTGGCGTTGGCGTTTGTTTACAGCACGCTTTTCAAGGTTTCATTGGCAGAATATCTCCCATTCGTTGCTGTGGGGGCGGTCGTCTGGAATTTTATCTCGGCGATATGCGCGGAAAGCGTAATGACCTTTGTCGAATCCGAGGTGTATATTCGACAAGTTCGCCGCTCTCCCTTTGTGTATGTCTTTCGTGTGATTTGGCGAAATGTCATTGTCTTCGCCAATCAATTTGTCGTTGCTTTGGCCGTCCTCTTCTTTTTTGTCGATATTACTCTGTTCCACGCACTGCTTGCCATGATCGGTATTGCGCTTCTCTTCCTGCAGACGCTGTGGCTCGTTCCGCTGGTCGGGATGGTCGGCGCGCGCTTCCGCGATCTGCTGCCGATCATCCAGAGCCTTTTGCAGATATCATTCTTCATTACCCCGGTGATCTGGCCGGCCAAGGCGCTGGCGGGCAAGGAATGGGTGGCGTTGTTCAATCCGTTTTTCCACGTGATTGATCTCGTTCGGGCGCCTCTTCTTGGAACGAACCCCGCTCTGGTCTCATATCTTGTGGTCGGGTGTATAACGCTGTGCGGCTTTGCGGCGGCGCATCTGTTCTACAGCCGCTTCCGCTCGCGCATCATCTACTGGCTCTGAGGAGGGCGGTCATGGTCAAGATCGTTCTCGAAGACGTGCACGTAGACTTTCCCTTGCTCCAGCAGGATCAGCGCTCACTCAAGCGCTTGCTGTCGACCCCTCTCAAGCCGATGCGTATCACCTTGGATACGCGCGAGCGGCCGATCCTTCAGGCATTGAAGGGGGTCAATCTTTCGCTGGTGGAAGGGGATCGTGTTGCCGTTATCGGACCCAACGGTGCTGGCAAATCGACTTTGTTGCGGGTGTTGGCGGGCATCTATCCGCCGACCTCGGGCCGGGCCGTCATCCAGGGCAGGGTCGGAGCGCTACTGACGGTAGGACTCGGCATGCGCGACGACGTCTCAGGATTCGACAATATCGAGTTCTGCCTGCTGCTACTGGGCGTAGCGCCGGTCGACATCGACGAGAAGCGCCGCGAGATCGTCGAGTTCACCGGGCTTGAGGAGTTTATCCACCTGCACGTGGGTGCCTATTCGGCGGGTATGAAGACAAAGCTGGCCTTCGCCATCGCGACCTCGATCAATCCGGAGATCCTTATTCTCGATGAGGTCTTTGGTGCTGGCGACGCGGCTTTTGTCCGGAAGGCCGAGACTCGGATGATCGACTTGATCTCGCGTTCGCGTATTCTGGTTTTTGCTTCTCATGGCACGGAACTCGTCGAGCGATTCTGCACCAAGGCACTCTGGGTGGAGGGCGGCCTCATCAAGGAGTTCGGTGAGGTGAAATCCGTCTGCGCCGCTTACCTCGCTTCAGTCCAAGGCTGAAATGTCGAGGCGGTGGGGCTGATAGTGATCTCTAACAAGGTTTGCTCGTGGCATACTGGCGCCTCGGTTGACCACTGAGCAGGCACGAGGTGCGACCTTGAGGTCGTAACGTTCGACTGGACCATAAACCCGCCCTCGTGACTAGATTCCCAGGCAGAATGATCGATTTCTTCTTCAAATATTCGACGCTTTTCCGATGGTTTTTCCCGGCCATTCTGCTGGCTTGCATAGCGTATGGTCTTATCTGCGGTAATTTTAGGAATTTTATCGATGTAAGGCACCTCTTCTTATTGTTTTTTTGCTTCCTGGCCTATTTGGCCATCCTCGCTTTGAATGCCATCCGATGGGTCATCGTTCTCCGCATTTATGAGATCAGGTTCAGTCTGCGCCTCTCTCTGCTGTGGACGATGATCGGACATTTTTTCAATCAGATTCTTCCAACCTCGGTCGGTGGGGATGCCGTTCGGATCTGGCAGGTGGCTAGGCAGATCCCGTTGCGGTTTGCGATCAGCAGCGTAGTGACCGAGCGGCTTGTTGGTTTCATTGCCTTGCTTGTCCTCATTTTTGCGGGTCTTCCGCTTGTGTTCATCAAGTTCGATCTCGGTGTCTTTCTTGTTCTGTTTAGTTTTATTATCTTGTTTGTTGTTGTTTTGATAGTTTTCATGTTCATAGACCGATTTTTTAATAACTATATAACGAGTAGAGTGCTCCTGGCCGCTGCAAGGATTATTTCTGATGTGCGAGAATTATTTAATTATCCTACAATTTTGTTTTTGTCCGTCTCTATTTCCCTTCTGATGCATTTATTCAATGCTCTTATCACGGTTTTTGTTTCGCGTAAGCTCGGGGCCGACGTCGGTCTCGTGGACATCATGCTGATCATGCCTTCGGTCATGCTCGTCAGCAGCCTGCCGATCTCGGTTGGAGGGTGGGGCGTAAGAGAGGCGGGGCTCGCCCTCGGCTTCTCGGTCCTCGGGCAGTCAATCTCGGTGGCCATTGCCACGTCGATCATCCTCGGGCTGGCAAATCTTATTTCCGGTCTTCCCGGAGCCCTTGCCTGGTCGCTGATCCCGCAATCGAGGCGGCATCAAGTTGGCCGACAGCCTACCGAAAGCGCTTGACCAACTACACCCACTTGCTGTTTACGCGCAGACTTACGCGCGCTCGTAGCGTCCTTATTATAAAGGAAGATCAATGTCCCCGAAGACGGCTCTAATCACCGGGGTCACTGGTCAGGATGGGGCCTATCTCGCGGAGCTTCTGCTCGACAAGGGCTATGTCGTTCACGGGATGAAGCGTCGGTCCTCGTCGTTCAACACCGAGCGGATCGATCACTTGTACCAGGACAGGCATGAGCGCGACGTGCGCTTCTTCCTGCACTTCGGCGACATGACCGATGGCCTGAGCCTCGTGCGCCTCGTTCAGATGATTCAACCCTCAGAGATCTATAACCTGGCGGCGCAGAGTCACGTCCATGTCAGCTTCGAGACGCCGGAATACACCGCTCAGTCCGACGCGCTCGGAACTCTGCGGCTGCTCGAAGCAATCAGGATGCTCGGGCTCGAAAAGCACACCCGCTTCTACCAGGCCTCGACATCCGAGCTCTATGGCAACTCGCCGACTCGCCCGCAAAACGAGTTCACGCCATTCGAACCGCGCAGCCCCTACGCGGCGGCAAAGCTATATGCCTACTGGATCACGGCGAACTACCGTAGCGCCTACGGCGTCTACGGCGTCAACGGCATCCTGTTCAACCACGAGAGCCCTGTTCGGGGCGAGACCTTCGTAACGCGCAAGATCACCCGGGCCGTCGCGGCCATCGCCTCTGGCGTGCAAGAGCGGCTTTATCTTGGCAACCTCAACGCGCACCGCGATTGGGGACACGCCCAAGATTATGTGCGCGGCATGTGGCAGATGCTCCAGCAACCGGAGCCGGACGATTATGTGCTGGCGACCGGCCAGACGCATTCGGTCCGGAAGTTCGTGGAACTGGCTTTCGCCTGCATTGGCAGGAAGATCGTGTGGAAAGGAGCTGGTGTCGACGAGACCGGCATCGACGCGGACACCGGGCAGACACTCGTCGCCGTGGATCCCGAGTATTTCCGGCCGCTGGAGGTCGACTATCTTCTGGGCGATGCGACCAAGGCGCGGGTGAAGCTGGGCTGGGTTCCCGAGATCTCGTTCGAGGATATGGTCAGGCAAATGGTGCAGGCCGATCTGGAACGCCACTCGCTCGAACGGGGCGGCGAGACGGCGGCGAGGTCGGCACGCCGAGCGCTCGATCGGAAGGCGGGGCAGGAGACGGCAGGAACTGTCGCGGCGGCTGCCGGGCTTCAATCTGCTCGATACGATGGGTGATCTGTTGTCTGTGACGCAACCGTCGGTGAGCGTGGTGCTGCCGACCTTCAACGAAAAAGAGAACATCGTCCTGCTCGTCGAAGAACTGCGCACGCGCCTTCGCGAAGCGAAGCGCACGTACGAGATTCTAGTCGTCGACGACCGCAGTCCGGACGGGACAGCGGCGGCCGTGCGGGATGCGTTTTCGGACGACGTGGGGGTGCTGCTGATCGTGCGCAGCGAGAAACCCGGCCTCGCCTACGCCATCCGGGAGGGGATCGAGCGGGCGAGCGGCGACGTCATCCTGGTAATGGATACCGACTTCAATCATAAGCCTGCCGATGGCGTCTTGCTCGTCCAGGTCGCCCAATATGTCGATGTCGCCGTCGGCTCCCGCTTCACGTTCGGCGGTGGAATGTCGAGCCTGCTCAGATATTACCTGAGTTATCTCTATAATATCTTTCTCAGACTTCTCCTGGGGACACGAATCGATGACAATTTGAGCGGGTTGTTTGCTATTCGGCGCGAGAAAATCTTGAAATTGGACTACGACAAGATCTTCTGGGGATACGGCGACTATTTTTTCAGGCTTCTACTTCTTTCTCAGCGCGAGCGTTTCACGCATGTCGAATTACCTGTTTTCTACGGGGAACGCCTCGGCGGAGAAAGCAAGACCCGCTTTCTTCGGATTTTTGCGGATTATACGCGCGCCGCTTTCTACGTTCTCTACCTAAAGGTCGTGAAGCGATGGTAGCCGATAGCCTTTTTAAGGAAGTCCACAACTGCCGGATTTGCAACAGCGGTCAGTTGCGGCTCGCAATCGATCTCGGCTCTCAGTCACTTACGGGCCGCTTTCCAGCAGCATCGGAGGCCGATCCGCCGAGCGCGCCGCTCACGCTCATGCGTTGCGCGGAGTGTGGACTAGTGCAGCTCAAGCACTCCGTCGATACTGCCGAGATGTTCGGTGACAATTACGGCTATCGTTCGGGCATCAACGAGACGATGCGGGCGCATCTGTCGGGTATCGCCGCCAGCATCACGCAGCGCGCTGGCTTGAAGGCCGGAGACGTCGTGCTCGATATCGGCTGCAATGACGGCACCTTGCTTTGCGCCTACGATGAGAACGAACTCGTTCGCCTCGGCATCGATCCGATCGCCGAGATGTTCCGCGCTTCATATCCGGCACATCTAAACGTTCACGCGCGCTTCTTCTCGGAACAGGCGTTTCAAGCCATTAGCCCGCAGGGCAAGGCCGACGCGATCACTTCGATCTCGATGTTCTATGATCTCGAGGATCCCGGCGCCTTCGTCGCGGCGATAGCGTCTGCGCTGGCCGAGCAGGGGATCTGGGTGCTCGAGCAGAGTTATCTCGCGACTATGCTCTCACGCAATTCATTCGACACGATATGCCATGAGCATCTGGAATATTATGCCTTGAGGCAGATCGACCGGCTCGTCGAGGCGCATGGTTTGCGCATCTTCGACGTGGCACTGAATGACATCAATGGCGGCAGCTTCCAGACTTGGGTTTGCCGGCGTGAGGCGTCTCACGCTACCAGCGATCGGGTCTACGCGATGCGGGCCAAGGAAGCATCGCTCGAACTGGAGAGCGATGCTCCTTATGCTGCCTTCGTCGAGCGCGTCGAGCGCATCAAGCTGGCATTGCGCGACTTCCTGACTCGCGAAGCCGCTGGCGGCAAGCGGATCTACGTCTATGGCGCGTCGACCAAAGGTAACGTCCTCCTGCAATATTTTGGGCTTGATCGGCAGATTATCGCCGGCTGCGCGGACAGGAATCCCGATAAATGGGGACGCCGTACGCCTGGTACCTCTCTCCCCATCGTCTCCGAGGAAGAGGCGCGCGGGAAGGCAGACTATTTCCTCGTTCTGCCCTGGCACTTCAAAGACGAGTTCATCGCGCGGGAGGCGGAATTTAGAAAGCGTGGTGGAAAACTGATCTTTCCGCTTCCTGATCTGGAGATTGTCGGATGAAGGACGAGAAAGAGCTTCGTTCCGAACGTACTAAGCAGTACTGGGAACGCAATATCGAGGGGTTCTCGGGCTTCTACGACACCGGCTCGGAGGAGGGCCTCGCGGGACCGCGCGTGGTTCGGGCGCTCTACAGGCGCTTCATTTTTCCGATCGAGAAGAAGTTCATGCGCGAGCGCTATCTGATGGTGCGCTCCTTCATTGATCGGGAGGTCCGGCCCGGACAGCGCGCGACCGATATCGGCTGCGGCAGCGGAATTTTCTCCATCCTGATGGCCGAGAACGGCGCCGATGTTCTGGCGCTGGATTTTGCCCATGCAGCCGTCGCCCTGACGACGAGAAATTTGCCGGAACATCTGAGGGAAAAAATCTCGGTGCAGCGGCATGACATATCGTCCGCCGTGATTCCGGACACCGATGTCGCGATCGCGATTGGGGTTCTGCCTTATATTCAGGATGAGCGAGGCTTCATGGACAACATGCTGGGACATTGCCAAGTGGCGATGTTCAATTTCCTCGACGCCGAAAATCCGATCAACATCATTCGCAAGTTCGCCAAGCTGATCGATCCGCGCGGGTATCATTACCATACTCGGTCCAATATCGACCGCCGGCTCCAGGAACTCGGTTTCACACAACGTGTCTTCGAGCCACTCGCGACGGGATTTGCCGTCTACGCGCGCAGGTGAACGATGGTCGCCAAGTCAACGCCGGTAGATGACGCTGCCGCGCCGAGCGCGTGTTTCGGGAAAGCCGGCCCGATCCCATGGGCACGCCCGATGATGTTCGGGGACGAGGAGGAGTTCCTCCTTGACGCCCTGCGCTCGACTTGGATCTCCGGTGGACCCTACGTCGACCGGCTCGAGCGCGAATTCGCACAGCGCGTAGGCGCGCGCAACGCACTCGCGGTCTCGAACGGAACGACCGCGATCGAACTAGCTTTGCGCGGGCTAGGGATTGGGCCGGGAGACGAGGTCATCGTTCCGGGGTTCACCTTCGTCGCCGCCGCCAATGTCGCCCTCAGTTTGGGGGCAACCGCGCTGTACGCGGACGTGGATCGGGATAGCTGGCTTCTCGATCCCGGCGAGATCGAGCGACTGACGACCCCGCGGACGAAGGCGGTGATGCCCGTGCATCTATACGGGAACGTCGCGAGGATGGATGCCATTACGGCGGCAGCCGATGCATTGGGAATAACCGTCGTCGAGGACGCCGCTGAGGCGGCATTCTCCCGCTATGGCGACCGCTTCGCCGGCACGATGGGGCGTGTCGGAACATTCAGCTTCCATGCCACTAAGACGATCACGACAGGCGAAGGCGGAATGGTCGTGACCGACGACGACGCGCTCGCCGAGCACATGCGTATCCTGCGGTCTCACGGTATGGCGACGAGGCGCTACTGGCACGACGTCGTCGGCTACAATTTTCGCCTGACGAATTTGCAGGCGGCCCTTGGTTGCGCGCAGCTCCTCCACCTCGATGAAGTCATCGCCGAGCGCCAGCGTATCCATGCCGCATATGAGGCGCTGTTGTCCGATCTGCCTTGCGCTGTTGTGCAAAAGTTCGAGCTGGCGGTTGATCCCGTCCTGTGGGCGATGGCGGTCCGGTTGGAAGGCGACACGGACCTCGATCGCCTGCGGGCACGGCGCGACGCGATTATGGAACGGATGGCCGCCGATGGGATCGAGACCCGCCCCGGCTTCTATGCCTTGAACCTGCTCGCGCCCTACCGCTGCCCAGAACTGCCGGCGGCATCCCGCATCAGTGCCGGCGTTATCGTTCTGCCGACATTCGTTGGCCTTTCCCAAGCGGAAATGGAGCGGGTATGTGACAGCCTTCGCACCCATCTGCGTGAGACACAGTGAGACAAATGCGCTTCCAGAGTGATTTTCTCCGGCATTACCTGCAGGTGGCACCCGCAGCGCTAGCGATCGAAAGGTCGCTCGAATGCGACCTGCTCGCTGCACACGAGTTCCAGCGGCCAGTGCTCGACATCGGCTGCGGCGACGGCGTCTTCGCTGCCGTCCTCTTTGCCGAGAAAGTCGATCTGGGCATCGATTTTGATCCGGCAGAGATCGCTCGCGCACGCATCTATGAGCGCTATCACGAATTGGTCGTATGCGGCGGTGACAGCATTCCACGCCCCGATGAGAGCTTCCGCACGATCTTCTCAAACAGCGTCCTCGAGCACATCCCCGATCTGATGCCGGTTCTGCGAGAGGCGCATCGGCTTCTTGCGCCGGAAGGGCGCTTTTACGTGACGATTCCCACGGATCAGTGGGAGAGGAACGTGCTGCCAGCTCGCCTGCTCTTCGCCCTCGGACTGCGTGGTGCAGCCAAGCGCTACGGCCGCTGGTACAACAAGTTCTGGAACCACTATCATGCTTATTCGGTCGAGGCTTGGGCCGAACTTTTCGCGGAAGCTGGCTTTCGCGTGGTAGAGCAAAGAACATACGCGCCAGCGAATGTCACAACTTCCCTCGACACTATGACGGCATTTGCCCTGCCGTCGCTTTTCACGAAAAAGATTCTTGGGCGCTGGATACTGAGTTCCAGTATCCGCAAGGCTTTCGTCGGTGCAGTCCATGCGCCACTGAGTCGTTTCGTGTCTGGAATCTGCGCTTCAAAGGGTAGCCACGGATTGGTCTTTCTCTCCTTGACGAAGTGACTTGTCGATTTGGCCTCGCTCTGAAGTCCGCTTCCTTGCGCCTATTTGGTCCTCAGTACTGACTTCGCGTGGAGGCGAGGAAAATGATCGGTAGCTCCCACAGATTCCCGTTCACAGCCGCGCTTCTGCTGATCGCTGTGATATCCGCAGGATGGCTGAGCTACGTCCATTTTCTACCGGTCAAGACCTATTATGCTCCCCAAGAGGTCACCTTCTTTCGCGGGGCCTCCTTCTTCCAAACGTTGGCCGTGATGGACTTCGCTGAAGGCTATAAGCGGTTTTCACCATTCGGCTTCGGGCTCATCGGCTACCTGGACTTCAACATTCTTGTCCCCGCCTTGGGTCTGTCGGCCGCAGATGTGCCGACGCTGGCCGTAGCAACACGGTTGACCTGGCTTCATCCCGTTCTATTGGCGGTGACTTGTGCGACGGCGGCCTACGTCACATGGCAGCTTTTCCGGAACGCGAGCCTCAGCATTCTTGCGATAATCCTGATCGGGTTGAACGACGCAGTGCCATTTCAAATGCGCTTCGTCTCAACGCTCGCTTGCTATCTGCTGCAGATTGCGGCCCTCCTGTCAGTCTATTTCCTGTCCCGCCTCGAGCAGGTGAGGCGGGCGGAAATCGGCGCTCTGCTTTGTGTTGCCGTTGCTCTTGGCGTTTGGGAGCAAGGTCTGAGCTTGGCGCTGGCCGTAGCCGCCTATCTGTCAATTACGATCTGGCTTGATCGAGAGAAGGGGGGGGCTTCTTTCCTTAACTCACCACGGCTGAGGTTGCTTTGCGCCGTTTGTATCCTCGTCGCCGGCTATCTGGCGCTACGAGTCGGGGCAGGAGCAGAAGAGGCGCTTTCGATCAATCGCGAGGCTTCTTACTTCTTTTCCTACCGTAATGCTTTGCTGATGCTGGATGATGCACTGCTGAATGTCGGGGCTCTGGCGCAACAATCATTCAGGCAGTTTCTGCCGTTTCCTCCGTTGTCGTGGGCAGTGATGCTCGGGAGGAACATGAACGATCTCAATCCGTATAATACCGCGTATGCCCAGTTCCCGGGCATGGCATACCGCATGATGGGGCTATGGTATGCGGGTCTCGCGTTTGGCGCTTTCCTGGTGACCATCTTCGCTGCGCTTCGAATCGCTGCAGCGAGCGAGCGGGCCGAGCGCAACGTGATTATCCTTTCGGTTTGCATCTTTGTTCTCGGCATGATCATGCACGTACCAATCATGCATAGAGACTATTTTTATATCCCCGGCTTCGCGACCGGGTATAAAATCAGTGTAAGCTATGTAGGATTTGTGCTTTTGATGCTTATTTTCGTGCGCCGCTTTATTCGCGGGGCGTGGTTTAGAGCGCTGTCCTCGCGGAGACGAGCTCTGATTATCGGGGCTGCCTTCTTATATCTTGTTGGCTCAGCCATTGCCCGTACCACTTTCCTCAATCTGCCGCAGAATTATCCTTGGTGACGCTTATCGCTTGAACGCCGGAGGGTTGCTGGCCTGCTTGGGGGATCGGGATGAGGCGTGCGGAGGCGATCCGTTTGAGATGGCCGGCCGGAGTCCGGGCGGCTGGCAATCATCACGCGCAGCCTCTGTGAGGCCAGATGACTAGAAAGCTCCGCTCATATGGCCGAAGCGCAGCAGCGAGCTTCCGTTGGATAAAAACTGGCGACAGCAACATTTCACATGAGTGCGGACTGACGTTGCCCCTCGTTCCTAATCCGGTTTGAAGTTCGTTCTGGCCCCTCGAGAGGACCAGAACATGAAGCGCAGCCGCTTTTCGGAAGAGCGTAACCGTCCGGTCTCGGCCCTGTGAGCTTTGGCGCTCAGTTCAGGCCGCAGCATTTTTTGTATTTTTTGCCGGAGGCGCAGGGGCACGGGTCGTTTCGCCCGACCTTCTGAGCTGGAGCGGCGAAGGGGTTTGATCGGACGGGGATGGTTGGCGCCTGGGCGTTGGCGAGGCGCCAGTCGTTAAGTTCGATCACCCAGTCGGCGATCTTGTCGTGGGCCGTGGCGGTGATGGCCTCGATCTGCTCGTCGGAGAAGCGGGGATCGCGGCGGGCGACGTCGGCGAGCGTCATCAGGCCGGTCCAGGCCTTGGCGGCTTCGATATCGGCGGTGGCGAGGGGCAACCAGGCGTCGGGCTTCAGCTTGACGGCCTTTTCGAAGCCCTCGATCCAGATCTCCCACATGATCTCGTTATGGCGCTTGTCGATGCTGAAGATCGGACCATAGCGCTCTGGCTGGTCGAACAGCGTGCGCGCGACATCGTTGTAGAGCGCCATGACCAGTCCCATGACCTTGTTGGCGTGGTCGAGGCTCTCGAACACCGGCTCGCCTTGACCATCCTCGCTGTTCCAGACCCATGGCAGCCAGGCGCTGGGCGGGATCATCTGCGGGCAGACGAGGAGGCCGGCAATGAAGCCGTCCAGCTCCTCGATTAGCATCGCCTGTTCATCAAGCTCCAGCAGCGCTTTCGATAGCTGCTTCTGTTGGCGCGACAGTCCGGGCATGGCTCGTCCAGTTCCAAGGGGCGAGTTCACCGACGCGGTTGATGGGGTGGTCGCCGATGCGGGCCAGAACATCCCGGAGATAGGCCTGGGGATCAAGGCCGTTGAGCTTGGCGGTCTCGATCAGGGTGTAGATGACGGCGGCGCGCTCGCCGCCGCTGTCGGAGCCGGCGAAGAGCCAGTTCTTGCGGCCGATGGCGAGCGGCCGGATCGCGCGTTCGGCTGCGTTGTTGTCGATCTCCAGATCGCCGCGACTGGCGTAACGGGTCAGCGCGGGCCAGCGCGACAGTCCGTAGCGGATCGCCCTGGCGAGTTCGCTCTTGCCCGACAGCATTGGCAGCGTCCTGTCGAGCCAGCTTCGCAGATCCGCGAGGCGCGGAACGGCATGCTCCTGACGCGATCGTCGTCGTTCGTCGGGCGGGCGGCCGCGGACAGCGTCCTCGACCTGGTAGAGTTCGCCGATCCGGCGCAAGGCCTCGGCTGCGACCGGCGAGGCGTTCGCCTGATGGATGTCGAAGAACTTGCGCCGCACATGCGCCCAGCAGGCGACCTCGATGACCGCGGCCGGTTGGCCTTGGCTGCCGGCATAGAGCTTGTCGAACCCGGCATAGCCGTCGGCGTGGAGATATCCCGCAAAGCCCTGGAGATGGCCTTGCGGGCGCACGCCCTTCCGATCCGGGGTGTAGCGATAGAGGACAGCCGGCTCCGCAGCTCCGGCATGGGGTCGCTCGTCACGGACATAGACCCAGAGGCGACCCGTCGCGGTCTTGCCAAAGCCGGGCGCGAGCACCGGCACGGGCGTATCGTCGGCGTGGAGCGTGTGCCCCGCCAGCGCGTGTCGGCCGATCGCCTCGGCCAGGGGCGCGAGCAGCGCCGCCGCCGATCCGACCCAATCGGCCAGGGTCGAGCGGTCGAGGTCGACGCCCTCACGGGCATAGATCTCGGACTGGCGGTACAGCGGCAGATGGTCGGCATACTTGGCCACCAGCACATGGGCGAGCAATCCAGGGCCAGGCCGCCCGCGCTCGATCGGCAGCGACGGCATCGGCGCCTGCGCGATCATCTCGCACAGGCGGCAGACGATCTTGGGGCGGATATGCCGGACGACCTTGAACAGGGTGACGCGCTCCAGCACCTCGGTCTCGTCCTGGCCGAGCCGGCGCAGTTGTCCGCCGCAGGCCGGGCAGCCGCAGCCGAGATCGCCGCCGGCAATGCCCGCCGGCCAATGCACGACGTCCTCGCGCGGCAGGTGATCGGGCAAGGGACGACGAACCGGATGCTGCCGGGCGTCGGGAGTTGCGGGCATGATCGCGCGCTCCAGAACCGTCCGTGCCGCCGTGCCCTCCTCGACATCCTCGAGCGCCAGTTCCAGCTGATGGATCGCGGCGTCGAGCTTCTCCGACGACTGCCCGAACTGCATCCGGCGCAGCTTCGCCAGTTGCGCCTTCAGCTTCTCGATCATGAGCAGATGGGCGGCGCTCTCGGCCCGCGCCGCGATCAGCAGCGCCTGGAGCGTCGCGACGTCGTCGGGAAGGTCTGCGGAGGCGCTCGGCATGGTCGTCCGAGATTACCGGGAAGCTGGCGGCCAAGCCATTGAATCATGGTCGATCTTGACCGCAGGCCGTGTCTCTGAATCGGCCCCTGGCCCTCCGCTTCATACCGCCAGGCTGGGGCGATCGGTTCGGATCGGCGCGCGCCAGTCGATCCCTTCCAGCAGCATGGACAACTGCGCCGGCGTGAGCCGCACCACGCCGTCCGTCGTCACCGGCCAGATGAAGCGGCCCTTCTCCAGCCGCTTGGCGAACAGGCAGAAGCCCTGACCGTCCCAGTACAGCACCTTCAGAAGGTCGCCACGGCGGCCGCGGAAGACGAACAGGTGGCCAGAGAAAGGATCCTGCTGCAGCGCCCCTTGCGCCAGTGCCGCCAAACCGTCGAAGCCCTTGCGCATATCGGTCGGGCCCATGGCGAGATAAACCCGCATCCCGGCGGGGATCGCGATCATCGCCGGTCCAACACGTCGAGCACCCGCCGCAGCGCATCCGCATCGACATCGCGATCGACCCGCAGCCTGCGGCCAGAACCGAGCGCGATCTCGATGATGCCGGACGAACGACGGCTTCGACGCGCAGGCTCCGCGCCGGCGATCTCGGATGCCGGGGCCGGCGTGAGGTCGGTCACGGCAGGAGCCAGTTCGACCGGAAGCAGAAGCGGCGCCGGATGACCGCCGCTCAGCTGTCCCAGCTTCGCCTGACGTCGCCATGTGAAAACCAGGCTCGCCGCGACGCCGTTGCGACGCGCCACATCCGTCACCGTCACACCCGCGGCGAAACTCTCCTCGACGATCCGGACCTTGTCCTCATAGCGCCAGCGTCGTCGCCGCTCGATCGCGCCCAAAACCTCCGCCCGAACCATCGCCATGACCTTAAAGCTAGACTTAAGGTCACACCGTTCGGGAAACCCCGCCCACCGCGCAAGGCGGCCGAGACCGGACGGTTACGGAAGAGCAGATCATCGCGATCTTGAAGGAACATCAGTATCCATCCGGCGTGGGCCGCGGCGTGCTTATTTCGTCCTGTCACGATGGATGTCGATGAGGTTGAGCAGGCTTTCGACGCCGAAGTCGGTGAAGGCCATAGTGCCGTCCTCGTGCGGTGGATCGTAGACCCAGATCAGCCCGTCCTCTGGCTCCATGTCGAGAGCGAGATCGGCGAGCCAGTCTTCGTCCCTGCCGAGATCAAGGGCGACGAGCGCCAGGGTCCGGACGGAGTGGACCTTGTTGAGCTGCATCGTTTCAGGCCGCGATTGTGGCTGCCGGATCAAAACTCCTCAGAAGCGCCGTTTGATTTCTCCCCAGTTTAGCGCTGCCGCCGGTCTCCCGGGGCGCGCCCCGGGAGACCGGCGGCGCGTCATCACCGATGCTTCTCCTGATGGTCGGGAGAGGGATTTCGGTGATCAGTACGCATACGACGAGGGCCGCGGGATAGAGGCCCGCGCGCGTACGATGTCGGCGCTATGATAACGGTTTGCGAGGGTCAGGCGGCCTGCTGATCTGCGGGCTTTTCAGCTTCGCGCAGGAGCCGCCACTCCCAGGGCAGGAGTTCGCGCAGACGCGAGACGGGCAGATCGGCGATGCGGGCCAGGACGTCGGCGAGCCAGGCCTTCGGGTCGACGCCGTCGAGGCGGGCTGTGGCGATGAGGGTGAGCATGACGGCGGCACGATCGGCGCCGCGCTTGGAACCGGCGAAGGTCCAGTTGCGCCGTCCCAGAGCAATGCCTCGCAGCGCTCTTTCGCGGCGTTGTTGGACAAACAGATCCTGCCGCCATCGAGGAAGCGGGCGAAGTCGGCCCAGCGCCTGAGCATGTAGTTGATCGGCTTCAGGACCTCGGCGGAGCGCGAGAGGGTTTCGCGCTCGCGGAGCAACCAGGCATGCATGTCGTCGAGAAGCGGCTTGCTCTTTTCCTGGCGCACGGCATGCCGCTCGTCGGCGCTGCAGCCATTGATGGCGCGCTCGATCTCGAACAGCGCGTCGAGGCGCCTGACCGCCTCCAGGGCGATCGGGGAGACCGGTTTGCCCTTCTTGCCGTCGCGGGCCTTTTTCGCGATGTCGGCTAGCTCGAAGAATCCGCGCCGGGCATGAGCGTAGCAAAACGCCGGCGTGATTGGCTGTTGCTTCCGCTGGGGGTCGAACAGCGGCTCAAAGCCGCTGTAACAGTCGCATTAGGATGCCTGCGAACCCGGCCAGATGCTTCTGCGGGTGCTCGCCGCGTAGGTCGCTCGAGGCGTAATAGACCGCCGCCGGCGGCGCAGGTCCGGCGAAGGGGCCGTCATCGCGCACATAATGAGATGGACGGTCCCCGCTACTGATAGGCTTCAGCGGCTCCAGCATGAGGAGGACAGCCATGACAAGGATGACGATCGGTCTCGATATCTCGAAAAGCTGGTTTCAGGTTCACGGGGTCACCGAGGATGGTGAGATCATTCGCCGAAAACTGGCCCGTGGAAAGGTTCTCGATTTCTTTTCACGGCTCCCAGGTTGCGTCGTCGGGCTGAAGCATGCGGCAGTGCTCATCATTGGGCCCGGGAGTTGTCCAAGTTGGGCCATGAGCCCAAGCTCATGCCGGCCCGTTACGTGCGCGCTTATGTGAAGACGAACAAGCACGACGCCGCAGACGCGGAAGCCTGTTGGGAGGCAGTTCAGCGTCCCGGCATGCGGTTCGTTCCTCTCAAGAGCGCGGAGCAGCAAGGATTGTTGATGCTCCATCGCACGCGCGATCTCCTGACACGGCAACGAACCGGTGCGGTGAACGCTCTGCGTGGTCACCTGGCCGAATTCGGCATCGTTGCCGCCAAGGGAAAGGCAAGTGCCCGCGATTTGATGGAGCTCGTCGGAACTGATGAGCGCATTCCGGAATGTGCCCGCAGGGCCCTCCTGGTTTTGGCCGATCAGATCCGAGAGACCGAGCAGAATATCGAGCGCTATGATCGGGCCATCCTCGCAACCGCCCAGGACGATGAGGTGTGCCGCCGGCTGATGAAAGTGACCACGATAGGCCCGTTCGCCGCGACCGCGCTTGCTGCCACGGTGGGCGATCCCAAGCATTTTTCTTCGGCACGGCACTTTGCTGCCTGGCTTGGACTAGTGCCAAAACAGCACTCGACCGGAGGCAAGGAGCGGCTCGGCGGGATCAGCAAGCGTGGTGATGGCTACATCCGCAAGCTGCTGATCCATGGGGCTCGAGCGGCTGTCCATCGTGTCCGGATTCATCAGGTGAGAAACGCTTGGATCACCGAGCTGCTCGACCGACGTCCGTTCAACGTCGCAACCGTCGCGCTCGCCAACAAAACCGCTCGGATCGCATGGGCGATCATGATGAGCGGGGAGGAATACCGGCTTCCGGCGTAAAATCGGAACCCGGTTCGTCTGCGAGGGCATTCGGCAAAGTGATGGCAACCGGTCGGACCGGGATCGGCCAAGCCCGTTGGACCTATCGAGCTTCGCGCTCGCCAACGTAATTGGGCGCCGATCCGCGGATCTCATCAAGGCCCGTGGCAGCGACGCCATAAGGCCGGATAGATAGCTGCAACGACGATTTGCCGGAACGATGCGAATATCCCTTGCGAAGCGGGGGCCGTCCATAGATAGGTCCAGATCCGGCCCGTGTCGGTCTTGCCCTTAGCGAGGATCGGCACCGTCAAATCGTCGGCATGCAGACGCTCGGCCGCCAGCACATGCGCCTCGATCAACGCATGCAGCGGCGCCAGCGCCGCGGTCGCCGCTCCGACCTGGTCGGCCAGCGTCGAAACGGAGAGGTCGATGCCCTCGCGAGCGTATCTCTCGCTCTGGCGGTTCAAGGGCTGATGCTGCCCGAACTTC
This sequence comes from Allobosea sp. 05T439, assembly GCF_056396005.1. NCBI lineage: Bacteria > Pseudomonadati > Pseudomonadota > Alphaproteobacteria > Hyphomicrobiales > Alloboseaceae > Allobosea > Allobosea sp. 05T439. The sequence goes on along the minus strand of NZ_JBFTKP010000015.1, from coordinate 39,015 downwards.
TCAAAGAGGATTGTCGCCAGCAGGTTCGGCCCCACGAAGCCGCGCGGCGTCACATGGAAGGGCGCCGGCGGCTGCGTGATCGCCTCGCAGGAGCGGCAGGTGAACTTCTCGCGGACCGTCTGGACGACCTTCCAGGATCGCGGGACGACCTCCAGGGTCTCGGTCAAGTCCTCGCCGAGCTTCGACAGCCTTGAGGAGCCGCAGCATGGGCACGAGGTCGGGGCCGGCACGACGACGCGCTCGCGCGGCAGGTGCTCGGGGAACGGCTTGCGCACCGGGTGACGCCGCAGCGCAGGCGGCAGTGTCGCCACTCGGCGTGACGCTGCTTGCGCGTCGATCTCGTCCTCAGTCGCCCTGGCTTCCAACTCCTCGAGCTGAAGCTCCATCTGATCGATGAGACGCAGGGTGCGCTCGGAACGCTGACCGTAGAGCTCGCGCTTGAGCTTCTCGATCATCAGCTTCAGATGCGCGATCGTCGCCTCGACGGACGAGGCCTCGGCCTTCGCCCTCAGTGCTTCCGCAGCCGCGAGAGAGGCGGCCGCGTCCGCCTCGAGCCGCGCCGCGCGCTCGGCCAGTATCATCGCATGCGCCGCTGCCAGATCGGTCGGCAGCGACGGCGAAGTCGTCGATGCGGCGGTGTTGCTCACGACCAGGATGGAATCACATCTCTCGGAGAACACAAGCAAAAAGGTCTCATCCGACCGAGGTCGGCCGCCACGTCTCCACCGGATTGCGCCAGTCGATGCCGGAGAGGAGATAGCCCATCTGCGCGGGTGTGATCGCAACGACGCCGTCAGCCGGTGACGGCCACAGAAAGCGGCCCTTCTCCAGCCGCCGCACGTAAAGGCTCGCCGCCTGACCGTCGTGCCAGATCACCTTCAACAGATCGCCGCGACGCCCGCGAAAGCAGAAGATGTGGCCGCCGAGCGGATCGCGCTTCAAGACCTCCTGCGCCACCAGCGCCAGCGAGGAGAACCCCTTGCGCATATCGGTGTGGCCCGTCGCCAGCCAGACCTTCATGCCGACCGGAACCGGGATCACCTGAACGCCTCAAGGCCGCGCGCCAACTCAACCATCGCATCAACGTCGACGCCGCCCTCGGCGATGATCCGCCGACCGTAGGACAACACGATCTCGACCCGCGGCGAGCGATCCAGCAGCGCTGCTGGTCGGTGATCCTGATGCGGCCTCGGTGCCGGACTGAGCGGCACGGCATTCGGTGCCATCGACACCGGCAGAAACGCCGTCGGACTTTGCCGCTCATCGAGCCGCTCGCGCCAGCGGTAGATCTGCTGCGCCTGAATGCCGTGCCGCTTCGCCGTCTCGATGACGTTCCCGCTCGACAGCGCCTCCGTCACGACCGCGCGCTTCTCTTCCGTGCTCCAGCGCCTGCGCCGAACATAGGTCTCATCATCCACGCCGAGCTCTCCAGCAGCGCTGCCAGCACTGATGCTGGATTGCCCGCGAAAAGCTGGACGTCGAAATCTCTCGCCGCAAGGCGGCCTACACCGCATGCGTACGAACAGGAGTCCGGGACCTCGGTCGCAGATCTGTGCCGCAAGCACGGTGTCAGCGACGCCAGCATCTACAAGTGGAAGGCGAAGTTCGGCGGGATGGACGTGTCGGAGGCCAGGCGCTTCCGGACGCTGGAGGATGAGAACACCAAGCTGAAGCGGATGCTGGCCGATGCGATGCTCGACAATGTCGCGCTGAAGGATCTGCTGGGAAAGAAATGGTGACGCCCGCCGCCGATCGGAAAGCCGTCGCTCATCTCGTGGAGCGTCACGCGCGAGCGAACGGCGGGCGTGTAAAGCCATCGGCTGCTGCCGGATGTCCGTCCGATACCAATTTGCGCGGCCTGATGACCGCGCCTGCGGGAGCGAATGATCGCGATCGCCCGGGAGCGACGGCGCTTTGGCTATCAGCGCCTGCATGTCCTGCTCAAACGCGAAGGCCATGTCGTGAACCACAAGCGGTTCTTTCGGCTCTATCGCGATGAGAAGCTGGCCGTGCGCCGGCGCGGTGGCCGTAAACGGGGCATCGGCACAAGAGCGCCGATGCTGGTTCCCCTCGCACCGAACGAACGCTGGTCGCTCGATTTTGTCTCCGACCAGTTCACGGACGGCCGCCGCTTCCGGATCCTGGCCATCGTGGATGATTGCACGCGCGAGAACCTGGCGCTGGTCGCCGATACCTCGCTGTCGGGCCTTCGTATCGCTCGCGAACTCGACCGGGTGATCACCGAGCGCGGCAGGCCGAAGATGATTGTCAGCGATAACGGCAGCGAGCTCACCAGCAACGCGATTCTGGCGTGGGCGGATCAGGCCTGCGTCGAATGGCACTATATCGCGCCGGGCAAGCCGATGCAGAACGGCTTCATCGAAAGCTTCAACGGCCGCCTGCGAGACGAGCTGCTGAACGAGCCCCTCTTCTCGTCCCTGGCACAGGAACGGACGGCCTTGGCCAACTGGCGCGTCGACTACAACATTGCCCGCCCTCACTCCCGGCTTGGCTGGCAGACGCCCGCAGCCTTCGCCTCGACCTTCACTCCGCGCAGGGCCCTGGCCCCCCGCTATGCGAAAAGCACAGCGCCAGAGCCCGCCGCTTCACCGGCCCGAACGGGCTCCACAACCGCCGGAAACGAACTCACAGCTGGATAAAACTTGGGAGTATCGTCAGCGCCGAATGCGCCGAAAGTAGTGTCGCCGCGCTTGATTGAAATTGCTACAATCAGAAGCTCATGTTCAGATGAACTGTTTCCTGCGGCGCGAGAATGAACAAATTTCTCCAGCGATCTCTGGTCGCAATTTCGTTGACTCTAAACGTGGCGTTTGTATTTGGAATTGCCGCTTATAGGCGTGGCCCCGAGGCCGCTCTTCCCTTATCCCCTCCGGACGAGATCAAGGTTGAGATTTCTCTTCCCGAGTTGGTTGCCGAGCAACTCAGGCAAGGTGATCTGAACTGCCCGCGGCAAAGCCCCCTCACGTACGAAGCATGTCTTTTGTATCAGGGCGCTCTGGGCGCTTGGCATAGCTTCGGCTTAGCCAATGAGTGTCCGACCACAATGCGGGACGAAGACGAGGCCAGCGGCGACCGAAGATTGACGGCAGCGCCGCAGTTAACTCCAGACGACGCGCGGCGGGCCCCCAAATCAGCGTGTTTTGGTTATATTTATGCGATCGCGGTAGCGAACGCTACTCCGATCCTCTCAAGCACTGCACTTCGGAGTTTCTTTCTAAAAGTGAGTCCCGCGTTTTTGGAGCCCGGTAGCAATGCAGAGCAATGCATCGTAGTTCGACACGGCATTTGTGGTAATCAAACTGCGGTTGCGCTCGCTTTATTTGAGATGGCTGAGATTGAAGCTAGGTCAGTGGAGTTTTATTTCGAGTTGGGAAATCAACGATCGAGTCACATAATTCCAGAAGTGAAGATTTCCGAATCTTGGAGGTTAATAGACACCACATACGGAGCATATTGGATCGATCGCCGTTCTAGTGGAAGCATTTTTGCTTTGGCTAAGACGGATGATGTAATTCGCGTTGATGAAATTAAGCGCCATCCAATTTTTAACGAGGCTCTTGCTCCACACGGAATATATTCGTCTGTTATCGGATTTCGTCCGTTCCAATATCTGGACAATGATGCAGATATAATTAGAGGCAGCGTCGGTTCCGTAAGTGTTGATCTTGCAGGTGATTCTGGAATAGAGAATTTTCAGGACAAGCCAAACTATATCGGCGATAATGTTCCGAACCGACCATTTAGCGGAATAGAGATAGATTTAAGAACAGGGGATGCCGTTACACCTATCGAAATTACCATTCGCGTAGCGGCTTCCGCGGTTTCGGGTGGCAAAGATGTTTTTATCTGCTTGGATGCGCAATGCAGGCGGTTTGAAAGTAATATTTCAGAATTTAAATTCACTAAGACGAACCCTGATCGGTTATATCTCAAGACAGAGAACGACGTCGCTTATGCGATTATTAAATCGATCAGCTGGAAAGTTAATCGGCAGTAATAAGCGGAAATTGACCACAGCCTGGATTGGCCAGATCTCCCGGGCGTCAGGTCGGGTTCGATCTGTCGTATCGTACTTGAGCTACGCAGCGTGATGTTACTTTCGTGCTGCTCCTGCAGCAGGCGGGCGCGCCGCCCGAAGCGGCGGCGGCGATCGCCTTGGTTCCTTGAGCCCTACACACGATATTGCCACTGCCGCTAGGGCTGGTGGTATCGGCATTCGTGCTGCACAGGTTGCGCTCGAGCGATTCTTGAAGTGTGGAGCGAAGAGCTATGCGCGATCACAAAGCGTCCTTCAGGGCTCGTGCAATCTTCGAGGATGCATCGCCGGTGCCGTAGTCCAAAATATCGCGTCGTGCGGCATAGTCGGGGCCGGTCCAGAGCCGGTTCCAGCCCGCATCTATGGTTTCGACCCACTCCGTTTCGTCGCGCAGTGTTACGCACGGGGCGCGATGGAAATAGGCCTCCTTCTGCAGGCCGCCAGAGTCGGTGAAGACGGCGGCCGCCTGACTGAGCAGGCGGGCCATGTCGAGATAGCCGATCGGGTCGATCAGGGTCAGGCCTGCGGGCGTCAGCCCTCGGCTGGCGAGAAGCTTGCGCGTGCGCGGGTGTACTGGCATCACGACCGGCCGCTCACGGGCGGCCTCCTCGAGCCAGGCCATGACCTGTCGGAACCGCTCAGGGTCATCGGTATTCTCTGCGCGGTGGATCGTTGCGACGGCGTAGCCGCCCGGCTTCAGCCCGTGGGTCTCGATGATGGTCGAACGGCCTTCGGCCCGCTTCACTGCAGCTAGCGTGGTGTCAAACATGACGTCGCCGACGGCGTGCACGCCCCTAGTAATCCCCTCGGTGGCGAGATTGCGGATGGCAGTCTCAGTCGGGCAGAACAGCAGGGTGCTGACATGATCCGCGACGACTCGGTTAATCTCTTCCGGCATGCGGCGGTTGAAGGAGCGCAGGCCGGCCTCGACATGGGCGACGGGAATGTTGAGCTTGGCTCCGGCCAGCGCGCCGGCTACCGTGGAATTGGTGTCGCCGTAGATCAAGACGATGTCCGGCCTCTCTGCCAGCATTGCTTCTTCGAGTTTTTCGAGCATGCGGCCGGTCATAGCGGCGTGCCCGAGGCTGTTGACCTCGAGATTGTAGGTAGGCTTCGGGATATCGAGCTCGTCAAAGAAGACATCTGACATCAAGGCATCAAAATGCTGGCCAGTGTGGGCGATGACCTCCGTCATGCCCTCCTTGGCGAGGGCACGGCTGACGGGAGCGGCCTTGATGAATTGCGGCCTAGCGCCGAGGACTGTAAAGATGTGGGGCATGACTGGTCCGCTACGGAGGGCCGGCTCATCTTCAGGTTCGCCGATCGCATGGCGAATAGAGGACGGTCTCTGGCGATGCAAACTTCCGGGGCATTGATTGGCAATACGCAGCCGCGAAACGTGCGTCGTTCCCCGTCGGCGGCGAAGCTCTAGCGCGACGCGTTCGCCGTGGCAATGTGGTTGGGCTCCGCGGCCGTGCTCGTGCGTTCCGCTCTTGACCAATTAACTTGCTTCCACCTATCTCCGCTGCACTGACGGAAAGAGGATTGACATTTGACAAGCGTTCGGCGCGCGCTCGTGGCCTATTCAATGTCAAGCACGTTTGTTCAGACGACGCTTGACTATCTCACTGCTTTCAAGCGGTTCGGTGGGTTTGAGGTGGACTACGTTCATGCCACTCATCACGCATCGATAGGTTTCGATTTTGACTCATATGATATTGTTTTTCATAGCTATTGCGCGCGTCTTTGTTTCGAAGGATACGTGTCCGACAGCTATAGGGAGCGCTTGAAGAAATTTTCTGGTATAAAGGTTCTGGCCGTTCAGGACGAGTATGATAATACTGATGTTCTTCGGGCTGCAATCAAGGATCTGGGCTTTGATATTGTATTGACCTGCGTGCCGCAGGATAGTCTCGAATATGTATACCCTAGATCCGATTTTCCGAACGTAGAGTTCATCACAGTATTTACCGGCTATGTGCCGGATGACTTTGCCTCTGATCTGCCGCCGCCGAAGCCGTTGGCTGAACGGTCGATCTTCGTCGGTTATCGCGGGCGCGACATCGGTGGCCGATATGGCCGACTTGGCTTTGACAAGTTCGAGATTGGCCGCCGCATGAAAGAACTCTGTTCCGCGCGCGGTATTGAAACCGACATCGCAATGGACGAGGCAAGCCGGATCTATGGTAAGGCGTGGTTCGACTTTGTCGGCGATTGCAGGGCGATGCTTGGATCGGAATCTGGCTCCAACGTGTTCGATTTCGATGGCAGCATCGACGCCCGCTTCAAGCAGATGACGGCCGAGAACGGTGGTGTTCCTCCGAGCTACGCCGACTTCCTGCCGATCGTTGCAGATCGTGACGGTGCGATCGAGATGGGGCAAATTTCGCCGCGGGTTCTGGAATGCGCGATGATGCTTACGCCGATGGTCCTGTTCAAGGGGCGTTACTCGGACACAATCGCTCCAGGCGAGCATTATATCGCGTTGGAGAAGGATTTCTCCAACGTGGACGAGGTCCTCGCTCGCCTTAGGGATTTGCCGGCGCTCGAAGCAATGACGCAGCGCGCCTTCGACCATCTTGTCGCGTCCAAACACTTTACCTATCGCACGTTCTACGCTGGGATTGCCGCTGCGATCGAACGGCATCTGGTGGCTAGAAATCGGACGCCTTTGGGCCGCCCCTGGGAGTCTCCCTCGATGCTGGATTCGTCCGGCTTGCTGATGGAGCATCCGACCGCATTTCCGGAACTGGAAGAGAGCTTCCAGCTTCGAAAGGACGTGGCTGAAAGTGTCCTGTATCGAAGCGAAGTCGACCGGTTGATCGTCGAATTCAGCCATCTTCGCTCGTTGTTCGAGATCGAGGTTCGCCGAATCTATGCCAGCTTCGGTCGGGAAATGGCGCAGCTCGAGGGCCTAGTCCAAATTGCCGATATCTGCCGGCTGGCGATGCCTGGGCCTGTTGAAGGGAGCGACTTTTCCGGAGTGCTCGTCAGCTACGATGCCGAAATGCTGCTGGAGCAATCGCGACGGGCTGCCGCTAGCGCTGCGTTTCGTGCCGCCTTGTCGTCCGGCGACGATAGGGCGCTGGTCGTCGTTGCGCTGCGCAACATGCTGGAGATTGAGAAGGCAGATTACTTCAGCATGATCGAATGGATCGGGAGGCTGAACAAAGTCTACGACTCCTATCGGGAGGAGATAGCCCAGGCTTATGGCGGAATGATCAAGCTGGCTCCAGGCGTCCTGTCGCAACTCCCCCTCGCGCAGCGACTCCGCGTGCGGGTTCTCTTGGCTCGAATCCACGTGCGGCGAGCGCGAACGTTGACACTGCGTGGGATCGTGCGCTCCGGGCTCGCGCAGCGCGTGCTGACCGCGCTTCCCGCGGTCGAGCCTCTAGCCAAGCGCATTGCAGCACGCCTGAGGTCAGGCGGGTGGACCTAAGCTAGCGGTTGGTTCAACCGCTACTTGGTTGCCGTGGCGTACAAATCCAATCCGAACCAGCGTGGAATCCAAGACTTAAGGAGTTCGCGCCGAGGTGGGCTGCGCTCGAACGGGGCTCCGTTGTCGATGTTCTCGGTCTGGCCGGAGAACGACGCGTAGCTGCGGCAGAGCTTGCGCAGCGATCGGATTGAAATCCAGTCGGTGTGAGGCGCGCCTTCGCCGGCTTGGTTGGCGTCATAGGCTGCTCGCTCGGCTTGCGCGCTCAGGCCGACGACGCCGCGAGAGCCAAAGATCTCGCGCAGCATGTATTTTAGCGTTTCGCTGCGCGCCTGGTAGAAGCGCCTGTAAGAGTAGGCGTAGTAGACCATGAAGATGAGCTTGCCGCCGGGGCGAAGGACGCGCCGGCACTCTTCTATGGCCTTAAACAGATCGCCCGTATGATGCAGGCAGCCGATTGCTACGACATAGTCGAAGCTTTCGTCGGGGAACGGGGCCTGCAAGATAGAGCCTTGTCGGGCCTCGCCATCGAGCCCGGCCTGCTTCAGACGATGGTTGACCATCGCAACAGGGCCAGGGGCGATATCGAGACCGCGATAGAGCGCGCCGGCTTCGGCGAGGCGCTGCGAGACGGTGCCATATCCCAAGCCAATCTCAAGGACGTCCTTCCCCTTCATATCCTCGAAGGGTATATGCACGAATAGATAGGGATAGAAGGCAAAATACCAGTCATCGAACTTCTTAAGCGAACTCGGTGAGCTATCTGTGACGCCCAGCGATTTGGCGAACTGTGTCCCGCACAACTCGCTCCAGAATGTGGAATTGCGCGAGTCGACTGCGGCTTGATCCATCATATTCGACATGGAAACCTTCGTGACAAATCTCGCGCGCTGGCAGACCGCGCCGGCGGCTTGATAGAAGTAAAGTCACCACATTCCAAGTCCGAGCCTGCGATAAATCACGCTTGCCGGCATATTGCGATTGACAAGGGGGGCTTACTTGGCGACGAGCCAGTATGTTGGCGGAGATGCGGAAGCCGGAGATGCGGTGTTCCGTTCGCCGGTTGCGCCGGCTCCTGTCTTGTCTCGAGGGCCTTTATCATCATGGCTAGTTCGGCGGCACGGAAGCCGCGTATCGGGCTGATCTGCTTTTCCGCGATTCCCGACGATCCACGAGTCCGCCGCCAGGGCGATCTGTTCCACGCGCACGGCTGGGACGTGGTCGCAGTTGGGTTACCCGGCGCGCGTTCGCAGTCGCCGCAATGGCGCAGCCTCACGATCGGTTCCGATAATGCTGCGAGTTTGGCCGTAGAGCATTTCGCTTCTCCGATTGATGCTGGCGAGTTCGAGGGGAAGCCTGTTAGCGGGGAGACACAGACTGCGCCAAGTTCGCGCCCACGGGACGTGCTCGACCAGGGGGTGCATCTACTCCCGGCGAATTGGCGATCGGCGAGCAGAGCAATGGCGGGGCGTGTCGCGCGGCGCACGCTCTTTCCTTTCCTTCGTCGAGCCAGCCGCGCCATGGACATCGCGCTGGTCTACGCCAACCCACGGTACGCGAATACGGCCTATTGGACGTTGAACGACCGCTTCGAGCGGCTCTACCAGCTTGCCAGCCGGGAGCAGGCTGATCTTTGGCTCGCTAATGACTGGACGGCACTGCCGATCGTGCGGCGCCTCGCGGCCGAACAGCAGGTGCCTTATGCGTATGACACGCACGAGCTCGCGGTCGACGAATATGCTCAGCGTCTGCTCTGGCGACTCACCCAGCGCCCAGTCATCGCAGCTATCGAACGTGAGGGGATCGCCGGCGCGGCTGTGACGAGTTGCGTCTCGCAAGGCATCGCCAACCGCCTCTACGAACTCTACCGTCTTCCCCAGAAGCCGCTGCTGATCCGCAACATGCCACGCTACGAAGCCCATCCGCACCGGCCATGCGGCGAGACCATCGAGGTGCTCTATCATGGGGTCGTCAATGTCGGCCGGGGGCTCGAGGCTTGTATCGACAGCGTCGCGCTGTGGCGGCCGGAGTTTCGGTTGACGATCCGTGGCCCCGGTCCGGCCGAGTATCTTGAGGCGCTTGCCAATCGGATTCGGTCTGCGGGCCTCGGTGCACGCGTCGTGCTGGCGCCGTCGGTCCCGATGGTCGACCTGGTCAAGGAGGCCGCGCGCTTCGATGTTGGCCTTTTCGCGCTATCCGGGCACTCGCAGCAGAACGTCCACGTCCTGCCCAACAAGTTCTTCGAATACACAATGGCCGGCCTTGCCTTATGTGTTTCGGACTTGCCGGAGATGACAGCGCTGTTGCGGCAATACGAACTCGGCCGCTTGATTCCGCAGGTGACGCCGGAGGCCATCGCAAACGCAATCAATGGTTTCGACCGCGCTTCGATCGAGGCCTGCAAAGCGCGCTCGCTAGAGGCGGCAAAGGACCTCAACTGGGAGGCCGAGGCCGACCGGTTCTTCGATGCTATCGACCGCGCTGTTCGCAACCGGGCGGTGCAGGACCTAGCCGCCCAGTAAGAGCACCCTCAGGCCGTCGAGTGGCAGAGTTGCTCAACTATCGTCAGCAGCTTGGTGCTCTCGGCCTCGAAGTTCAGCCGGCGCGCCGATTCGAGACTGGCTCGCTTGCAGGCGTCGATCCGGTTGCGATCCAGGCCGGCGAGGGAGGCCGCGATCGCTTCCGGGCTGTCCCCGGGGAGCAGTAACCCGCAGCCGGTTGACTCGACGTGCTTACGGATCTCGGGCAGATCGCTGCTGACCAGCATCAACCCGGCTTGCATATACTCGAAGACCTTGTTCGGAAGTGCGAAACGGGCATGGGTCGTGCTGTTCGAAAGCAGGAAGATTCCGATGTCCGCTTGCGCTGCCGTTTCCACGACCTGATAGGGGGCAACGGCGGGTTCGAAAGCGATGCGCTCGCCTAGATGCCCGGCAAGACTGCGCAAATGCTGGTCGAATTGCCCCTGCGTCGGGCCGCGGATGATCAGCCTGAAGTCGGCCGGCCAGAGGGGCAGGCTTGCAATCAGCGTTTCCAGGCCGCGGCGGGGCACGACAGCCCCGTGGTAGAGCACGGTGACCGGGCTTCCCGTCTGGCGGAAGGGGGTGCCGTGCCAGGACGGGGTATTAGAGATGACGATGGGACGCTCGCGGAGCCCGTAGCGTTCTGCCAGCGCGTCGGAGATGCCGGGGCTGACGGTGACGACTGCGTCCGCCTCGCGGATGTAGCGGTCTTCAACGCGCATGACATGACGTTGAGCTAGCGCGCGCCAGCGCCAACTATCCGAGAATTCCTCGGGTGCAAACTCATGGCTGTCGTAGATGATGCGGGCGCCGCCGGCACGCTTGGCGGTGAAGGCGACAGGCAAGGAGCGCCAGTCATTGGCGATGACTAGGTCAGGGCGAAAATGCAGCAGGTCGCGGCGCGCCGCCAGCTTGGTCGTGGATGCCCAGTAAAGCGAATCCGCGCTGGCTGGAAGGAGCGTTGCCGGAGCCTGCCTGAACACCATCCCGAAACGCACCCGCCAGTCACTGCCGGGGCCCGGCAGGACCGTAATCGGAGCCGGGGGTGAATCCGGTAGTGGGGCCTGCGCGAAGATGCGGACGTCGTAGCCGACGCCCGCGAGCAGTTCGGCGTGCCGCAGCACGCGCGAGTCATGCCGCAGCGGCGAGATGCAGACGAGTGCGACCTTGGTCATGTGCGCCCCGGCATGGGCAGCCTGCAGTCGTATTCTTTTCTTCGAATCGTGAAGGGGCCGAGCGACGAGTTCGTGGCGCCCAGCCGGTGAAGCAAGACGGCGCCAAGGGCGCTGAGCATGTCAGCTGAAATTGTAGAATCTTCCATCTGACGCTCGATTGCGCTCACCGTCCCAAATATTCTAAGCAGTATAGTTCCAATCTCGGCGGCTACTGTCGGTGTCAAGCAGTAAAACGACGTTGTGGCAAGCGCGATAGCGGCTCAGGCCGGTTTTATTTGCTTCTGGCAATCCGTGCATCGATGATGGGGGCAAGGCGTTCCGCAATCTCTTCGGCGCGTTTACGCCAAGAGGCATGCGCCCGAACATAGTTCGCGCCATTGTATCCTAGGCGGCGCGCGCGGTCCGGATCGGCTGCAAGCTCCGCAGCAGCTCCGGCAAGAGCGGCCGGGTTCGCCATCGGGATCACCAGTCCGGTCTCGTAGTCTCGGACGAGCTCGCGCTGGAAGGGCAGGTCGGTCACGATCACCGGAACGCCGCTCGCCATGGCTTCGAAAAGTTTCAGGGGGGCGACGCCTGTGCCGAGATGGCCGGCCGTGTCTTCAGTGATGGAAAGCGCGGCCACTGCGCCACGCAGATGGGAGGCGACTTCCTTGGGCGGCTGGCGGCCGAGCCAGCGCACGCGCGAGCCAAGGCTTGCGTCCTTGAGGCGATCACGCTCGACGCCGTCGCCGATGATGACGAGGCCGAGATCGGCCGGCCACGCTGCTTCCTTCGTCGCCGCGATCATGGTTGCGATTCCGTGCCAGGCCGTCAGGCCACCGACGAAAGCGATGTAGCGACCCGGTTCGTTCGAGTGTGGCCCATCGGGCGTGAACAGTTTGACGTCTGCGCCATTGGTGACAACGCTGATGCGACTGTGCCCGGCCTGGGCTTCGGCCCAATTGCGGAGGCCTTCCGTGACGACGAAAACATGCGCCGCCATGCGCATCTGGCTCCGATAGAGCCAGCCGATCAGCGGGGCGATCCAGCCGAGCCAGCCATACGTCACGAAGATGTCGGCCGGCAAGCCGTTGATCTCCTGGAACACCGGGACGCCCCGCAGCCGCGCCCACAATGCGACTGGCAGCGCGGCGAAATGCGCGCGCATGTAGACGCCATCGCAAGTGCCCAGTCGGCGCGCCAGAACCCACTGCGCGCGGACGTAATCGAAAAGGCGTGTCAGATAGCCGGTGCCGGAGCTCGCGCCGCCCCGGACGGTTGCGAGCAGATCGACCTGCCAGCCGATCTCGCGCAGGCCCGCGATGATCTCGTGGACGTGGGTATAGGTCGCCTGGCCTTCGCGTGGGGTTTCCAGCGACAGGTAGACAAGGCGCCGCTTCGGCGTCACGCCGCCGAGGCCTCGCGCTTCAGGGCCTCGCGCACGGCCTCGATGATGTAATCCTGCGTGGCTTCATCGAGATAGGGGTGCATCGGCAACGCCACGACCTCCTGCGCGACGCGCTCCGAGATCGGCAGGCCGTTGCCGGCAACGGGGAAGTGCTTGTAAGCGGTTTGCTGGTGCAGGGGCTTTGGATAGTAAACCGTCGTCGGCACCCCCTTGTCCTTCAGCGCCGCCTGGAAGGCGTCGCGGCGATGAGCGTCGACGCGGATCGTGTACTGGGCCCAGGTCGAAACACAGTCGGGCATCACATGGGGAGTCACAGTGACGTCCTTGAGTGCCTCGGTATAGCGCCCGGCGACAATCTGGCGCTTTTCGATCTCTTCGGCGAATATCTTGAGCTTCTCAAGCAGCACGGCGGCCTGAAGCGTGTCGAGGCGCGAATTCACGCCGACACGGACATTGTCGTACTTGTATGAGCCCTTGCCGTGAAAATGCAGTGAGCGGAGCAGGGCCGCGTGCTCATCGCTGTCGGTAAAGATCGCGCCGCCGTCGCCATAACAGCCGAGTGGTTTGGCCGGGAAGAAACTGGTGGTGGCGAACTGGCCTATCGAACCGACGACGCGGCCTTTGTAGCGGGCGCCGAAACCCTGCGCGGAATCGGCGATCAGCACCAGGCCGTTCTCGACGCAGAAAGCCTCGATCGGGTCGTAATCGGCAGACTGGCCGAAGAGATCGACGGTGATCAGGGCGCGTGGGTTGAGGTTGTTATTCCTTGCGGTGACCAGCGCGGCGGCGAGGCCCTTGGGGTCGATATTGTAAGTGGCGTTGTCGATCTCCGCGAATACCGGGGTGGCGCCCATCCAGGCGACGACTTCGGCGGTGGCGGCGAAGGTGAAGCTCGGGCAGATCACAGCGTCACCAGCGCCGACACCGAGCGCCTCCAGTACCAGCACGAGCGCATCGGTGCCGTTGGCGACGCCGATGGCGTGCTTTGCGCCGCAGTAGGCGGCGAGTTCGCTTTCGAACTGTTTGACCTGCGGACCCAGGATGTAATTGCCCTCATGAACCACTCTGAGGATGGCGTCATCCATGGCTTGGCCGATATGCTGGCGCTGCGCCTTGAGATCGATGAACTCGATCGCCGGAGTGCCCATCACAGAATCTCCTCCAAGGTGTTCGGTCCGGTTTCGTGGTAGCGCCTGCCGGTTTCAGGGCAGGTGAGATCCGGCCCAAGCTTGGCGCCGTTATGGCTCATCCAGCCTATCCTGCGGGCCGGTACGCCAGCCATCAACGCAAAATCCGGTACGTCCTTCGCCACCACTGCGCCGGCGGCGATGAAGCAGTACGCGCCGAGTGTGTGGCCGCAGACGATGGTCGCATTGGCGCCGATGCTCGCGCCTCTCTTGACGAGGGTGCGGCGGAACTCGGATTTCCGGTTTAGGAACGCGCGTGGATTGTTCACGTTGGTGAAGACGCAGGACGGGCCGCAGAAGACATCGTCTTCGAGCTCGACGCCGTCATAGAGGGCGACATTGTTCTGGACCTTGCAGCCGTCGCCCATGGTGACGCGCGGCCCAACCATGACGTTCTGGCCAAGGACGCAGTCCTTGCCGATGACCGTTTGCCCCAGGACATGGACGAAATGCCAGACCTTCGTGCCAGGCCCGAGAGTGACGCCGTCGTCGACATAGGCACTCTCGTGAATCTTCGCGCCGGGAAAACGCGGGTCGTCGCGCATCTCTAAGGCCGCGGCCATCGTCTCAGGCCTTCAGATATTTATGGACGAAGGGGTGCTGCTCTCCACTGGTCACGATCGGCGCGTTCCGGAACTGCGAGACGACTTCGACACAGAAGCGGACGTCGTCGAGGCCGTAGCCCTTGCCGGCCAGGATTTCCTGGTAGCTGCGCGTGTGAAGGTCAGTGAAGCCTTCGGAGAATTCGACCTCCTCGCCGTCCAGCGAGATCGAACGATATGTCGTCTTCTTGCCCTTGACGCTTTCGGGAAGATCGTTGGCATCGACCGAGAGGAACCAGCGTACGTCGGCCTTCTCGTAGGAGAGGAGGCCGCCAGCGCGCTCCGGTTCGCGGAGATTGGCGGTCTGTGACTGTAGCGGGCCGAAGACATAAGCCAGCATGTCGAAGAAATGGACGCCGATATTGGTGGCAACGCCGCCCGACTTGCTTTCGTCACCCTTCCATGAGGCGTGATACCAACGACCACGCGAGGTGATGTAGGTCAGATCGACAGCATGACGTTCATTCGACTGAGCGATGCGCTCTTTGAGCGCCTGGATCGCGGGGTGGAGCCGAAGTTGGAGGATGGTGTTGACCTTGCGGCCGCTGTGCTGCTCGATTTCGGCGAGGCCGTCGATATTCCAAGGGTTGAGGACCAGCGGCTTCTCGCAGATCACGTCGCAGCCGGAACGCAGACCGAACCTGATATGGGCGTCGTGCAGATAATTGGGCGAGCAGACGCTGACATAGTCAATGTCCTCGCCGCGCCGGTGCAACTTGTCGACGTGCCGGTCGAAGCGCTCGAACTCGGTGAAGAAGTGGGCCTGCGGAAAATGGCTGTCGATGATGCCGACGGAATCGTTGGGATCATAGGCCACCTTGAGATCGCCGCCGACGGCCTTGATGGCCGTCATGTGACGGGGAGCGATATAGCCGGCGGCGCCAATCAGGGCGAAACTCGTCATCTTATCAGGCCTTGAAAACGTTGTTGGCGACGATGCCGGCGCGGGCACAGGCGTTGCGCGTGTCGACGACCAGTTTCGAATTTGCGACCAGCGCTCCGTAGTCGACATCGTCGTGGTCGGTGGCGATCAGCACGGCGTCGAAGCCAGCGAGCGATTCCTTACTAACCGGCACGCTCTTGCGGCCCGTCAGCTCGGCATGCTCGCGGGTCGGCGGGATGACAGGGATGAAGGGATCGTGGAACTCA
Source organism: Allobosea sp. 05T439 (assembly GCF_056396005.1). NCBI lineage: Bacteria > Pseudomonadati > Pseudomonadota > Alphaproteobacteria > Hyphomicrobiales > Alloboseaceae > Allobosea > Allobosea sp. 05T439. Next base: position 23,500 of record NZ_JBFTKP010000015.1, on the reverse strand, counting down.
ACGTGCGCGCCGCGCTTCTCGATCAGCTCGATCAGCTTGAGCGAGGGGCTTTCGCGCATGTCGTCGATGTTCTTCTTGTAGGCGATACCTAGGATCAGGATCTTCGCATCGCTCAGGTTTTTGCGGACCTCGGTGTCGACGAGCTCGGCGAGCCTGTTGACCACGGCATAGGGCATCTGGGTGTTGATCTGCCCAGCGAGTTCGATGAAGCGCGTGGTAATGTCGTATTCGCGCGCCTTCCAGGTCAGGTAGAACGGATCGATGGGGATGCAGTGGCCGCCGAGGCCGGGGCCGGGATAGAAGGGCATGAAGCCGAAGGGCTTGGTCTTGGCGGCATCGATCACCTCCCAGACGTCGATGCCCATCGCGGCGTAGACCTGCTTCAGCTCGTTGACGAGCGCGATATTGACGGCACGGAAGATGTTCTCGGTCAGCTTGACCGCTTCCGCGGTGGCGGTCGAGGAAACGGGAACGGCCTTGACAACCAGCGCGCTGTAAAGCGCCATCGATATGGCGAGCGCATCGGCGCCGTCGCCCCCGACAACCTTCGGGATGGTCGAAGTACCGAAGTCCGGATTGCCCGGGTCCTCGCGCTCCGGCGAGAATGCCAGAAAGAATTCCTCGCCGCTCTTCAGGCCCGTGGCCTGCTCGAGAATCGGGCGCATGACCTCGTCGGTCGTTCCGGGATAGGTCGTCGATTCGAGGACAACGAGCTGTTCCTTGCGCAGGCGCTTGCCGATCGCCTCCGTGGTCTTCACCACATAGGAGAGATCAGGTTCGCGATGCTTGGTCAGCGGCGTGGGCACCGCGATCAGCAATGCATCCGGTTCGGCCATACGGTCGAAGTCCGTGGTCGCAATGAAGGTGCGGTTCTTCACGCCTTCGATGATCAGATCCATTGGGATGTGCTTGATTGCGCATTTCCCGGCGTTCAGATCGTCGACGCGGTGCTGGTCGATATCAAAGCCGATGACCTTGATGCCTTGGCGCAGCGCCGCCAGCGCAAGCGGGATACCCACATAACCCAGTCCGACGATACCAATGACGACCGACCGATCCTGGACGCGTTCAATAAACCGCTGCGCGACTGGCGAATTCACATTCAACCTCAAGATTGCGCCAACATCGTTCAATTGGCCGTTTTGTGTGCGTGCTTCTTCCAGACTTGCTGGAAACCGTCAACATGCGTCGAAGGCCTTTCGGGATGTGCGTGCTGTGTAATCACTCCCCTAGTCCCTGTAGAGGTTCTTGAAATGGCGGTTGATTTTGCCGTGGTCTACGACGGTGCCGTGATTTCGTTCGCACAAGATCGGCGGATGAAAATACCAGTCGTCGAAGCCGACGTTGAGCCTATCATAGCCTGCCTGCGCCAGAAGGAGTCTGATCGCCTCCCGGCGCGGCTCGACGAAATTGTGCTCGATGGTGAAGAGCGGGATTCGGTGGCGAGCCAAATCGATGCCGCGCAGAATGTCGAGTTCGGAGCCTTCCGTATCGAGCGAGACATAGTCGAAGCCGTTCAGCGCGAAATCGCCCATCGCCGCAATCTCGTTGAAGGTGATGGTCTCGACCTGGATCAGCCCCTTCTCCGCGACGACCTGGCGACGGTGTCTGGAATAGCCGTCGCTGTCGGCGAATTCCTCGAGGGTGCCGATCTCCTGGGAGGCAACGAAGTCAAGGACCCTGCCGGACTCGCGGTAGACAGCCTTTTCCAGGCAGATCGCCGTGCGGTTCTGCCGGAGCTTCGCAAAGAGTTCGGGGTTGGGCTCGACCGCCACACCTGTCCAGCCATGTTCGGTTTCGAGGAAGTAGCTGTTGCTGTGGAGGACGCCATCGAAGGCGCCGATCTCGGCGAAGCGGCCGCCGCGCCTGCCATTGCACATGGCGAAGACCCAGCGCTCCTGCTCGATCTGCGAGTTGGTCGGCATTTCGTAGGCAAGGCGTGGGTCGAAGGGGAGCGTGTCGTCATACCCCATCGTCATCAACTGCCCCATCGCCTTAGCCACACCATTTCGGCGCCTTCGGTGCTCGCATGGATAATGCCCCGGGCTCTCGGCTAGTCCAAGGGCAGGATTGGCCTGTCGTGAGGCTTGCCGCTTCCACGGCCGTGGCCGTTCTGCGGTCGCTCAGTGAATCTCCGGTTCCGCCACCTTGGCCGTGCCCTCCAGGTAGTCGAAATCGCAGCCCTTGTCGGCCTGGCGGATATGGGCGGCGGACATGCGGCCATAGCCGCGAGCATAATTGCGGTCGGGTGGTGACCAAGTGGCGAGGCGACCGGTGATTTCTTCGTCGCTAAGCTCGACGGAGATACTGCGAGCCTCGACGTCGACAACGATGACGTCGCCGGTCTGAACCGCGGCGAGGGGCCCCTTGATATAAGCCTCCGGCGCGACATGGAGCACGCAGGCGCCGTAGCTGGTGCCGGACATGCGGGCGTCCGAGATGCGCAGCATGTCGCGCACGCCCTGTTTCAGCAGTTTTTTGGGAATGGGCAGCATGCCCCATTCCGGCATGCCCGGGCCGCCGACCGGGCCGCAGTTCTTCAGGACCATGACGTGATCGGCGGTGACATCGAGGTCCTCGTCGTTCACAGCGCGCATCATCGCGTCGTAATCCTCGAAAACCAGAGCCGGGCCGCGATGTTGGAGCAGCCGAGGCTCGGCCGCGGAAGGCTTGATGACACAGCCATCGGGCGCAAGGTTGCCCTTCAGGACGGCAAGCCCGTTGGCGGTCGAGACGGCCCTGTCGAGTGGACGAATGACGTTGTCATCATAGACCTGTGCGAGCGCGATCGTCTCGGCAAGGGGCTTTCCTGTCACTGTCATGGCGTCGGTATGCAGCTTGCTCTCAAGCTGTTTCAACAGAGCGGGGAGACCGCCGGCATAGAAGAAATCCTCCATCAGAAAGTCGCCGGACGGCCGCAGATTGGCGATCACCGGCACCGTGCGCGAAAAGGTGTCGAAATCCTCCGGCGTCAGCGGCACACCGGCCCGACCCGCCATCGCGATCAGGTGGATGATCGCATTGGTCGAGCCCGCCACCGCCATATGGACGGTGAGCGCGTTCTCAAAGCTCTTGCGGGTCAGGATGCGGTCGGGGGTCAGGTCCTCCCAGACCATTTCGACGATGCGCTTTCCCGCGGCCGCGGCCATGCGGGGGTGGGCGGCATCGGCGGCGGGGATCGCGGAGGCGCCGGGCAAGGTGAGGCCGAGCACCTCGGCATGGCTCATCATGGTCGCCGCGGTACCCATCACCATGCAGGTGCCGTGCGAGCGGGCGATGCCGCTTTCCATCTCGCGCCATTGGCCGTCGGTGATGTTACCGGCTTCCTTCTCGGCCCAGTATTTCCAGACATCGGCGCCGGAGCCCAGAACCTTGCCGGCCCAGTTGCCGCGCAGCATCGGGCCGGCCGGCACGAAGATGAAGGGCAGGCCCGCGCTGCATGCGCCCATCACGAGGGCGGGCGTGGACTTGTCGCAGCCGCCGAGCAGCACCGCGCCGTCGAGTGGATGGGAACGGATCGATTCCTCTGCCTCCATCGCCAGGAAGTTGCGGTAGAGCATCGTCGTCGGCTTCTGATACTGCTCGGAGGCCGACATCACCGGGATTTCGACTGGGAAACCGCCCGCGGCCCAGACCGCGCGCTTCACCGCCTCGGCCCGGTCGCGCAGATGGGTGTGACAGGGGTTGATCTCGGACCAGGTGTTGAGGATGCCGATAACCGGCTTGCCCATGAACTCCTCGTGATTGAGGCCCATCTGCAGCGCCCGCGAGCGATGACCGAAGGAGCGCAGGTCGCTGGCGCCGAACCAGCGCCTGCTGCGCAGCGTCTCGGGCGTCTTGCGGGGGTGGGGCATGGTGTTTCCTCGGATGTTTCTTGCTTGTGGTCCTGACCGCCATTGCGCGCGGTGCGCCGGCGGGGATGCGGGCTGCATGCCTTGTCGCAGTGCTCTGCGATGACGCTTGCGGCTATTCCGCTGCTGCTTGCCGTGCGCCCCAGCCAGCAACGACACGGCGCAGCTCGGCGCGCTCGCTCTCGTTCAGTTCGGGAAGGCCGGGCAGGCGGACGGGGCCGACGGGCGTGCCCAGCAGGCCGAGCGCCTCCTTGACCACGGTCACATTGGCGCCGTTGCCATACTTGGTACGCAGCGTCTCGAAACCGGCGATCTCGTCGACGAGGTGTCGGGCGAGTTCATAATCGTTGCCTTCCAGCGCCCGCCAGATCGCCAGCGAGCGTTCGGGCACGACGTTGACCAGTCCGGAGGTGAAGCCGCGGGCGCCGAGCGCGTGGAACGGTGCGGCCCAGCCTTCGGCCAGTCCACAGATCCAGTTCGCACTGGTGCCCTGGGTCGCGCGCACGCATTCGGCCAGCAGCATCATGTTGTTTGACGCGAACTTCACGCCGGCGACATTGGCGTGGGTCGCGACGCGGGCGAGGTCCTTCACGCCGATCGCGTCGGAGCGGATATAGGCGACGACCGGAATCGGCAGGGCCTCGGCAATGGCGAGAATGTAATCGGCTTGCGATTGCGGCGCGGCAAAGGGATCGAGCGGGTGATGCACCATCACCGCATCGCAACCGGCCGCAACTGCGAGTTTGCCGGTCGCAATCGCTTCGCGAAGGGAGCGGCCGATGCCGGCCGTGACCAGCGACTTGCCGGCCGCAGCTTCGGCGGCGACAGCATGGCTGCGGACGACCTCGTCGGTGGTCATCGGGTAGAATTCGCCGGTATTTCCGGCCGAGACGATATTGTGGATGCCGGCCTCGGCAATGCGCCGGACGATCTGGCCGGTCAGGGCCCAGTCGGCCTCGCCGTCGCCCTTCCAGGCTGTGACATGCACACCGGAAATCCCGCGTAATGCGGTCCGCAAGCGGTCATTCGTCATAGGCCAATCCCTCCGCATCCGAGCCGAACACCTGGCGCACATGGCTCTTGGCCGAGCGCACGATGTGGCTCCTCATTCGCTGCTCGGCGAGCTGCGGCTTGCGCCCAGCCAGCGCCTCGAAGATTCCCTGGTGTTCGACAAAACCCTGGCGGCGTTCGTCCTGCTCGCCGAGCAGTGCGATGCGCTGGGCGTGATCATACATGCGCTGTCCGTCCAGCCGGCGCTCCAGATAGGCGCAGCCCGAGATCCGGTGGATCGCGCCGTGATAGGCCTCGTTCAGATTGACGAGGTCCTCGAGTGCGCTGTGCTCGGTCGCGTGCGCCATGTCGTCGATCAGCCGCGACATGTCGCGGATCTCGGCGTCGCTGATGCGATTGGCGGCGATATGGGCCATCACGCTTTCGATTGCGGCGCGGCCAAGCGCCATCTCCAGAGCCTGGCGCGCGGAGAAGAGTACGAAGACGCCGCGTCGTGCCTCTGTGCGGACAAGCCCTTCACTTTCGAGCTTACGGATCGCATCCTTCACCGGGGTTGTACTGACGCCGAGCATTTCGGCGAGCTGACGCTCGTTCAGCCGCTCCCCGTTCTGGAAGCTGCCGGCCACGATCGCACGACGCAGACGCTCATGCACATGCTCGCGCAAGGAGCGCAGCAGGTGAGGGGCGACGGGTTCGATCGTGGTGGTCTCGGTCATCATAGTCCCAGCATGTGTGGGGGAGGCACCGAAATCCCGATCGGGCTCCGGCGTTCCGCCCTGCATCGCCGCATCAAACATCACAAACATCAAGTCCGAACAAGTCTGAAATTTCAGATTTCAAATCTGAAATGCTGTGCTATGTCCTGCGGCAAGGAACCCGGGAAGGGTCGAGCCGGCGAGAATTGCGCGGGCGCTGCAACAAGGGAGGAAGACCTGATGAGTTTGACGCGACGCGCGGCAATGGCCGCCGCCTGCTTGATGATCGCCCCGGCTGCCCTGGCGCAGTCGGACTACCCTTCGAAGGTCGTGACCATCGTGGTGCCCTTCGCTGCCGGCGGCACGACCGACCTTCTCGGCAGAATCCTGGCCGAGCGGCTGGCCGTGCGGCTCAATGGCAGGTTCATCGTCGAAAATCGGGCGGGCGCGGGCGGGAATACCGGTGTTGCGGCTGTCGCGAGGGCGCCGGCCGACGGCTACACGCTGACCATGGGCACGGTTTCGACCCATGCGATCAACGCGGCCGTCTACAGCAAGATGCCCTTTGACCACATCAAGGATTTTGCGCCGATCTCGCAGGTGGCGAGCGTGCCGAATATCCTGATGGTCAATCTCGACCTGCCGGCGAAGTCAGTACCGGAACTCATCGAACTGCTGAAGAAGAACCCGGGCAAATACTCGTTCGGCTCGTCCGGCGCCGGCACCTCGACGCATATGGCAGCCGAGTTGTTCAAGGTCGCGACCGGCACGGATATGGCCCATGTACCCTACCGATCGAGCGGGCAGGTGACCCAGGATCTGCTCTCCGGCCAGATCCAGCTTTCCTTCGACAACATCACCATAGCGTGGCCGCATGTGGAAGCCGGCAAGATCAGGGCACTCGCGACCGCAACGCCGGAACGGCTCGCCGTGGCCAAGGATTTGCCGGCGCTGGCCGAGTTCATTCCGGGCTATGCCGCGACCTCCTGGCACGGCTTCTTTGCGCCTGCCGCGACGCCGAAACCGATCGTCGACAAGCTCTCTGCCGAGGTGCAGGCGATCATGCGCGAGCCGGCAACCGTCGAGCAGCTCAGGAAGCTTGGGGTCGACCCGGTCGGCTCGAGCCAGGCCGATTTCACCGCCCATATCGCCGCCGAAACCAAGCGCTGGGCCGAGGTGGCCCAGAAGGCGAACGTAAAGATCGAGTGAAGCGCGATTGCCATGTCCTGACCAAGAGCGGCATTCCGGGGCTGCGCGGTATAGCGGCCCCGGGGCGGCGATCATCAGCGTCGAATGCCGCCTCCTTTGAGCGAATGAGGATCACCTTCCGATGACGTCCGTGCTGACCCCCGAAAATCGCGAAAAGCTGAAGCGCGTCTCCAGCGCTACTCTAACGACTGCCCTGTTCAAGCGTGGCTTCCGCAATGTTTTCATCCAGGACGTGCGGCCGCTCGGAACTGCGGTCCCTCGGATGGTCGGCGAGGCCTATACGTTGCGTTACATCCCGGCGCGCGAAGATCTCGACCATCTCGGGGTTTTCGCCGATATCGAGCATCCGCAGCGCAAGGCGGTCGAGGCCTGCCCGCCCGGCCATGTCATGGTGATCGACAGCCGCAAGGATGCGCGCGCGGCGTCTGCCGGCGGCATTCTTGTCTCCCGGCTGATGCAGCGGGGAGTCGCCGGGGTCGTCACTGATGGTGGCTTCCGGGATTCGCCCGACATCGCCCAGATGCCGTTCCCGGCCTTTCACAATCGGCCGAGCGCCCCGACGAATCTGATCCGCCACCACGCGGCCGATATCAATGTCCCGATCGGCTGCGGCGATGTACCGGTATTCCCCGGTGACATCGTGGTCGGGGACGGCGAGGGGGTCTGCGTGATCCCGGCCCATCTCGCCAACGAAGTCGCAGGGGAGGCCTATGAGCAGACGGCCTATGAGGATTTCGTCGAAGAACGCGTCCGTGCCGGTGAAACCATCTTCGGACTTTATCCGGCTAATGCCGAGACAAAGGCGAAGTTCGCGATCTGGCGGACCGGTTGGTCTTGAGGTTGGAAATCTCCACCGAGCCTTGAGGCTCATCATTCGCCGGTGAGCGGAGCCGGTTTCGCATATGCGCGGCTCGCTGCATGGATCGGGCAAGTCGACGTGTAGCGCGCTCGATCTTCAAGCTATAAGTCGTAAAAGTCGCGGTACCAATCGACAAAGCGCTGAATGCCGTCTTCTATCGTGGTGGACGGACTGAAACCGACGCGGGATGCGAGTGCGCTTACGTCGGCATATGTGGCGGGCACGTCGCCCGGCTGCATTGGCATATGCCGTTTGATGGCCTTCTTACCGCATGCAGCCTCGATCACGGCGATGAAGTGGTCGAGTCGGACTGGAGTGTGATTGCCGATATTGTAAACCCGGTAGGGTGCCGCAGCCGTTGCGGGATCAGGCGAGGCACCGTTGAAATCGGGGGAAGTTCCGGGCGGCTCACCGACTAGCCGGACGATTGCCTCGCTGACATCGTCGACATAGGTGAAATCCCGGCTCATCTCGCTTTCGGCGTACACGTCGATCGGTCGGCCTTCCAGAATCGCCTTGGTAAAGCTGAAATAGGCCATGTCCGGTCGGCCCCAAGGACCATAGACCGTGAAGAAGCGTAGGCCCGTGACCGGTATGCCGTAGAGATGGGCATACGAATGTGCCATCAGTTCATTGGAGCGCTTGGTTGCCGCATATAGTGAGACTGGGTGGTCGGCGCCATCATGCTCACTGAACGGCACCTTGGCGTTGGCGCCATAGACCGAGCTCGATGAGGCATAGATCAGGTGCTGAACCGGATGATGACGACAGGCCTCTAATACTGACACGAAGCCGTCGAGATTGGCGCTGGCATACGCGCGCGGATTTTTAAGCGAATAGCGCACGCCAGCCTGCGCCGCGAGATGAATCACGGCGTCCGGGCGAAATCGAGCAAATGCGTCATCAAGCGCGTCATAGTCGGCAATGTTGAGTTGCTCAAAAGAAAAGCCGTTGCGCGGAGCCAAACGATCGAGCCTCGCCTGCTTGAGCGCAGGATCGTAATACGGAGTGAGATTGTCGATACCCAGGATCTGAACGCCCTGCGCGAGCAAAGCCTCGGTGACATGAAAGCCAACGAAGCCTGCAGTGCCTGTAAGCAGAATTCGCTGTTGTGAGGCCTTGATCGTCACAGGATGGGCCCAGATCATCATAGTTGGTAGCGGCAGAGCGACTCATTCTGCTCTCGCGGCAGAACCAATCAAGCTTAGCTTTGGGTATCTGGCACGACAGGCGCGCGACTACAAGGAGTGATCCACCCCCGTTGAATTGGTCCACCCTGAAGTATGTCTTGAGGCAGACAGGAGGACCGCAATGCCGAAGAAGCGTCATAAACCCGAAGAGATCGTCGCGAAGCTGCGCCAGGTCGATGTGCTGGTCTCGCAGGGCCAATCCGTTGCCGACGCGATCCGCTCGATCGGCGTGACGGAGGTGAGCTACTACCGTTGGCGCCGTGAGTTCGGCGGCCTGAAGACAGATCAGGTGAAGCGGATGAAGGAGCTCGAGGCCGAGAACGCCCGGCTGCGCCGCGCCGTCGCGGACCTGACGCTCGACAAGCTGATCCTGAAGGAGGCCGCGTCGGGAAACTGGTAAGCCCCGCGCGTCGCCGTGCCTGCATCGAGCATGTCCGGCTCGTCATGAAGGTGTCGGAGCGGCGGGTCTGCCGTGTGCTCGGGCAGCATCGCTCGACCCAACGCCGGGTTCCACGCGGACGCGGCGATGAGGAGCAACTCACCGCCGATATCGTGGAACTCGCCCGCCGTTACGGCCGCTATGGCTATCGCAAGATCGCCGAGCTGCTGCGCTCGACGGCAGGCTGGGTCGTCAATGACAAGCGGGTCGAGTGCATCTGGCGACGCGAGGGGCTGAAAGTTCCGGCCCGGCAACCCAAGCGCGGCCGTCTCTGGCTGGGAGACGGATCCTGCATTCGTCTTCGCGCCGAGCGGCCCAACCATGTCTGGTCCTACGACTTCGTCGAGGACCGCACCCATGACGGGAGAAAATACCGGATGCTGAACGTCATCGATGAGTACACCCATGAATGCCTGGCAATCCGTGTAAGCCGGCGCCTGAAGGCCATCGATGTCATCGACGTGCTCTCGGACCTGTTCATCCTGCGCGGTGTGCCAGAGCACATTCGGTCAGATAATGGACCGGAGTTCGTCGCGAAGGCCGTGCAGGGATGGATCGGCGCGGTTGGCGCCAAGACCGCCTACATTGCGCCCGGCAGCCCTTGGGAGAACGGCTTCATCGAGTCCTTCAATGCCAGGCTGCGTGACGAACTCCTCGACGGCGAGATCTTCTACACCCTCGCCGAGGCGAAGATCGTCGTCGAAAGCTGGCGGCGGCACTTCAACACGCTGCGCCCGCACGGTTCGCTCGGATACAAGCCTCCCGCGCCGGAGGTCTTCATTCCCGCCATGGCCGCGCGGCCGGCTGCGCAACCCGCACCAGCTACGCCGCCCGCGCTGGCGCTCAGGCCAACCTCCCACTAACATTCAACCCGGACCGCTCGGCGGGGGCGGATCACCCCGGGCACTTCCATGCTAGCGCCGTACACGGCCCTGACAGGACGACCGAGGTATTCGCCGGCCTCGACGCCTAGCGTGAATGTTGCGGGCTATTCAATCAATGGCATTCGATCGCAATATGGGCTCGGCGCGGGGGGCTGCGGTTTTGGAACGACCTCGGGTTTCGCGCAGAACGGCGCCGAGGGCAAAGCCGGCCCGCTCAGCGTGGTCATCGAGGGGCGTCCACCGGCAAGGAAGGCGGCATAATAACGCTTGTCGGAAACTCCCGGCGTATGCGAGCCTTGAGTGACGAGACCCCTGAGATTAACCCGCTGCTCCGCAAGGGGCGGCGGGCTTTTTGTGTTAATAGGGAGGAAAACTAAGCCGTTCACCCATCTCGAAGATCTCGTGACCTTCTATACTACGTGATAGAACGGCCAAAACTGGAGGGATTCGGGTGAGTATTTCACTATCCGCCGGCTTCGCGACCGCCTCCACGATTTCAGCGTTTGCCATAACCGGAAGCGCCCTTGGGGCGCTTACAATCGGTGCGCTCATTCTCTCCAGCCTTTATTTGGCGGGGCTTGCAGTGAAGGATGACTGACGGCTTCAGGGCTCTTCGCTTTCAGCCGTTCTTCCCGCCTCCAAAATTGACTAGCTAGCGGGCGCAACCTCGGATGCTCCCTGAGCGTTTCCTCACTGAGCGCGGGGCCGTCGGCACCGCTTCGATGGCGCCATTTTTGCGCACCCCATCCCGCTCCAACTGTGAGGACGCATGGGCATGCGGTATCTGCACGTTGCAGTCTCGGTAGCTTCGGTCTCGATCGCTTTGCTCGGTGCGGCGGCGATATTCGGGATGGAACGACGCAACTCTGGGATAGGCAGTGATGGTCAGTGCTTCAGCGGCGTGGTGAGCTATTGCATCGCTGCGCAGGCCACCTCCGGCGCTGTCGATCTGCCGGAGAAGACAGCCTACTGGCGGTCGTCGCCGCGGCTCGACGAACAAGGGCTTCCGTTTTCCGAGGCGCCCGACGGCAGCCGGTTCCGCAACATGTCGTCGGTGGCATTTGCGATGTTTGCGCGGGACGCGCGTAGTTTCGAGGAGACATGCGCCACGTACCAGCCGAATGAGAAGGCACGCGCCGCGCTGGCGTTCTTCGAGCAGAATGCGGTTGGAGTGGGCGGCGATGCAGTCGTGTGGCGGTATGACTACGACACGCAGATCAATGATGTCCTCCTTCAGGCGCCGTGGGCTTCCGCGTTCGGCCAGGCGGCTATCGTCGAGCGGCTTCTGATCCACTCCTGCAAAACGGGTGAGGCCAGGTTCGCGGAGCTCGCCAGGCGCGCAGGCAAGGCGTTTTTGCTACCAGTCACATTGGGCGGCCTGAGATCTGAAAACGAACAGTTCATCTGGTTTCAGGAAGTGCCGATGCCTGACCGGCACAACCCCTTCATCGTCAATGCGCACCTCTATTCGATCCAGACGCTCCTCCTGCTCGACCAGCACTTTCCCGATGAAGGATTTCGCTCCCTTGCTGAGCGGGGGATCCAGTCGTTCCGAGCAGCGCTCGGCGTCATCGATAACGGATATTGGAACCGGTACGACTTGCGGCCTCGGTATATGTCAGTCGATTTTCAGATCAGCGGGCGAGGATCACTGCGCCGAGTCGAGCTGCGTACCGGAGATAGCTCAGAGCTGCGCATGCATGAGGGTCTAGTCCTGACGTCGCGGCCTGCCTTGATTTCCTTCTCGACGCGGCATGGGCGAAAGTTTGATCCCGAGCAGCTCCACGACACGTTGAATCTAAGATTCATCTTCGCAGGCGATGGCGAGGTCAAGGCTTCATCCCCCGGCGGGCGGCCGGGAGATATCGAGTTCTTTCGCCTGGCCGACGGGGTGAGGGGCCAAACGGGCTCCGACACGACTGTCGATTTCTCAGTGAGCCTCGGCGATCTGGGCTGGGGCCAGGTCGCCCCCGAGTACCTTCCCTTCCATGCCGCGACGTTGGCATCGATTGCCCGCTCGATCGGCGACAAGCGGCTTTTCCTGCGTGCGCTCCGGTGGCAGATCTTTTCTGATCGTCATGCCAAACGGATCCCGGTCAAGGGAGCTCAGAAGCGCTGGCCCTGGTCCGACAATGCGGACCTCGCTGCGGCGGTCTGGGACAAATTCGGCAGTATGCGGCCCAAAGACATTATTGATCGCGAGATCAGGCTCTTCCTCCTGTCTCTGCCGATGAGCGCTTCCGACCGGGCCGCGGCATTCGAGACGCTCCCGATCAAGGCCGAGGACTAGTCGTCGCCAGCGGCACCGCTGCTCTACCAGCGCTGGCCGCGGGCCGGCCGAAGAGGACGGCAGCCGTACCGATCGCAGGTGCTCTCCCAGACACGGCCGGTCCCTGCCTCGATGCAGCGGGAGGAATTGCAGTTGAAACCGCCTCCGCCCCGATAGCCGCGACCGTCATCGTCCCAACCGCGCCGCCGAGGACGATCCTCATACCCGCCGTCATAGCCTCCTCTAGGACCGCCATCATAGCCACGTCCAGAACCGCCAACGCGGCCCACCGGACCGCCGAGCGGCCTGCAGCCGTAGCGGTCGCAGGTTGACTGCGAATAGACGCCGGTGCGTTGATCGATGCACCTGCTTGCGTCGCACCGCATCTGCACCTGGATAAGGTCAGATGGAGCATCGATCTCCAGTCCACGCGGCAGCGCCGATGCGGCCCCGGCGAATGCCGTGAACAAAATCCCGGCTGCGAAAGCGATTGCTCTTAGTCTCATCGCTATCCTCCTGTAGACGATACTGCCCGCTGGAGAGTGAACGGGAACTGAAGCCGAATCGTTCCGCTATCGCTTCGTCTTGAACTGCCGCCGGGTTGGGGTCGGCGGGCCAAACGATCCATCTAGCCAAATTATCCGTACAGCGGTTCGATGAACCCGCGATGGCGGAACTCGGCGCTTCGCGATGGGTTCGCTATGCGTGTTGGCGCTGTCCACATCCGGCGCCCTCACGGCCTGGGAGTAGTCCCGCCAAAAACGTCCCCCCAGCCGGCGGGGCCGCTCTTCACTGGTGGAGTATCAGTTGTGTGCGCGCGTCGTATCCTGCGTGTTGGCCCTGTGGCCGAGACTGTCCGTGGCCCTGTCAGCAAGCCGCGGGATGCGCGTCAGCGGAAGCTCAACTTTGACCCCATCCCCGAGCGGGTCGAGCCCTGCCTGGCTCTATTGGCTTCAAAGCCGCCTACTGGCGACGAATGGTCGTTTGAAGTGAAATGGGACGGCTACCGTCTCGCCATCCACATTGATAACCGCACAGTGCGAATCCTGACTCGCGGCGGCCATGACTGGACGAGCCGGTTCCCGACGATCGCGGCTGATGCTCTGGATCTCGGGCTGGATAGCGCTATCCTAGACGGTGAGGCCGTCGTGCTCGACAACCGCGGGGCTTCCGACTTCAGCGCCCTGCAGCAAGCTCTCGGAGGTCGGGGCGGTAAACGATCTGCCGCTGGGGCGCTCTTGTACGCTTTCGATCTGCTCTATCTCAACGGTCACGACCTGCGCCCGCTGACGTGCGAGGAGCGGCGCGAGATGCTCGCCGGAGTCATCAAGCCAAACACGTCGATCCTGATGAGCGAGGATGTCGACGCCGCCCGCGACGCCTTCCTGACGGTAGCCTGTGAGATGGGCCTGGAGGGCATCATCGCCAAGCGGCGCGGCTCCCCCTATCGATCCGGCCGGGGCGGCGAATGGCGGAAAATCAAATGCATCCAATCCGAGGGCTTCGCCATCATCGGCTATGAGTTGTCGTCGTCGGCGCTGGGCGGCATTGGTCGGCTGCTGCTCGCGGCTAGGAAGGGCGACCACCTCTCCTATGTCGGTGGCGTCGGCACGGGCTTCACGCATCGATCCGCTACGAATCTACGCAAGGCTCTCGATGCGCTGGTGACTCCAAAGCCAGATCAGCAGTTGAAGCGAGCCGGCGCGCGCTGGGTCAATCCGATCCTGGTCGCGGAGATCGAATTCCGCGGCTGGACCACTGACGGGAAGCTGCGGCACGCGTCGTATAAGGGTCTGCGGGACGAAGCCGATCAACGGCAGGTACTTCAGTTGGAGGATCCGTCCTGATCAAAACGGCCGCCCTTTGCAATCGTCGGCGAAAGATACCAGCGCTGGGGCGGCCGTATGTTAGGCATGTCAGAAGAAGAAGTCGGACGCCGTCACTGTTTGAGCCGAGGCGTTGACGAGCCAAACAGCCGTGTCGCTATCGACTTCGACGACGAAATAGTCGCCGTTCTGATACGAATGCGAGATCACGTCGGCGAAGGACGAGAAGCCCGAACCTTCGAAGCTCACGATGTCGGCGCCGTTTTTCCAGTCCTGGACCACCTGGACCGAAGCGACATCCTTGACGACGAACGTGTCGCCCTCGGCACCGCCGAAGTAGTAGTTCACGCCCTCGCCACCCTCGAGATAGTCAGCGCCGGCTTCGCCGAGCAGAACATCCGTGCCGCTCCCACCAAAAGCAATGTCGTTTCCGTCCCCGAGGTAAAAGTAGTCGGCGCCGTCATAACCGTAGGCGGTATCGGCACCGGCCTCCATGACGAAAACGTCGTTACCGGCTGCCCCTACGCCGACGTCGTTGCCACTGCCGCCGTAACCGGACCCGCCGTCACTTCCCATGTAAAGGTAGTCATTTCCACCGTTTCCGACGAGCAGGTCGCGTCCAGTGCCGCCGACCAGCACGTCATGCCCGCCGCCGCCATAGAGCGAATCGTTTCCATCCCCTCCGAAGATCGACATGCGCTCCGTGCTGCCTGCAGTCTGGTTCGTATTTGCAATAAAATCGTCGCCATCGCCACCAATGACGATTGCTGTGTCGCCGATACCCGAATAGCCGGCGTAGATCGTGTCGTTGCCGTAGCCGCCGTCGACTAACCCCGTATTCGACGCTTGGATGAGGTCGTTACCCCAGCCGCCGAAGGCGATCCCGCCGTAAAAGCCGCTCTTGCCGACGGTTATAGTGTCGTTGCCATTGCCGCCATCGGTCCAGCCACCAAAATTCGTAATCTGGTCGTCACCCTCGTCGCCATAGGTGGACGAGCCGCCGCCGAGCCCGAGGCTGGTGCAGAAGATTGTATCGTTGCCGTTGCCGCCATAGAGGGCGCCGCTGGTGGCGGACCCGTTGCTGTAGTCGAGCGTGTCGTCGCCTTCGCCGCCGTACAGGGCCGGAGCGGCGGTGCCCGAATAGGTCAACGAGTCATTGCCGTCGAGCCCGTACTGGACGTTGTCCGTCGCGCTGGCGTGGACGTCGTTCGCGAGAGTGCCGGTGAATGTGGGCATGCTGGTCTCCTTCGCTTCGCGAGAGTGCTATCTTTTGGATTTCACTTCCTCCTGTAAAGGAAACTGAAGGTCTCAATTTGTAGTGTCCGCTCTCCACCCCATTTGGGAAGTCATTGGCTATCGCGGTAGGGATTGCGGACGATCCATTCCTCCAGCGCCGTAACGAGCGCGATCAGCTCGGCCTCTTCCGGCGTTTCCTCGAGACACCCAGTCAGCTGCTCGACGCGCTCGACGGCCCGGTACACATCCAGTTCATTCATCCAGGGTAACGGCCCGAGTGGAAGGTTGGAGGCTTCGCTAATTTGACGTGCTCAGGTTTGGGCCGCAACCCGCAGCGTTTGCACCTCAGCCGTTCATGCAAAGAGCTAAGCGGCTGCTCACCCATCAGGCCCGGCAACTGCCGAATATCCACGACGCGAACAAACCTGCACTCCTCGCAGTGAATGGACAGCTCGGTAGCGCCTTCGAAAATGGCGTCCTGAACTGTTTCCATGATCGCGACCGCTTAGAACGGAATATCAGGGTGATCTGGCCGAACCCGATGGCGCGCGCCGTGCTGGCGTTCCCTTTTGCGCAGGGCGCCCGGATCGGCGAGGCGCTCGCGCTGGTTCTTCACCTTCGTCGCCGGCCGGTCCTTCCTACGCGGCCTAGCCGTCGCAATCAGCGACGTATTCGCGCGGCGATCACTCATCAGTTGACTCCTTGGGGTGGTCGTTTGTTCTATCTTTATTCTCATTCAGCACGAGTCAAATGTCATATATCAATGCCGATCAGGCCCACCATTCCGCCGACACTCGACACGGACCTGAGGCATTATCCGTGGGTCGTCATTCGCTTTTGCTGCAACCACTGCAAGCGCTGGGCAGACGGGGGTCTGGTGGCCTGTGCGGAGAAATTCGGCGCTGCCATGACGCTGGGCGATCTGCTCGAGATGTTCCGGGGCCGGTGCGCGTAGAAGTACGGGTTCAAGTGCGGGGGCTATTGCCTGGACGTTGGGAAGACACGGCCGCCCGATTTTCCGACGACGATGGGAGGCTTGACCGTGATCGACGGCGGGCGGGATGATCTGCTGCCCGCCGAGCCTCGCGAGATCGAGCGGCGGAAACGGATAGGCGAGGAGTAGCGGCAATGTGCGGTCGGTTCAGCCAAGCGTATTCGTGGGAAGAGATCGTCACTTTCAGCCAGCCGCTGACCGTACCGGCCGACCGGCCGAACCTGCAGGCGCGCTACAACATCGCGCCGACGACCGAGGTCGATATCATCGTGCGCGACGCCGACTCCAACCGCATGCTTAAGAAAGCGCGGTGGGGCCTCATCCCCGGCTGGTGGAAGAAGAAGGCGAACGAGTCCGGGGCGACCTTCAACGCCCGCATCGAGACGGTCGATTCCAGCGCCATGTTCCGATCGGCGTATGTCAAACGCCGCTGCATCATCCCGGCGAGCGGCTTCTACGAATGGACTGGAGAGAAGGGCGACAAGACTCCCCACTTCATCAACGCGGCAGATGGTGGCCTGCTCGGATTCGCGGGCTTGTGGGAGGCTTGGACCAATCCGGAGACCGGCGAGACGATCACAACCTGCACGATCATCACACGCGACGCGAACAAATGGATGTCCGAGATCCACAACCGTATGCCGGCGACATTGCTGCCTCGAGACTTCGAAGCCTGGCTCGATGGCTCTGGCGGCAAAGATCTGCTGATGCAGCCTCCGCAGGAACTGCGCGAATGGATTGTCTCTCAGCGGATGAACAGGACCGGGATAGGGGATGACGACCCGGCAACAGCCGAGGCGTTCAAGGAAACGCTGTTCTAATCGCGCGCTATTTGTCAGCACGCCGTCCTCTTCGGTCGCCAGTCCGCGAAGCGACCTCAAAAAATCCAGTGTCGTTGTAAGATAACTGTCGACAGGGATCGGTAGGGGCGAACCTCCGACCGCAATGTGATGACCGTCCATCCCAGGCCCACGTCTCTGCTTTTGCATAGATTTCATAAGTTTATCCTGTCCGCAGCATTTTAAATGCTACTACGGTGACCTTCTGGAAACGTAACTCAGCCTGGGTTTTTGGAAGTTCCGCTAGGAAAACAAGTCTTCGCAAAAAAAAGGAATAGACACGCAATTAAAAAACCAGCTAACGTAATAATACTGGATGCCACCACTCGGAAGAGGACTGGCCGATGTCTTCAACTAGGCGTGCCCTCGTCGCTTACTCGAAGTGGAGCGCCTTCGTCCAGACGACGCTCGATTATCTGAACGCCTTCAAGCAGTTCAGTGGGTACGACGTTGAATTTGTCCATGCCACTCATAACGCGCTCGTGGATTTCGATTTCGACTGTTATGACGTCGTTTTCCATAGCTATTGCGCCAGGTTCTGCATCGATGGTTATGTCTCTGACACATATCGCCAGAAGCTGAGGACGTTTCGCGGGATCAAGGTCCTTGCCGTCCAGGATGAGTATGATCGAACGGACACGGTGAAGGCGGCGATCAAGGATATCGGCTTCGATATTGTGTTGACGTGCGTCCCGCAGGATAGCCTGGAATACGTCTATCCCCGGGCAGAATTCCCCGGCGTCGAATTCCTTACCGTCTTCACCGGATACGCTCCCGACGACATCGCAACCAATAGGTCGAAGCCCAAGCCGCTGGCTGAGCGTTCGATCCCGATAGGCTATCGCGGGCGCGATATCGGCGGCCTCTACGGTCGGTTGGGGTTTGAGAAGTTCGAAATCGGCCGGCGCATGAAAGAAGTCTGCGACGCGCGCGGGATCAAGTGCGATATCGCGATGGATGAGGCGAGCCGGATCTACGGCACGGCCTGGTTCGATTTCGTCGGCGACTGTCAGGCCATGCTCGGCTCGGAGTCAGGCTGCAACGTCTTCGACTTTGACGGCAGTATCGCGAAGCGTTTCCATGAGATGACGGCCGTGAATGGCTGCGTTGTACCGAGCTATGAGCAGTTCAAGCCGTTCGTGGCGGCGCGCGAAGCTGAGATCGAGATGGGGCAGATTTCGCCGCGCATCTTCGAGTGCGCGATCATGCGGACGCCCATGGTCCTCTTCAAGGGGCGCTACTCGGATGCGATCAAGCCGGACGAGCATTATCTCTCATTGGAGAAGGATTTCTCGAACGTCGATCAGATCCTGGAGCGCCTGAAGGACATTCCGGCTGCGGAGGCGATGACGCAACGAGCCTTTGATCACCTCGTTGCGTCGGGAGCCTTCACCTATCGGGCCTTCTACGCTCGCGTTGCCGCGGCGATCGAGAGCAAGGCAGTTGAGAAGCAGGTCGTACCCGCGCAAGCCGCCAGGATACTGATTGGCGCGCGCCTTGATGCCTCTGGCCTGATGTTCGAGCGGCCCACCGCAATGCCGAAGGCCGGCAAGGATTTCCGGGTCCCAGTCGCCGAGAATTTACATTATGACAGCGAGATCAAGCGGCTCTCGGATGAGTTCGACCGGCTTGTTTCTCTCTTTCGGGCTGAACTGCTCCGCATCGACGCTGGATATGCGTCAGAAACTGAAA
Organism: Allobosea sp. 05T439; assembly: GCF_056396005.1. Taxonomy (NCBI): domain Bacteria; kingdom Pseudomonadati; phylum Pseudomonadota; class Alphaproteobacteria; order Hyphomicrobiales; family Alloboseaceae; genus Allobosea; species Allobosea sp. 05T439. The sequence goes on along the minus strand of NZ_JBFTKP010000015.1, from coordinate 4,506 downwards.
CCCTGCTGAGAGTGACGGCCGCGTCGAGTATCCCGGTGCAGATATCTTCCTGGAATATCGCCAGCAGCGAGTTGGCGCGGGCGGTCGATCTGCACCAGATTGAGATCGTCAAAGAACAGGCTCGGCACCAGCAGGCACGAGCGTCGTTCGAGGCCTCGCTGTCAAATGCTGATGAAGAGGCGGTAATCGGCGCGGCGAGCCACGCCATGCTTGCGGGCAAGCAGGCAACCTATGACAGTTTGGAGAACAGGATCCGGGAACTGAACGAAGCCTACGAGGCGGATCGGTCACAAATAGAACGCGGGCAAAGGGCGCTTCACCGCAAGATCCCCATTCTTGTGATGAGAGCGCCCCTGAAACACAAGAAAGTTCTGAGTCTGATCCTGATCAGGTTCGCATATCGGGTAGTGAGGTCGAGTGCGCGGCGAGTGCTGGGGCCGCCAGCCCTGTTCGTTTTAAGGGCTGCTAGGGCCTCTGCAGTTTCGGCGTCAACATTAGCTCCAGGCGCCCGTCCACCGACCCTATAGCGCAGCGGTCCGGTCAGGATCGCGGAGAGGGCCATCTGGGAATTGGATGGGCCGAAGCTGAAGCGCATCAGAGTGAGAGCGGCGTTTCATCAAGAACGCTAAGACCTGCGGCATATTTCTCACGCAAGCGCTCACCATCGCGGACCTTCGACAGATGAGTCATTTTGTCGAGGATGTCGGCCTGTTTCACGAAACGGGCCAGCGGGTGACGGGCCGCGCGGCGAACGAACCTGATGTATTCCTCTCCGTCTCGGCGGGTGAGGGCGTCGACAGCGGACACTATCTCGTCGGAGAAACCTTCCTGCCGCAGATCTCCCAGAGTCCACGACGAGTGCTCCACGACATCATGCAGTGCCGCGATGATGGCATCCTGCTCTCCGCCGGCTGCGAGGAACCGCGCCATCAGCCGCATCGGGTGCGCGATGTACGGCTCGCCGGCCTTGTCCTTTTGGCCTTCGTGGGCCTCCGCGGCGATCTCGATCGCTCGAGCAAGGGTGCCATGATGCATTCGCTCCCCCATGACTACCAGGACTCAGGCTCGTGGCCGCCGGAGATGTGGACAATGCAGAATGACGCCGCTGGCGCTCCACTTGACCCAGCTCGCCAGCGGCACCCGGCGCGTCCAAGATCCGGCGGGCTCCGTTTTGTGGTTCGCGAATTGGGCGGAATCCGGGCCGGGAGGCTTGTGCTGACGGACAAAACGGGATGTTCTAAATCGGTGAACGCTCGCCACTTCTCGCTGTCATAGACAAAGAGGACACCACCCTGTACGGGGGCTGGTTTCCAGATTGCCCTGACGCAGCGTCGGCCGGCATGCGGATTCCGATTGAAGCGGGCGGGGTATTCCGAAGCGAAGCCGGCAGGGCATTCCGATTTGAAGCCGGCATGTGATTCCGAGATGAAGCCGGCACCCTGAAGGGGGTGTTGGAGGCCTGGGTCAGCCACTCTGGCAGACGTTTTCCGTATCGACCGAGACGGAGACCGTGATGCCTGCGAAGAGGAAGCTGACCATGAGACAACTGCGGCAGATGCTGCGTTTGGCTGAGGAAGATCTGAGCCCCGGCGAGATCGGGCGTCGTCTTGGTGTGGCGCGCAGTACCGTGCAGGGGAACCTGGCACGAGCCCGGGAAGCCGGCCTGTCCTGGCCGCTGCCGGCGGAGCTGAGCGAGGATGCGCTGGCAGGCCGGTTGTTCGCGCGATCCGGTGCTCTTTCGGGGGCGCGTCGCCGCCCCGAGCCGAACTGGGGCGACCTCGTCGTCGAGCTGAAGAAGCCCGGCGTGACGATGGCGATCCTGTGGGAGGAGTATCGCGGCGTCCATCCGCAGGGCTACGGCTATAGCCGTTTCTGTGACCTCCTGCGCGGCTTCCAGCGTCGGCTGTCGCCGACCATGCGTCAGGAGCACGTCGCCGGCGACAAGGTCTTCGTCGATTATTCCGGTAAGAAGCTCGGCATCGTCGATGCCCGGACCGGCGTCATCCGGGAGGCCGAGATTTTCGTCGGCGTGCTTGGCGCCTCGAACTTCACCTTCGCCGAGGCAAGTTGGACCCAGGCCCTGCCGGACTGGATCGGCTCGCATGTGCGGATGTTGCGGTTTTTCGGCGGCGTCCCCCGCCTGATCGTGCCGGACAACCTGAAGGCCGGCGTCAACAAGGCTTCGTTCTACGATCCGGATCTCAACCGCAGCTACGGCATGATGGCCTCGCATTACGGCGTCGGCGTACTGCCGGCCCGCGTCCGCAAACCGCGCGACAAGGCGAAGGTCGAGAACGGGGTCCGCTTCGCGCAAAGCGCCATCCTTGGACGCTTGCGCAACCAGACCTTCTTCTCGCTGGCCGAGGCCAATGCCGCGATCCGCGACGCCGTCGACCGGATCAACGACCATGTCATCCGGCGCCTTGGCGTCACCCGCCGCCATCTGTTCGAGACCGTCGAGCGGCCGGCCCTGGCGGTACTGCCCGAGGATTACGAGTTCGCCGAGTGGCGGCTGGCCCGCGCCGGCGTCGATTACCACGTCGAGTATGACGGCTATTTCTACTCCGTCCCCCACGGCCTGATCCGCGAACAGGTCGATCTGCGGGCCACCAGCCGGACGATCGAGGTCTTCCATCGCGGCCAGCGCGTCGCCGCTCACCAGCGCCGCTATGGCGGACGCCGGCACGGTACCAACCCCGATCACATGCCGAGCTCTCACCGGCGCTACGCCGACTGGAGCCCTGAACGGCTTCGGCGCTGGGCGGCGACGGTGGGCCCGAGCACGGAGGGCCTGGTCATTGCCATCCTGGCCAACCGCCCGCATCCCGAACACGACTTCAGAACCTGCCTCGGCGTACTGCGCCTGTTCCGCGACCTCAAGCCGTCCCAGGCCGAAGCCGTCTCCGCGCGCGCCCTCGAGATCGGCGCTTTCGCCTACCGCGCGGTTGCCGCCATCGCCGCCCGACAAGCCGCGGCACCAGCCAGGACCTCCACCGAACCCGCCGCCATCATCGAGCACAGCAATCTGCGCGGCCCCGGCTACTTCCACTGACACCAGGAGACATCATCATGTTGATCCATCCCACCATGACCTTGCTCGCCGAGCTCGGACTGCACGGCATGGCCAAGCTTCCAGGAGCTCCAGGCCCAGCCCGAAAGCCGCGCCCTCGAACATGCCGACTGGCTCGCCCTCCTGCTCGAACGCGAGAGCACCGCGCGCAGCCAAAAACGCTTCGAGAACCGCGCACGCACCGCCAGGCTGCGCCACAACGCCAGCATCGAGGATGTTGACTTCAAGGCGTCGCGCGGCCTCGACCGCGGGCTCTTCCTCAGCCTCGCCGGCGGCGACTGGATCCGTCAGCATCGCAGCTTGCTGATCACCGGGCCGGCCGGCGTCGGCAAGAGCTGGCTCGCCTGCGCCCTCGGGCAAAAGGCCTGCCGCGACGATGTCTCGGTCGCCTACCATCGCGCCCCGAGGCTCTTCACCACCCTGGCCCAGGCCCGTGACGAGGGCCGCTACGCCCGCCTGCTCAAGGCGCTCGCCAGGGTCGAACTCCTGATCATCGACGACTGGGGGCCGGAAAAACTCGACGATACCCAGCGACGCGATCTCCTCGAACTCACCGAGGATCGTTACGAGCGCCGCGCCACCATCATCACCAGCCAGATCCCCGTGGACCGCTGGTACGAGATTATCGGGAATCCCACGATCGCCGACGCCGTCATGGATCGTATTGCCCACAATGCCTACCGCATCGAACTCGCCGGCGAGAGCATGCGACAACGCCAGTCGCAGAGCCCTCCAGCCACGATCGCTTGACCGTCAAATCCATCCACGACAATCATCACGAACGACCCAGGCAAATCACCTCGCACCTGCCGGCTTCAAATCGGAATGGGGTGCCGGAATGAAATCGGAACAGGGTGCCGAATTCATATCGGAATTGCCCGCCGAATTCGTCGGAATCCGCAGCCGGCAACACGATGGACGCATGTGCGGAGTCTGCCCGACAGGGATTGCACTAACCCTCAAGGCGGCGCGTTCTTGTAAGCAGTTGCCCGCGCCACGCTCCTTCGCGGAGATAAACGCAGATCCGGACGTTGCCGCCGCTCGGTCTCACGGGGCTGTTCTGGTGGACGTTCCGCTCGTCTGAAAAAGCCTGTTGGCAATCTCCGAGACGGCTCCTAAGGGACGGCGTCTGAGAGGGCTTTAGACTGGATGACTCGAGCCTCATCGTCACTAGGCTCAGGACCTATTAATTTTGCTTGAGATGTGATTCACGGTGTCCTGGAGGATGCCGTGATGGATGATTTGTTTCTGCTGAGCGAGCGGCAGATGACGCGGATTTCGCCGTACTTTCCGCTGTCGCATGGCGTGCCACGGGTTGATGATCGGCGTGTGGTGAGCGGGATCGTCTACGTCATCCGCAACGGCCTGCAGTGGAAGGACGCGCCCAAGGGCTACGGTCCCCACAAGACACTCTACAATCGCTTCATCCGCTGGAG